>JBFHKO010000151.1:0-6456 GCA_041595355.1 Aeromonadaceae bacterium
CACCAGGTTGAGGATGTCGCCGAACTGCAGGCTGGTGCGGTTGGCGGGGACCAGCTCCACGCCGGCGCGGTTGAGGCGCGACACCGCCACATCATATTTCTGCTTCAGCCCCAGATCGCCGATGCGCTTGCCCAGCACCTGCTCGTGGGTGACCACGACCCGCTCCACCCGCAGCTCGGTACCACGGGTGGAGAGGGAGGCGTCCACCTCTTCGCCAATCACCAGCAGCGCCCGCCTGAGGGCCTTGCGATCGCCCACCAGATGCAGCAGATCGCCGGCTTCGACCCGGGTCTCCGCATGGGGCACCATCAGCTGGTCGCCGCGTTTGAGGCGCGAGCAGACCAGGGCGCCATCCTCGAGGTTGGGGATCTCCGCCAGGCTCAGGCCGATGAGGTTGGGATTGCGCACCGCCACATTCAGGGTGTAGAGGTTTTCCCTGAGCTGGCCGGGCTGTTGCTCGAAGGCCCGGGCCTCGTGCTCGATCTGGATATTGAACAGCCGTCGGATCAGCCACATGCTCAGCAAAATGCCGCAGATGCCGAACGGATAGGCTATCGCATAGCCCATGCCCATCTGGCCGAGATCGCTGCCGCCGGCACCCAGTTCGGCGAGGATCTGCTGGCCCGCCCCCAGCGAGGGGGTATTGGTGACGGCGCCGGAGAGAATGCCGAGTATCACCGGCAGCGGTACCCCCAGCAGCCGGTGCAGGAGCGCGGCCACCAGGCAGCCCAGCAGCACCAGCAGCACGGCAAAGCCGTTCAGGCGCAGGCCGGCGTTGCGCAGCGAAGAGAAAAACCCCGGCCCCACCTGGATGCCGATGGTGTAGACGAACAGGATGAGGCCGAACTCCTGGATGAAGTGCAGGGTGTGGCTGTCGAGCTCAATCTGGTAGCGGTGGGTGAAATGGCCCACCAGCAGGCCGCCAAACAGCACCCCGCCGATGCCGAGGCCCACACCGCGGATACGCCAGTTGCCCAACCACAGCCCCAGTACGGCGATCAGCGCCAGCAGGCTGACGGAGAGTGCGACATCGCTCATGATTCATATCCTTATGCTGCCGGTGCAAGCCTGTCGGTATCGGATCCGGGGGCCGGCATCACCCCCCGGGCCGTTTTTCATCAATACGCCAATATCCACACCGATTAAGTGACATTGGCGGCAACTGCGCGATGTGGTGGCACATTCCCCGTCTGGCAGCGGGGTGTGCCAGCGCATCGTTTACATGGGTATTGAGGCGAGAGTGCCCGTTAGGTCACGAACGAGGACCCGCGAACAGTGATAGTGTTACCCGGCGTCTTGTTTTCCTTGTCACTCTGATCACGGATGATCGCCTATGCCACAGACCTCGCGTTGCCGCCCGACTGCATACCCCCGCTTTGTATTCGCACTGGCGAGCGTGCTGCTGTGCCAGCCCTACGCGCATGGCCGTCAGCACGAGGAGCTCGACAGCCTGCAGGAGATGGCGCTGCAGGATCTGCTGAGCCTCGAGGTGACCTCCGTCTCCCGGCGTGAACAGAGCCTGCTGACGGCACCGGCGGCCATTCATGTGGTCACCAGCGATGAGTTGCAACGGCGGGGGGTCAAGAGCATACCCGAGGCGCTGCGGCTGGTGCCGGGGCTCTATGTTGCCCAGCTGGATGCCAACAAGTGGGTGGTGAGCAGTCGCGGCTTTGCCGGCCGCTTTGCAAACAAGCTGCTGGTGCAGATTGACGGCCGCAGTGTCTATACGCCCTCCTTCTCGGGCGTCTATTGGGACATGCAGGATCCGCTCATCTCGGATATCGACCGCATCGAGGTGATCCGCGGCCCCGGGGCGGCCCTGTGGGGGGCCAATGCCGTCAACGGCATCATCAACATCATCACCAAGCCGGTGGCGAATACCCAGGGTGGCCAGGTCGAGCTGGGCGCCGGCGATCAGCTCCAGCAGCATGCCAGCCTCCGGTATGGCGCGGCATTGAGCGACAAGGTGACGGGGCGCATGCATGTGCAGCAAAAACAGTATCGCTCCAATAACCTGCGCCTGAGTGGCGAGGAGGCCGACGCAGAGGCCTTTGATGGATGGCAGCCGACCAGTGGCGGCTTTCGCCTGGATGGCGTGGCCAGCGAGGCGGTCAACTGGACGCTGCAGGGCGATCTCTTCCAGGCCGACGAGAAGCAATACGTCCAGGTGCTCTGGCAGCCACCGCTGGGGTATACCTCGGTGAAGGATGAATTCAGCGCCAAGGGGGGCAACCTGCTCGGCAAGCTGGATTTCACCCATGCCAACCAGTCGCACTCCACCTTGACGACCTACTGGGATCGCGCCGAGCGGCAGGAAGTCTACGTGGGGCAGCAGCACGATATCCAGGATATCGACTTTCAGAATCAGCTGGCCGACATGGGCGCACACCGCCTGATCTGGGGGCTGGGCTATCGGCATGTCGACAGCGATTTTCGCAGCAGCTTCGCCGCCAGCCTCCCGGCTCAGCGCAACAACATTTACAGCATGTTCGTTCAGGATGAGATAGCGCTGCTGCCCGAGCGGCTGGCGCTGACCCTGGGCAGCAAGTTCGAGCACAATACCTTTACCGGATTCGAATATCAGCCATCGGCCCGCCTGATGTGGATGCCGACCCCGGGCCACAGTCTGTGGACCAGTGTCTCCCGCGCCGTGCGTACGCCCTCCATGGTGGAGCGGGATTCCCAAATCATCACGGGGATCAACCCCGCTCTGAGCATGCCGGCTTTTGTTCGTTTATACGGCAATGCCGCGTTCCAGTCCGAGGAGCTGCTGGCCTATGAGCTGGGGCATCGTTATTACGGCAATCGGCAATTCTCGCTCGATACCGCCCTGTTTCTGAATGACTACGACCGGTATCAATCCATGGAGGCGGTGTCATCTACCGCACTCATCCATGGCAACGAGCTGTACGGTAAAAGCTATGGCCTGGAGATGGCGGCGGTCTGGCAGGCGCAGTCCTGGTGGCAGCTCAAGGCCACCTACAGCCTGGTGAAAATCGACATGCGTCAGCGCGATGGCAGCAGCGACCCTGCCAGTGTCGAGGTCATCGAAAAGGGCACGCCAAAGCATCTGGCATCATTTTATTCGGCGATGGATATCCAGTCAGACTGGAAACTGGATACCTGGGTCTCCTACGTCGATGACGTTCCCAATCCCGGCGCCATCGTTCTTTCATCGATGCCCATCGATGCGTATTTCCTCCTGAATGCGAGGCTGGCCTGGCAATTTAACCCGGATCTCGAGCTGGGCCTGACGGTCAACAACCTGCTGGATGACCGGCATGTCGAGTATGTCGGCGAGTTTCTTGCGGCGCCCTCGGAAATGGAGCGCTCCCTGTTTGCAGAGTTACGCTGGAGTTTCTGAATTGACGATATGGCCAAAGGGGCACGCGGCCCGGTGCGTGCGCGGTTGCTGGATGTTGTTGCTGATGCTGTTTGGCAGTGCCGTATCGGCAATCGAGTCGACAACGCCAGAGTATGAATTGAAAGCCGTGCTGCTGTTTCGGCTGGGCCGCTTTGCGACCTTTGCCCAACAGTCTGACGATGCGTTCCGGGTCTGCGTCTATAATCAGAATCCCTTCGGCGGCGCGCTGGACAAGCTGGCGGGCCAGAGCATCGGCGGGCGGACCATCTCGGTCCATGAATTTACCCGCCTGGACAGCCGTCTGCAGAGCTGCAACATCCTGTTTGTCTCCCGCTCGGCGGCCTCCCATCTGGGCCAGATCCTGCTGGCGGTCTCCCACAGCGTCACCCTGACCGTCAGCGATATCGAAAATTTTGCCGACTCGGGCGGCATGATCGAGTTCACCTCGGTGGGTCAGCGTATCGGTTTTCGCATCAATCTGGACTCGGTCAGGAGTGCAGACATCAAAATTGCGTCCCCATTGCTGGAGTTGGCGACCATTGTTTCCAGAAGGGGAACCTAGTGCTGTCACTGGGCATGTCGAGATGGCGTACGCTCTCGGTCGCGGCCAAGATCCGGGGCATGATCATGCTGACCACGGCACTGGCATTGCTGGCCTCATCGTCCGTACTGGTGGGTTTCGAGGTGCTGAGTTCGCGCAGTGCGCTGGTGGAGCGCATATCGGTGCTGGCCGAATTTGTCGGCACCCATGTGACCGCGGCCCTCAGCTTTGACGATGAGAAGACGGCTCAACTGATGCTTCAGTCGATGAAGGCGGGCCATGACGTGGTCATGGCGCAGATCTATGACGAGCAGGGCAACCTGTTTGCCTCCTCCAACATGGGCGCCCCCCTGTCCGTGACGGAACAATATGAGGATGGCGCCCGGGACGTGCGGCGCGGCGTGCTGGGGCACCGCTTTTCACTCAGATCCCTGCACCTGGTCACGGCCATCAATCTGGATAATGCCCAGATCGGTGTGCTCTATGTGCAGGCCAGTCTGGATACGCTCTACCGGCAGATCATCGGCTACTTGGCGAGTGTGCTGACGGTCTGGATTGCCGTGCTGATGGCGATTTACGGATTGTCGGCGCGGCTGCACCACCGTGTCTCGGGGCCGATAGGTACGCTGTTGCAGGGCATGAAGGCGATCTCGGCCGAGCAGAATTTTTCGCTCCGCATTCCGGTGAGCGACAGCGATGAGATCGGCGCGATCATTCATGGCTTCAATGACATGGTATGTACGCTGGAAGAGCGCAATGCCGAAATCGAGCAGAAATCACAAGAGATCAACAAACATGCTTTTTTCGATGCCCTGACCGGACTGCCAAATCGTCGCTTTTTGATGGAGCATCTGGGCAAGGAGCTCGAACGCACCCGGCGCTATGGTCACAGTGGCGCACTGATCTTTCTGGATCTTGACCATTTCAAGACCATCAACGACTCGCTGGGCCACAGCACCGGCGATAGCCTGCTGGTGCAGGTCTCCAACCGGCTCAAGGGCGCTCTTCGCAAGACGGATATCGTCTCGCGGGTCGGTGGCGATGAATTCATCATCCTCCTCTCCGGCCTCAGCCTGAATGACGCCACGGCCGCAAAAAATGCCCTGATGCTTGTCGAGGGGCTGCGTCACCATATTGCCGAACCCTACGAGATAGAGGGGCGCATGCTGTACACCTCGGCGAGCATTGGCATCACGCTGTTCAACAGCGGCAACCACGACGTCGGCGACATCATCAAGCAGGCCGATCTGGCGATGTACCGAGCCAAGGAGGACGGCCGCAACCTGACGCAATTCTTCTCCGCCGATATGCAGCTGCATGCCGAGCAGCGGCTGCGGATCGAGGCGGATATGCGTTTTGCGCTCGATCGGGACCCGCATCAATTCGAACTCTACTATCAGCCCCAGGTCAACGGCGCCGGGCACACCTTTGGTGCCGAGGTGCTGTTGCGCTGGCATCACCCGCTCCAGGGTGTGATTGGGCCCATGACTTTCATCCCCATCGCCGAGGCGACGGGGCTGATCAATCGCCTCGGTCAATGGATCCTGAGGCAGGCCTGCCAGCAGCTGATTGCCTGGCAGGCGCGTGGCATCGATTTGCAGCTGGCCGTCAATGTCAGTCCCAGCGAGTTGCTGCATCCGGACTTTGTCGACAACGTGCGGGATATCGTGGTCGCCAGTGGCATCGACCCCTCCCGCCTCGAGCTGGAGATCACGGAAGGGGTGTTCATGCGCAACATCCATGAGACGGTGACGGTCATGAAGAAGCTGCGGGCGCTTGGTATTCAGTTTGCCATCGATGATTTTGGCACCGGTTACTCCTCGCTGCAGTACCTGAAGGCGCTGCCGCTGGAGAAACTGAAAATCGATAAATCCTTCGTCAGCGATATCGAGTCCGATCCCAACGATGCGGCCATCGTGGCCACCATCATCGCCATGGGCAAGAGCCTGGGCATGAAAGTCATCGCCGAGGGGGTGGAAACCGACTCGGAGCAGCAGTTCCTGACCCGTTCCGGCTGTGATTTGTTCCAGGGCTACCTGTTTGGGCGGCCGCTCCGGCTGACCGACTTCGATGCGCGGCTGGATGGCGAGCGTGCCCGCTGCGAGCATGAGCAGGGCGGCTCGCGGCAAGCTCATTCGCAGCGAGGCGGGTGAGAAGGGGCGCGTCCTCGTAAGGGGGGCCGCGCTGACGGGATGAGTCGGGTAAACCAGGCCCATCCCGCAGGCGTGGCGGCCGTTGGCTTACTCGATGTTTTGGACCTGCTCATTGAGTAGCGGCCTAGACCCTAACAAACTCAATAAGTTATCGAAACGAAACCGTTCAAAAATGCCTGTTTTCCCACCAACCTGCCCACCACTTGCCTACGGCTTTTACTAAATCTTAGTGGAGCTTCTTGGTTATGAGTACGGAAAAACAGCGCCGTTTACACGCTGCTGTTAGGGTTAAAACGTAGCAGTTTTGAAAGGCTTTATCGAGTAAGTTTTCAACACCCCCCCTTTCATGGATACAATAGTGGCCATTTTTGGTTTTTTATCTATATAATGGACAAAAC
>JBFHKO010000152.1:0-6331 GCA_041595355.1 Aeromonadaceae bacterium
GCTGATAGGCTCTATGCTTTTCTGAGCTGCCTGTGCGGCAGCGAGGCGACGTCGGCATATGGGTTGCCCTGGGGCTCATTTCTGAGCTGCCTGTGCGGCAGCGAGGGAGGCCGTGCTATGATAGTGCGATCTATGTTTTTTCTGAGCTGCCTGTGCGGCAGCGAGGAGTAGCTCCCTAACGATAACTAGCTGATTGTTAAAGAGCAACTCTTCAAACTCACGATGAACCATTTTTGCCACTCCAATGGCAACACATTGATTTTAAATTACTTTCCATTGTCGCAGCAAAAAGGGTCAAAACCAGGGAATGGTGGTGGTGGCACTGAGACCATAGGCGCCAAAAATGCCGCTCTGGGGCTCAGATTGCAGCGGGCCATGTTCGATATAGACCCGCATCCGGTTGCCGTTAGAGAGGCTGTTCAGTTCCGCATAGGGCAGTTTAAGCTGTTTTTGCTGGCTATCGGGGATGCGCAGCAGCGCGTCCTCCGGACTCAGCCAGCCCTTAGCGATGGAGCGTCGGCGCTTGTTGTGGGCGCTTTTGGCCTGCACCCGCCTGACCGTGCGGTAGCTCACTGCCGCAGGGATGGGGGTCGGCAGCATGCTGCGGGTGTAATCCCGCATCCCCTGCAACCAATTGATCTCCGACAGGTCCAGCAAGTCCTGCAAGCTACCATGCAACCGCAGGCAATCCCCCAGCAGACGGCCATGGTGGGGAAAGCTCACCCCTACCCGCCCCCGGGTCTGGGAGCTGAGTGCCCGGTGCAGCTTGGCAAACAGGGCATTGAGCAGATCCACCTGGCCAAACTCGGGATCGGGCAACACTTGAATATCCATGTAGTGATCCATGCTGGCTCCTTAATCCGCTTCGCCAAACACCCCGCCCCGGATCAGGGTCGCCATGACATAGTGCTGCTGCTCAATCGGCGGGGTCTGATCCCTGATCATCCAGCTGTCCAGCAGGTTATAAAAATCCAGCTTCTCTCTAGGCTGGCGGTAGGCGGTACCCCGGTTGGTGACGGAGCCATAGGGTTCCACGGCAATGGGGCCCAGCTCTTCGACCTGGGGATACCAGGTGTCGATGGTGCGCAGGGCATTGCCAATCTTCTGGGAGTGCATGGCGGCCACCTCGTTCACCTGATAGAGGAACTTGCTCTTCTTGCCCTCCTTACCGTTGCTTTGATCCAGCACCAGCTCTTGGGAGGGGAACACTTCCTGGCCGGCGCCGAGCAGCGCATAGGCCTCCACCCGCAACAAGGCATGACTGTTGCCCAGCAAGCCTTGGCGGATCACCTCCGCCAAGGCAGCCAGATCCCCTTCCGGCTGGCTGAACTGGCGCAGGTTGAACTGCAGGGCATCGAAGGTCCATACCGCCTTGGGCCGTTGATCTTCAAGCTGGGTGATGCGCACCTCCACCGACTCGGCTCCAACCCGGTTGCGCCACAGAAAGCGGCCATTGGCCAGGTTCTCAGCATAGCGGCCGGCCAGCTCGTGGAACTGGAACTCTTGAATATACCCGCCGATCTTCTCGCTCAAAATAGCCTGATAGGCTTTATCGTTGCAGGCCGAAGGGATCATCAAATTGCCCAGCATCCGCAGCGAGAAGGTGACCTTGAGGGTGTCGGCATCGAAGGGCAGCGTCGCCACGTCCACCCGTTGCAGGTTAGGTTTCTGGATTTCGGCATCCAGCTTGGCGGGATCACTGGCAACGGCACTCTTGAGCCGGTTGGAGATGGTGCCGCGCACCGCCTTTTCCTGAATTTTTACCGCGGGCCAGCCACTGGACTGGTGTCGCTCGCTCCAATTGCCCGCCGACATGATGGCATCGGAATTGGCCAATTTGCGCTCAAAGGCGAGCACGGAGGCGGTCTTGATGGTTGTTTTTGCCATGATGATGTTCCTTATCAAAAGAGGTCATAGTCAACGCTGATGTCTGCGGTCGGCGCGCAGTAGCCGTTATCGCAAAGGTAAAGGTCATCCTGGTGACAATGGCGCCACAGGATCTGTTCAAAGTCTGTGACCCGATGGGGACTGAGCCACTGGCCGATGGAGTAAATGGATTCCACAAAACAAAACGGGGTTTCGGGATCCCGGCTGTGGCTAACCGAGCCGGGAGCATATAGATCGGAAATGGCGCGATAGCCCACCGTAATGGGCACCAGGTAACCGGCGCCGGGTTTGCCCAGTTGCTCCCAGCTCACCTTCCCCTCTTCGGATTGCAGGCACTGGTACTGCAGAGCGACAAAATCCAGCAGGCTGTCCAGCAACTGGGCCTCCGCCGATTGGGCAATTCGGGACTGATGGTGCTGTACCAGCAGGTCATGGCGCTGAATGAGGGTAAAGCCGGGCAAGAGTTCCATCAGGGTGCGGCGCACCTGCTTCTTGGCTTGCTCGCCCGAGTCTTGGGTCAACTCGAACCAGCGCACCGTCTGCAGTGCCGTGATGGTGCCTCCGGCCAACCGCAAGGTGGGCACCCGCTGTCGCAGCCAGCGCTCCAACTGCTCGGCATCCTGCCCCGGCTGGTCCTCGCCAAAGGGAAGATCGTCGGCATCGAACTCGCACTCGATGAGCAGGCTGACGTCCAGGTGCATCCGCCCCTCTTCGTTGAAGGGTGCCGTCTTGCCCTCTTTAGTCAGGGGATTACGGCTCAGGGCAAACACATGGTCGCCCCGGCCGCCGGGCTGTCGGATTTGCACCTGATGCTGGTGGACGACCACGGCGCAGCCGCCCAGTCGCAGGCCATGGGCCTGCTCCAGCTGGCGCGACAAGGCATGGGTAAACCCCAGAAAATGGGAGATGGCAGGAAAGCCGTAGGTCAGGCCGGCAATAGCATTGGCATTTTCCACCCGGACATGTTTGAGCAGCAGCAGGGACTTCATGCCAGCACCTCCAGATCTTCTTTCAACAGGCGCAGTTCCCGAGTCAGCAGCTTTTGCCAAACATGGTGCTCCACCTCCGATAGTTGCAGTTGCTCGTGTTGCAGCTGGCGCTTGAGCCAGGTGGCAAACTGATCGCCAATGGCCTGCTGCCAGTCATGGCGCTCACGAGCCACCATAACATCGGGATCTGGACACCGGGGATCGAGCCAGTGGCGCAGCGGCTCGCTCAACTCGGTGGCCTGGCTCCAGCCCGGTGTCTGTTGCTGCAAGGTGGCGGCGAACTGGTGCAGCTCGGCCACCAGCTCTGCCATCAGGTCTGCCCGCCGCTGACGGATGGCGAGGGTGCTCTCCTTGTCTGCGACCGAGAGCAGATACTGCTTCAGCTGGCGCAGCGGATGGCGCACCTGCCAGGCATAGTGGTGCCAGAATTTACCGTCCTGTCGGGGCACCTTCTCCTGCATTTTCCAGCGCGGCGGCTGGCAGTTGAGCAGATAGGCCTTGCCGTGCCGGCCGCTGTTCAAGAGCGACACGTTCTGGGGTTTGGTGCCGCCGAAGGTCTGCACCGCCAGATGCGGGAACTCCTTGACCGAGGTATCGGCCACCTCCCCTTCCCGGCGCGCCTTGCGGGCCGCCTTGGCCGCTTCGCTGAAGCGGGCCTGCTCGACCCGCTCGTGGAGTGCCTGGGTCAGGGAGCTGGCAAACAGGGGGCCCAGCAGGTGGTACTGGCCGTCGCCAACCGGGAAATAGAGCTGCTTGGCCAACTGGTGGGAACCGGGCTCCCGGCTTTGCAGGGCCAGGGAGAAGCCCTCCAGCCATTCGGCCAGTTGCGCCTCGTCCCGGGCGAAGGGTCGCAGGGGGGCCGGATCGCCCCGGCCCAGCCAATCGATCAGGCGCTCCCCCTGGGCTTCCATCAACAACAGATTGGCCACATCAAGGGCAGCGGCATTGCCTACCACGTCGATGCGGGGGGCGCTCAGGCTGACGGTGGAAAAATAGTCGGTTTTCGGTGCCTCGCCCCGGGCCATGATGCCGGAGCTTTTTGAGTCGCCATGGGTGTATTTTGGAGCGTGGGTCACCAGGCTGATCTGCCTGGCCCGCCTGGCGGCATCGTCCAGCCAGTTGCCGGGGCGATACCTGTCCGCTTCGGCGGTTATCTGCTCCCGATTGGCCGCCTCCCACTGGGCCAGAGCCAAGGGCTCGTCCTGCAGAGACCGACGCTCTTTTTCTGCCTCTTTTTCCAGTTTGTCCAATCGGACCGTGCGCCGGCCCGCAATATAGTCATCGATTGCCGATGACAACGCTATCTCGCTCATTCCCTGTCTCTCCTCAGTTCTGCAGCGCGTCATACACCCCAAACAGCGGGTGATAGCACCACTTCTGTACGTCGTTCCTGTCGTTGCGGACCCGCAGTTTCACTTCGCTGTAACGCAGGCTGATCCAGCCCATATCCCGCTCCAGCCGGTCGGCAAGCTGCTGCATCAGTAACGAGGCTTCGTTATCAAGCCAGGGCTCTATACCCTGAGCCGGGCTAAAGGACTCGCGAACGAATTCGGCCCCCTCGATGGGTATGGGCTGGCCCCGCTCCGTGAGCCGATGAAAACGGGGTTCGTCCCCTTCGTTCTCCTGATAAAGCACAAAGGATTCATCAGGAGATGATTTTCGAAAAAGGCTGCGACGCTGCAGCTCGCCACTCCAGTCGGCCGGGTGTTGCCACCATTGGGCGGCATAGTTAGGTTCACGCACATCTCTGTATTGGCCAAACAGCTTGCTGGCCAGATGCACATGCTCCAGATCCACCAGGTTGAGTTGCGGCTGCAGGGCATTACGCTGCTGAATCCGGGGGTTGGCGCTAATCAGCCGGTACTGCTCGGGCAGCAGGATCGCATCCAGCCGGTGGCTGGTGAGCCGGTACTGCTCCGACTCAAACCCCGGGCGACAGTAGGCAACCGGCGCCCCCGTCAGCGCCTTGTAGTTCTGATTGAGGATCAGCAGATTGGGGCTGTTGGGCTTCACTTTGCGATGGCGCTGGATACGGCCGGCCAGCTGGATCAGCGAGCGCATGGAGCTGGGCTCGGCGATGGCCCAGTCGTAATCGTGATCCCGCCCCACCTCGGCCACCGCCGTGGCCAGTACCAGGAAGATATGCTGGGTCTCCCGCTGGGCCAGCGCTGCCTGCACCTCGGGCAGCTGCCACAGCGACGCCTTATCATGGCGGGTCAGCGCCCGATCCAGCCGCTTTTCCATCTCGGAGCGCACCAGCATGGGATGCTGGCTGTGATAAATGCAGAAGTGCAGACGGGTATCCGCTGGTGGGGCCATGGCAAGCAACTGGCGGCTGACGGCCACCAGCGGATTGATGTTGGCCATGCGCACCAGGCCGATGGAAACGCACTTGCCACTCTCATGGCGCTGATGGTGGCGCTGGTGCAGTTCGGCTATTCCCTGATGGAGCGCCTCGGCCATCCCCTGGATCACCTCCTTTGACTTGGCGCTCATAGCCGTTACCGGCAACAACTCCCCCTGTCGCAGACCGGTCGAGGTAGCCAGCTCCAGTTGCCGGATCCGCCGGCTAACAAACTCCCCATGCCCAGATTTGTAGGCCGCTCGATCAGCCACCAGCTGTTGCTGGCAACCAAACTCATCGAACCAGGCACAGCAGATGTGGGCACCGGCGCCGGGCTCCCCGCAGGCACGATTATGGTGCTCCCGCCCGGACTGATAGGCCTCGAACAGGGCACATACCAGCGCCGGTGGCAGGGTGGCGGAGGAGAGCAGCACCCGGCTGCCCAGCATGCCGGCCCAGTTCACCAGCCGGCAGAGGGCCGGCAGATCCGCCAGATCGAAATCATCGGGTTCGTCTAATACCAGATCCGAAGTCAGCAGCCGCAGCATGGGGGCGATCTGCCGGCCGCCCCGGGTGCCTTCGGTGGCGGGGATGAGATGATCGATGGTGCTCACCAGCACGGGGGCGCTGATAAGCTGGTGCACCTTGTCCGACTGCTTGAGCCAGCGGCGCAGGGGGCCATCATCCAGCGCCCCCTCGTAACGCACATGCTGGTTTTCATCTAGCAGATCCTCCGCCGACTCGCTGCCTGTGGCCTGTTGCTGGGCCGCCAGCTCATCTTCCTTGCGCAGCTCGTGCAGCTGCTGCACCGCGGCCGAACCGATCAAGACCGCCAGCTCGTCACTGTCCAGATGCAGGCGCTGGCCCAGGGCATCGCCGGTTTGCAGTGTCAGGGTACGCAGCCCCAGCGCCACGCTGAAACGGCAGCCCCGCTTCTCATCCGCCAACCCATACATGATGCGGGCATTGGCAAAGGTCTTGCCACAGCCAGTGGAGGCCATGTTGACGCCGAAGAAACCCTGTTGGGCCGAGCCGGAAGCCATATCGCGGGCCAGATCATAGGCTCTATCCTGCCAGCGATACGTCTCGCTGGTTGCCCGCCGCTTGAACC
>JBFHKO010000153.1:0-6260 GCA_041595355.1 Aeromonadaceae bacterium
GCCGAGATCATCACGCCGCGCGCGGATATTCGCAAGCTCTACCAGAGCGGCAAGGGCAGCATCAGGATGCGCGCTGTCTACCAGCTCGAGGAGGGCGAGATTGTCATCACGGCGCTGCCTCACCAGGCCAGTGGCGGCCGCATTCTGGAGCAGATCGCCGGCCAGATGCAGGCCAAGAAACTGCCCATGGTCGCCGATCTGCGCGACGAGTCCGACCATGAAAATCCGACCCGGCTGGTGGTGGTGCCGCGCTCGAACCGGGTCGATATCGAGCAGCTGATGCAGCACCTGTTCGCCAGCACCGATCTGGAGAAGAGCTACCGGGTCAATCTCAACATACTGGGGCTCGACAACCGCCCCCAGGTGAAGGATTTGCGTGCGCTGCTGGCCGAATGGCTGGTCTTTCGTCGTGAGACGGTGCGCCGCCGGTTGCAGTACCGGCTGGACCGGGTGGAGCGGCGTCTGCATCTGCTGGAAGGCTTGCTGACGGCCTTCCTCAATCTGGACGAGGTGATCCACATCATCCGCACCGAGGAGGAGCCGAAAGCGGTGCTGATGGCCCGTTTCGGGCTCTCCGAGGTGCAGGCCGACTACATTCTGGATACCAAGCTGCGCCAGCTGGCACGCCTGGAAGAGATGAAGATCCGCGGCGAGCAGGATGCGCTGGCCAAGGAGCGCGGCCAGCTGCAGCTGCTGCTGGGCTCGGAACGACGCATGACCAGCCTGCTGAAAAAGGAGCTGCTGGCCGATGCCGAAAAGTATGGCGACGCCCGGCGCTCGCCGCTGGTGGAGCGCGGCGAGGCCCGGGCCCTCACCGAAAAGGAGCTGACCCCCAGCGAGCCGGTAACGGTGGTGCTCTCCGAAATGGGCTGGGTGCGCGCTGCCAAGGGACACGACATCGATGTGGCGGGACTCTCCTACAAGGCCGGCGATCACTTCCTGGCGGCGGCCATCGGGCGCAGCAATCAGCAGGCGGTGTTTGTCACCAATCAGGGGCGCACCTATGCCCTGGAGGCCCACAGCCTGCCCTCGGCGCGCAGCCAGGGCGAGCCGCTCAGCGGCCGTCTGAGCCTCAATGCCGGCGAACAGGCGCGCTTCCTGCTGCTTGGCCAGGAAGGCGAACGTTACCTGGTGCACTCGGACGCCGGGTATGGCTTTATCTGTGATTACGCCGATCTGCTCAGCAAGAACAAGAACGGCAAGGCGCTGCTGACCCTGCCGCCGGGGGCCCAGGTGATGGCGCCCCAGCGTATCGGGAATCAGGCATCTTCCTGCCTGGTGATCAGCAACGAGGGGCGCATGCTGGTATTTCCCCTCACCGAGTTGCCCCAGCTCTCCAAGGGCAAGGGCAACAAGCTGATCGCCATTCCCGCCAGCCGGGTGGCCAGCCGGGAGGAGTTCGTCAGCCTGGTGGCCATAGTACCGGATCGGCGGCCGGTGACCCTGTTTGCCGGCAAGCGCAAGCTGACGCTCAAGCCTGCGGATCTGGATCTCTACCGCGGTGAGCGCGGCCGGCGGGGAGCCAAGCTGCCCCGCGGCCTGCAGCGGGTCGACCGTATCGAGCTGGAAGGCGGCCACTGAGCCGGCCCCTGGCCATTGCCGCTTGGCGAGGGTCAAGGGGCCCCCTATACTGCCGCGATATTCGAATAAAAGGTTGGTTTGTATGTTGAAACTGCTTCGCCTGGCCTTGCTGGGCATCCTGATGCTGTTCTGGTTTCTGTTCGGCCTGGTGATCTGCCTGCTGCGGCCGCGGCATCGCAACCATGTGCACCTGCTGGCGCGCCTGCTGCACAGCGCCTGTCCGCTGCTGGGCGTCAAGGTACGGGTCAGCATTCCGGATGCCTGCCTGGCGTTGGGCCCCTCGGTCTATGTGGCCAACCATCAGAGCAACTGGGACATCATGGTGGCGACCGGCGCCGTCATGCCCGGCACAGTGGCGGTGGGCAAGAAGGCGTTGCTCTGGCTGCCGCTGTTCGGCCAGCTTTTCTACCTGAGTGGCAATATTCTCATCGATCGCAGCAACCGCTCCCGCGCCGTCGATACCATCCGTCAGGTGGTGGCCCGCATCAAGAGCCGGCAGATCTCGGTGTGGATGTTCCCGGAAGGCACCCGCTCCAAGGGGCGCGGCATGCTGCCGTTCAAAACCGGCGCCTTTCACACCGCCATGCAGGCGGGGGTGCCCATAGTGCCCATCGTCTGCTCCAGCTATGCCGGGCAGATCGATCTCAACCGCTGGGACAACGGCGAGATACTGGTGGAGATGCTCAACCCGGTGGACTCCCAGCGCTGGGGGCGGGAGAGCGTGCGCGAATGCTCGGACGAGATCCGCGGCCTGATGCAGGACAAGCTGGCGGATCTGGATGCCCGGGTCCGTCGTCCCCTGCCAAGGAAGGGAACATGACCCAAGCCAACAATCCGCTGCATGGCATCACCCTGGCCCAGCTGCTGACCCAGCTGGTCGAGCTCTATGGTTGGGAGGAGCTCGGGCGGCGCATTCCCATCCGCTGCTTCACTCAGGATCCCAGCCTGAAATCGAGCCTCGCCTTCCTGCGGCGCACGCCCTGGGCACGTGAAAAGGTCGAGGCGCTCTACCTGGCCTACCTGCGCAGTCCCTGGGGGCAGGGGCGCTGAGTCGCACCGCTGTCCCGCGCCGAGCCACATCGAGGGAGAGGACGCATGTTTTTCATCCTGGCCCTGCTGGCCAGCCTGGGCTACGCCCTGCAGGGCGTGCTGATGGCGAGTTACTATCGCGGCATGGATCGCCTGTCGGCGGTGACCTATCGCGGGTTGTCGCTGGGGCTCAGCATGGCGCCGCTGCTGTTGTTCGTGCCTGCCGAGGCCTGGCGCGCCTGGCCCGGCATGCTGCCGCTGATCCTGGTGGCCGCCGTGCTGGCGGCCCTGGGCAACTGGTGCAATGCCACCGCGGTCAGCTGTCTGCCCATCGGTATCGCCAATGCGTTGTGCATGGGCAGCGTGTCGCTGACCCTTGCCAGTCTGGGATTCCTGTTGCTGGGCGAGAGCCTGTCACCCCCTCAGTTGCTGTGGATGGGGCTGATCGTGGCGGGCGTACTGTTGCTGGGGCTGAGCCGCTCCCGGCCGCTGGTCACGGGGGCGGGAGTGGCGAACCGGTTGGGGCGGGGGCTGCTGTTCAGCGGCCTTTTTGGTCTGCTGCTGGGGTCGGCCTTCCTGCTGGTGGCCCGGGCGGCGCGGGCCTCGCATCCCTTTCTGGTGGCCTACAGCTGGGAGTTTGCCATCGGCCTCTGTGCCCTGCTGATGGTGTGGCTGCGTCCCCGGGTCGGCGGTGCGCCGCTACAGGCCTTGTCTGGCCGCCAATTCGCGCGCCTGCTGCTGTGTGCGGCGCCCACGGCCATGGGCACCGGCCTGTATGCGCTGGCGATGACCCTGGGGCCGGTGGCCATCGCCGCCGCCATCGTCAGCAGCATGATGGTGTTCAGCACCCTGCTGAGCTACCTGTTGTACCGGGAGCGTCCGAGCCGCCGGCAGGTGGTCCTGATGCTCTGGATCTGCGGGGCCGTGGTGGGGCTCAAGCTGGTGGCCTGAGATCTGCCCGTCTCACTTGACGTCGAAGTGGCGGTGGTATTGCCGGCGGATGCTCTTGAGCTCCTGCGCGGCGACCATGGCCTCGTCGGTGCGGCCGGCCTGCAGCAGTGCCTGGGCTCGCGCTATGCCGGTCCGCAGTTCATCCATGCCCTGCCGATAGGTCTGGCGCTCCGGATCGTCGGCCGGCAGTCCCTGCAGGCGCTCCGGCAGTTGCCCCCGAGCCCGGGTGGCCGCCTGATGCATGGCCTCCAACCCCTGCTGCAGGCGGGCCGGGTCTTCGGTCTCCAGCACCTGGCGGTACTGGCGGCCCAGGCTCTTCATGGTGGTTTCCAGTTCGCTGGCGGCTGCGGCCTGGGTCGGCAGGCTGAGCCCGCTGCCGAGCAGCAACAGGGTGAGGCAGAGGGTGTTGCGCATTTTCATCGGTATGGCTCCCTTGGCAAAATGAGGGCGCCCAATAGGGCGCCCTCATTACTATGGCCAGGCGGCAGCGTTTTGCAAGCCGCGCGCCTGCTCAGGCGCCCGGGCCGCAGTCCATGCAGCGGGCGATCACCTCGGGTCCCAGGTGCAGGCGGGCATTGAGATCCCGCAGCGCGGTGCGCAGTCCCTCTTCGATTACCGGATGGTAGAAGGGCATGTCCAGCATCTGGCTGACCGTCATCTGCTGCTGGTGGGCCCAGGCGAGCAGGTGGGCGATGTGCTCGGCATCCGGGCCCATCATCTCGGCGCCGAGGAAGCGACCGGTGCCGTGCTCGCCGTAGACGCGCAGCAGCCCCTTGTTGCGCAGCATCACCCGGGAGCGGCCCTGATCCTCGAAAGAGACCTCGCCAATGTCATAGCAGCCGCAATCGGGGTAACGCCGGGTCAGCTCTTTCAGCGAGCTGCCCACCATGGCTATCTGGGGATCGGAGAAGACCACCGACAGCGGCGAGCGGCGCAGGCCGGCGCGGATATCCGGGAAGCGACCGGCATTGTCGCCGGCGATGCGGCCCTGATCCGCCGCCTCGTGCAACAGCGGCAGCTGGTTGCTGGCGTCGCCGGCGATGAAGATGTGCGGCTGGCTGGTCTGCAGGGTAAAGCGGTCGGCCAGCGGAATGCCGCGCTCATCGAGGGTCACGCCGCTGTTGCCGATATCCATCTGGTCGACGTTGGCGCGGCGGCCGGTGGTGGCCAGCAGGTAGTCGACGCGCAGCGTCTGCGGCTTGCCGTCCCGATCCAGATGATCGATCACCACCTGGTCGCCGTCGCGGCGCACCGACTCCACCCGGGCGTCGGTGTCCAGGTAGAACTCCTCGCCGAGGGTGCGGGCGGCATAATCGCGCACCTTGTCATCGGTCAGGGGGCCGAGCGAGCCGCTGACACCGAACAGGCTCACCCTGACGCCGAGGCGGTGCAGCGCCTGGCCGAGCTCGAGGCCGATGACGCCGGGGCCGAAGACGGCCACCGAGGCCGGCAGGTCGTCCCAGGCGAAGACGTCGTCGTTGATAATGAGCCGATCGCCGAGTTCATTCCAGGCGGCGGGCCAGGTGGGGCGGGAGCCGGTGGCGATGACGATGCGCTGGGCCCGGATCTCGGTATCTTCACCCACGCGCAGGGTGTGGGCATCCACGAAGCGGGCGTAGCCGTGGATCTTGTCCTCGGCGGGAATGGCGTCCACGCCCTCGAGCACGAAGCCGACGAAGCGGTCCCGCTCGCGCTTGACGCGCGCCATCACCTCGCGGCCGTCGATGTGCAGCTCTCCCTGCGGGTGCACACCGAAGCCGGGGGCCTTGTGGATATGATGTACCGCCTCGGCGGCGGCGATCAGCAGCTTGGAGGGCATGCAGCCCACCCGGGCACAGGTGGTGCCGTAGGGGCCCCCCTCTATCATCACCACCCTGCCGGCATGGGCCCTGGCGGCCCGATAGGCGCCGAGGCCGGCGGTGCCGCCGCCGATGATGGCGACGTCAACATCAATCTTGTTCATGGTTCATCCTCCGGGATAATCATTGAAAACCCACTGCACGAAGAGGGCTTTCAGTGGTTCCCTCTTGGGGGTGGAAAAAGGGGAGAGGGGAAAAAAGGGTGGGCTACCCCACCCGTTGGCAACGCTGACCGGCTTTACTCGGCCAGGTAGGTCTGCAGATCCTCGCTGCCGCCGATGTGCCGGCCGCCGATGAAGACCTGCGGCACGCTGGTGCGGCCGGTGACGGCGCTCAGGCTGACGCTGGTGGCATCCTTGCCGAGCACTATCTCCTCGAACTGAATGGCCCTGTCGTTCAGCATCTGCTTGGCCTTGGCGCAGAAGGGGCAGCCCGGCTTGGTGAACAGGGCCACCGACTCCTGCACCTTGACGTTGGGATCCAGGTACTTGAGCATGGTGTCGGCATCGGAGACCTTGAAGGGATCACCCGGCTCTTCCGGCTCGATGAACATCTTCTCGACCACGCCATCTTTCACCAGCATGGAGTAGCGCCAGGAGCGCTTGCCGAAGCCGAGTTCCTCCTTGTCTACCAGCATGCCCATACCTTCGCTGAAGTGGCCGTTGCCGTCCGGCAGGAAGGTCAGGTTGTCGGCGCGCTGATCGCGCTTCCACTCGTTCATGACGAATGCGTCGTTGACCGAAATGCAGACGATCTCGTCGATGCCGTGCTGCCTGAACGTCGGGGCCAGCTGGTTGTAGCGCGGCACGTGAGTGGACGAACAGGTCGGGGTGAATGCGC
>JBFHKO010000154.1:0-6191 GCA_041595355.1 Aeromonadaceae bacterium
CGCACCCGCTGCTCGCTCGGCTCCTGGCAGCGAACCCGGATGCGCACCTCACCCTGGTCGGTGAACTTGATGCCGTTGCCAATCAGGTTCAGCATGACCTGCCGCAGGCGGCCGGCATCGCCCACCAGGTGCCGTGGCAGCTCCTGCGGGTAGTCCAGCACCAGAGCCAGGTCCGGCTTGTGGGCGGCGAGGGGGCCCAGCTGGGTGAGAATGCCCTGCAGCAGGGCGTGCAGATCGAAAGGCTCCGGCGACAGCTCCATCTTGCCGGCTTCGATCTTGGAGAAGTCCAGAATGTCGTTGATGATGGTCAGCAGGGCTTCGCCCGAGTCGTTGATGCTCTGGGCATAGCCGCGCTGCTCGGCGGAGAGCCCGGTATCCAGCAGTAGCTGGCTCATGCCCAGTATGCCGTTCATGGGCGTGCGGATCTCGTGGCTCATGGTCGCCAGGAATTCGGCTTTGGTGCGCGTGGAGGCCTCGGCGGCCTTGCGGGCGCGTATGCTGTCCTGTTCCGCCTGTTTCAGGGCGGTGACATCCTGGCCCTGGGCGATGATGGCCCACAGCTGGGTATCCATGCGCACCGGCGCCATATTCCAGATGAGGGAACGGCCATTGGCATATTGCAGGGCGATCCCCTCGCAGCTGTGGCCGCGCAGGGTGGCCTGCAGGGCGTCGTGCGCCTCCGGGGGAAAGACGCTGGTGACCGGCTGGCCCAGTATCTGTTCGGCCGGCATGCCGGTCAGGCGTACGGCGGCAGCATTGAATTGGCGTACCCGCAGCTCGTTGTCCCAGACGATGATGGGGGAAAACGCAAAATCGAACAGATCCTGCAGGTATTTTTCTTTCTCCCGCAGGGAATGCACCATGTTTTCCAGGGCGCGGCCGAGCTCGTTGTATTCGGCGACCACGCCGGGGTGAAAGTGGCCGCTGGCCGGTGCCTGGCTGACCCGGCGGCTCCACTCCACCAGATAGCGCAGCGGGCGGATGGTGGTTTGCCGCAGCAGCAGGGCCAGCATCCAGCTCAATCCCAGTATGACCACCATGAGCAGGGTGCCGCCCAGCAGATACTGGCGCTGCAGGGCCTCAACGGCCTGGCTATCCATGATGGGCATGAAGAGCAGATCCGAGGGGCGTTGCTCCAGCTCGACCGGTTTGCTTTGCAGCAGACTGTTGGGCCCCAGGGAGAGCATGCCATGCCCGGTACCGGCGCTGGCCGCCGCGAAGGGGGCAAACAGCGGACTATGCCGGGCCAGGGTGGTGGCGAGCAGGCGTCCGCGGTAGGCGAGCCCCATGGCTGGCAGGTGGGCGGCGGTTTGCAGGGCATGGGCCAGGGAGTGATTGTCGTTGAGCACCAGGCCACCGTAGAACTGTCCCAGTACCTTGCCGGTAAGCGGATCGACCACCTCGCTATGCTGCAGCAGCACGACCAGGGGCGCGGCGTCGGTGGCCACTTCCAGCAGGAACCAGCGGTGCTTGCCATGGGCGCGTTGGGCCAGGTCGGGCAGCCGGGACTCCAGATCGAAAAAGGCAGTACTCGGCGCGCTCCAGACCACCTGCTGTTCAGCGGTGATGAAGCTGAAATCGAGGCTGTTTTCCGGATCGAAATGATCCAGCAGGGACAGCAGGCTATCCAGTTTGTCGAACTGGCGCAGGCGCAGGTGCGTGATGGTGTCGCCATGGCCGGCAGCGCTATCGATACTCTGTTGCAGCGCCCGCAGCCGGTAATCGATGACCAGCTGCAAACTGTGATGGGCCTGGTCAAATTGGCCGCGGATCTCGTTGTCGATGGCGCGGCTGGCCGAGGCGTAGGTCTGCAGCAGGATGGCAATGGCCAGCAGCGACAGGGCCACCGCCAGGATCAGGGTCATGACGCCGGCGAGGGAGCGCCCCTTGATGGGAGGAAGAGTATGTGGCACCCGCCTCAATCCGCCCCGGAGTAGCGGAAGGCCTGGGCGCGCAACCGGGTCAGCTCGCTGGCGGAGATCTGCTTGTCAATCAGCACGAAATCGCCGGAATAGACGGTGGGCACCTTGAGGTGTTGCAGATCCTGGCTGATGGCCTCTGCGATGGCCACGCCGGCATCGTCGTTCATGCGCATCACCGTGACCTCCAGTTCGCCACGTTGCAGGGCTTCGAGCTCCTCGGTGCCGCCTCCCCAGCCATTGACCCGCACCCGTCCCAGGCGGCCGGTTTCTTTCAGGGCGTCGACGATGCCGAAGGCGGTGTCGGTGGAGCAGGCGTACATGAGTTCAAGATGCGGATACTCCTGCAGTGCCTTGAGGCTGACCTCATAGGCGGAGCGGCGATCGCCCAGGGTATAGTAGGCGGTGCGCAGGCGCATCTGCGGCTGGGTCTTCAGGATTTCGATGAAGGTATCGCCCCGCGCCCGGCTCACATAGCCCTCGTCACGGTAGATCATGGCGTAGTCGGTGGGCTTGCGGGTCTGGCCCATGATGTAATCGGCCAGCAGGCGGGTGCCCGTTTCATGATCGAAGCCGACGTAGAGGAAGGGCTGTTTGTCCTGCCAGTCCCGGATGGGGGTGGTGATGTTCTGCAGGATCAGCTTGGGTTTGCCGCGGCCGATGATGCGCTCGATCATCATTCGGCTTTTCAGGGTATCCAGGGTGTAGACCAGGTAGTCGGGATCCTGCTTGAGGGCGGCCTGCAGGTACTGGATCTGGTGCCGGGGATCTTCCTCCGGGCGGGTGAAATGGAGCTGCATCTGGTAACGGATACCCAGCTCCTGCAGACGTGCCTCCAGCGCGTGCTGGTTGCGGCGCCAGTAATCGGATACCTGGACCCCGGGGGAGATCACCGAGATCCGGATCGGACGGAGCTGTGCCTCCGGGGCGGGGCGTGCCGGTGCGCGCACGCGTTCGGCAAAGGCGCGGCTGAGGGGCAGCTGCTCCGGGTGCAGGGTCTGGAACTCATCCAGGGTCCAGTATTCCGTCAGGCTGGTTGCCGCGAGGGCCTGGCCGGCGAGGCTCCCGATCAGCAGCAGGAACAGGCAACGGCAACAACGGTGCAAAGGGATCATGGAGGTCCTTGGGCTAGGGGCAAGCTCCGCCGGCGTGGCCAGGCGGCTGTTGCAATCGGCGAGATTGTAATTTATTTCCGGGTACGAGGCCATGCGCCCCGTTTGAGTGCCCCTATTTGGGCCCCAGGGGGCCGGGATCGCGAAAATGCGCCAGCAGGAAGGCCTCATCGGCGGGAGAGAGATCGTAGCGCAGGGCCGCCTCTTCGATGGCCTGCAGATCATGGCGCCCATCCTCACTCAGCCAGCGGATGGCCTGGGCCAGATCACTGCCCTTGGGAAACAGCCAGTTGTCGCTCATGCCATGGGTCCCCCCTGGTTGTCGCAGCGGCTCAGGCCTCATCATCGTCATCGAACCGATCCAGGCAGTTGTCGCATGCATTGCAGGCATCGGCCCAGGCCTGGATCTCCGCATCGCTGTAGCGTGGCGGCGTATCGGTTTCGGCCCGGGGCTCGTTCGGCCGGGTCTGGGGCCGCGGTTGTGCCTTGGTTGCCATCGTCCTGCTCCTCTCGGGCGCATCCGTCATCGCGGATGCCACTCCTGTCTGTATAGACCCGGCGAGGCGAATTGGAAAGTCGGGGGGCGCAGGGCGGCCCGGCAAGATCTGTCGCCCCCCCGTTGCCTGTCCGTGATGCCCATCAGGCTCTGGTGGGGCAATGCAATCGGTCGCGAAGCGAGCGATTCGAAAGGGTTATAGGGCGCCGTCAAGCCGTGCTATGGTGCAAACCATCGCCTTCTGGCGCCCTTGAGGGGGCTTGGGGAGGGTGAAAAGCGGATTTAACGATAACAACTCAACCAAGGGTGCTTACGATATGACGGAACTCATCGGCCTGGCGGCCGCATTACTCACCACGGGATCTTTCATTCCCCAGGTTCTGCAGATACTCAAGACGCGGGATGTCTCCAGCATCTCGCTTGTCATGTACATCGCCTTCACCGGCGGAGTCTTCCTGTGGCTGATGTATGGCATCCTGAATGCGCAGATCTCGGTGATCCTGGCCAACGGCATCACCTTCGTGCTGGCGGCCATCATTCTGGGCATGAAGATCCGCTACCGCTCTGCCGGCTGAGGCGGGCAGAACAGAGACAAAAAAAAACCTGCCCGGAGGCAGGTTTTTTTGTTCTAACTATCGTTTACAGCACGGTGACGTTGGCTGCAGACGGGCCGCGCTGGCCGTCTTCGATGTCGAACTGAACGCGCTGGCCTTCGGCCAGGGTCTTGAAACCGGTAGAGGCGATAGCGGAGAAGTGTACGAACACATCCTTGCCGCCGTTATCCTGGGACAGGAAGCCAAAACCTTTAGTTTCGTTGAACCACTTGACCATACCGTTAACTTTAGACATTACATTTTCCTTTGGAAATTCAGGGGTGCCTGGAAGGCAAATAGTGGCCAGATTAATCTGTCATTACTTATGGGGCACTGAGTAAAGTAAATGTGTGTACAACGGCACAATCGAATACGGTTGGGCAGGAACTACATAACTTCAACATGTCTGGCATAAATAGGTCTGATGTACAGGCCGGGAATGATTAAACCACAACCACCCGTTGATGGCGAGGTAAATTTCGATTTGATTTTCACCAGTGGGCGGCGGGCATGGTCGCTACGGGGGGCGGTTGCGTAGGTAACAATCTGATAATAAAGATATTATTTCTGATTGGCCGTCATGAAAAGACCCCGGACGGATGCCGGGGTCTGTGGGCCTGGATGGGGCTCAGGTCGATTACAGGGCCCGGATAACGGCCTGTTGTTCCTCGAGCTTGGTCAGCTGCAGCCGGTAGTCGGCCAGCTTTTCGCGCTCCTTGGCGATTACCGCCTCGGGCGCCTTGGCGACGAAGGCCTCGTTGCCGAGCTTGCCGTCGATGCGGCCGCACTCCCTGGTGAGCTTGTCCACCTCCTTGGCCAGGCGGGCCAGTTCGGCCTCCTTGTCGATGAGGCCGGCCATGGGGATCAGCAGCTCGCTGGCACCGATGAGTTTGGTGACCGATACCGGCGCCGCTTCGCCCTCGGCCAGCACCCGCAGGCTCTCCAGCTTGGCCAGCGACTTGAGGAAGGCCTCGTTGTCGGCGGCGCGGCGGGCGTCCTGGGCATCGGCCTTCAGCAGCACGTCGAGGGCGACGCCGGGGGCCACATTCATCTCGGCGCGGATGTTGCGGATGCCGACGATGAACTGCTTGATCCACTCCTGATCCGCCAGCGCCGCCTCGTCGACCCGGGTCGCATCGAAGGCGGGGTAGGCTTGCAGCATCAGGGTGTCGCCCTGCACGCCGGCCAGCGGCGCGACCGATTTCCAGATCTCTTCGGTGATAAAGGGCATGATGGGGTGCGCCAGTCGCAGCAGGCTCTCCAGCACGCTCACCAGGGTGTGGCGGGTGGCGCGCTGCTCGGCCTCGCTGCCGCGCCAGAGCACCGGCTTGGTCAGCTCCAGATACCAGTCGCAGAACTCGTTCCAGATGAACTCGTAGAGCACGGCCGCGGCCTGGTCGAAGCGGTAGCTGTCCATCGCCTGGCGCAGATCGCGGATGGTGAGTTGCAGCTGGGAGCGGATCCAGCGATCCGCCAGGCTGAACTGCATCGCGCCCGGCTCGGCGCCGAAGCCGCAATCCTGCTCTTCGGTGTTCATCAGCACATAGCGGCTGGCGTTCCACAGCTTGTTGCAGAAGTTGCGGTAGCCATCCAGGCGCTTCATGTCCCAGTTGATGTCGCGGCCGGTGCTGGCCAGGGCCGCCAGGGTGAAGCGCAGGGCGTCGGTGCCGTGGGCCTCGATGCCCTCCGGGAACTGCTTGGCGGTGCGCTTGCCAATCTTTTCGGCCAGCTGGGGCTGCATCATGTTGCCGGTGCGCTTCTCCAGCAGGCTCTCCAGGCTGATGCCGTCGATCATGTCCAGCGGATCCAGCACGTTGCCCTTGGACTTGGACATCTTGTCGCCGTTCTCGTCGCGGATCAGACCGGTGACGTACACGTTCTTGAAGGGTACCTGCGGCTTGCCGTCTTCGTCCTTCATGAAGTGCATGGTCATCATGATCATGCGCGCCACCCAGAAGAAGATGATGTCGAAGCCGGTAACCAGGGTATCGGTCGGGTGGAACGTCTTCAGACGCTCGGTGTCTTCCGGCCAGCCCAGGGTGCCGAAAGTCCACAGCGCGGAGCTGAACCA
>JBFHKO010000155.1:0-6141 GCA_041595355.1 Aeromonadaceae bacterium
CAACCCAGCCGCAGCGCTGCTCCATCCCCGCCTCCGTTCCCGATTTAGCCTATATTCCCGCCAGCGCTGGGGTTATACTCTGGCGGTTTCATTTCAGCTCAGTATGCACTGAATCAACCGCGCGAACATAATCATGCACAAATTCGATATCAAGACCTTCCAGGGACTGATCCTGGCCCTCCAAGACTACTGGGCCCGGCAAGGTTGCGTGATCGTGCAGCCCCTCGATATGGAGGTGGGTGCCGGTACGTCACATCCCATGACCTTCCTGCGCGCCATCGGCCCCGAGCCGATGAACTGCGCCTACGTTCAGCCGTCCCGCCGTCCCACCGATGGCCGCTACGGCGAGAACCCCAACCGCCTGCAACACTATTACCAGTTTCAGGTGATACTCAAGCCCTCGCCGGACAACATCCAGGAGCTCTATCTGGGTTCCCTGCGCGAGCTGGGCTTCGATCCCCAGGTGCACGACATCCGCTTCGTGGAAGACAACTGGGAAAACCCGACCCTGGGGGCCTGGGGCCTCGGCTGGGAGATCTGGCTCAACGGCATGGAAGTGACCCAGTTCACCTACTTCCAGCAAGTGGGCGGCCTCGAGTGTTCGCCGGTCACCGGCGAGATCACCTACGGCCTGGAGCGCCTGGCGATGTACATCCAGGGCGTGAACAGCATCTACGATCTGGTGTGGGCCGACGGTCCGCTGGGCAAGGTCACCTATGGCGACGTCTTCCTGCAGAACGAGGTGGAGCAATCCGCCTACAACTTCGAACACGCCGATGTGCCCTTCCTGTTCCAGCTGTTCGATCAGTGCGAGAAGGAGTGCCAACACCTGCTGGGGCTGGACACCCAACTCCCGCTGCCCGCCTACGAACGCATCCTCAAGG
This sequence comes from Aeromonadaceae bacterium, assembly GCA_041595355.1. Lineage (GTDB taxonomy): Bacteria > Pseudomonadota > Gammaproteobacteria > Enterobacterales > Aeromonadaceae > JBFHKO01. Next base: position 885 of record JBFHKO010000155.1, read on the forward strand.
CCGCCCACGCCTTCAACCTGCTGGATGCCCGCCACGCCATTTCCGTGACCGAGCGCCAGCGCTACATACTGCGCATCCGGGCCCTCTCCAAGGCGGTGGCCGAGGCCTACTACGCAGCCCGCGAGGCGCTGGGTTTCCCGATGTGCAACAAGGTGTAAGCAAGCATGGCAACTGAGAATCTGTTGATCGAACTCGGCACCGAAGAGCTGCCGCCCAAGGCCCTGCGCAAGCTGGCCGAAGCCCTGGCCGACAACTTCAGGGCCGAGCTGGACAAGGCCGAGCTGCCTTATGCCGGCCTGGAGTGGTTTGCCGCCCCGCGTCGACTGGCGCTGAAGGTGCACGGCCTGGCCACCGCCCAGCCGGACAAGCAGGTCGAGAAACGCGGCCCCGCGGTCAGCGCCGCCTTCGGTGCCGATGGCCAGCCAACCAAGGCCGCCGAAGGCTGGGCCCGCGGCTGCGGCATCAGCGTCGCCCAGGCCGAGCGCCTGAGCACCGACAAGGGTGAATGGCTGCTCTATCGCGCCACCGTGGCCGGCCGGCCGACCCGCGACCTGATCGCCGAGATGACCGCCACCGCCCTGGCGGGGCTGCCCATTCCCAAGCCGATGCGATGGGGTGCCAAACGCACCCAGTTCATCCGTCCCGTGCACACCCTGTGCATGCTGCTCGGCGGCAGCCTGGTCGAGGGTGAAGTGCTGGGCCTGAACTCCGCCCGCGTGGTGCGTGGTCACCGCTTCCTGGGCGAGGCGGAATTCGAGATCGAGCATGCCGATCAGTACCCCGGCGTGCTGGAAGAGCGTGGCCAGGTCATCGCCGACTTCGAACGTCGCAAGGCCTACATCAAGGCTGAAGTAATGAAGGCCGCCGCCGAACTGGGTGGCCAGGCCGACGTCGAGGAAGCCTTGCTGGAGGAGGTCACCTCCCTGGTCGAATGGCCGGTGGTGCTGACTGCCGCCTTCGAGGAGCGCTTCCTGGCGGTGCCGGCCGAAGCGCTGGTCTACACCATGAAGGGCGATCAGAAATACTTCCCGGTCTATGACAAGGCTGGCCAGCTGATGCCGAACTTCATCTTCGTCAGCAACATCGACTCCAAGGACCCGAGCCAGATCATCGCCGGCAACGAGCGGGTGGTGCGCCCGCGGCTGTCGGATGCCGAGTTCTTCTTCAAGACCGACCAGAAGCAGAGCCTGGCGTCACGGCTGGAGAGCCTGGACAGCGTGCTGTTCCAGCAGCAGCTGGGCACCCTGAAGGACAAGTCGGTGCGCATCGCCGAGCTGGCGGCCTTCATCGCGCCGCGCATCGGCGCCGATGTCGAACACGCCACCCGCGCCGGCCTGCTGGCCAAGTGCGACCTGATGACCAAGATGGTGATGGAGTTCACCGACACCCAGGGGGTGACGGGCATGCACTACGCCCGTCACGATGGCGAGGCCGAGGACGTGGCCGTGGCGCTCAACGAGCAGTACATGCCGCGCTTTGCCGGTGATGCCCTGCCCTCCGGGCTGGTGGCCTGCGCCGTGGCCATCGCCGACAAGCTGGACTCCCTGGTCGGTATCTTCGGCATCGGGCAGGCGCCCAAGGGCGACAAGGACCCCTTCGCCCTGCGCCGCGCCGCCATCGGTGCCCTGCGCATCATGGTGGAGAAGCACCTGGAGCTGGATCTGAGCGAGCTGGTGGCCAAGGCGGCCGAGCTGTTCGGCAGCAAGCTCTCCAACCGGCAGGTTCAGGACGAGGTGATCGACTTCATGCTGGCCCGCTTCCGTGCCGCCTACCAGGAAGAAGGCATCGCCGTGGACGTCATCCAGGCCGTGCTGGCGCGGCGCCCCACCCGGCCGCTGGATTTCGATCGCCGGGTCAAGGCGGTCAGCCACTTCCGCAGCCTGGAGGCCTCGCAGGCTTTGGCGGCGGCCAACAAGCGGGTCAGCAACATACTGGCCAAGTTTGATGGCCAGCTGAATGCCGAGGTCGACAGCGCCCTGCTGCAGGATGCCGCCGAACAGGCGCTGGCCGCCCAGGTGGCCGACTTGGAAACCCGGCTGGCGCCGCTGTTCGCCGCCGGCGACTACCAGCAGGCGCTGACGGCGCTGGCCAACCTGCGCGAGGTGGTGGACAGCTTCTTCGATCAGGTGATGGTGATGGCCGAGGACGAGGCGCTGCGGCTGAACCGCCTGACGCTGCTCTCGCGCCTGCGCGCCCTGTTCCTGCAGGTGGCCGACATCTCCCTGCTGCAGCAATAAATCGCCGCAGCGACACAGGGGGTCCGCTTCGGCGGGCCCTTTTTTTATCTCTGCACACACCTGTTTCACGTGAAACAGGCAACCGGCCAGCTCCACATCGACAGTACGACGAGCAGCCAGTACACTTTGGCTCCGCCGCAGACACAGGACTGCATCGCTATCTCTTTTCCGCGCGGCCCCTGGGCCCGCCGTCACCGCACACAGGAGGCAACCAGCGCATGGATTTCTCGCGCTTCGGCACCAAATTCACCCGCCAGGCCGGCATCACCCAGCTGATGGACGATCTGAATGCCGGGCTGGCCAATCCGGAGGCCATCATGCTGGGCGGTGGCAACCCGGCGCCCATTCCCGCCATGCTCGAGGAGTTCGGGCATCAGGCCCAGCGGCTGCTGGATTCAGGCGACCTGATGAAGGCGATGATCAACTATGACGGCCCCCAGGGTAAGGATCGCTTTCTCGAGGCGCTGGCCGATCTGCTGCGCCGCCAGTATGGCTGGGACATTTCGGCGCGCAACATCGCCCTGACCAACGGCAGCCAGAACGCCTTCTTCTACCTGTTCAATCTGCTGGCCGGCGAGTTCGCCGACGGCCGCCGCAAGAAGGTGCTCTTCCCGCTGGCGCCGGAATACATCGGCTATGCCGACTCGGCACTGAGCGAGGATCTGTTCGTGGCCTGCAAGCCGGCCATCCGCCATCTGGACAACGGCCTGTTCAAGTACAACGTCGACTTCGAGGCGCTGGAGGTCGGCGACGACATCGGCCTCATCTGCGTGTCGCGGCCTACCAACCCCACCGGCAACGTGCTCACCGACGAGGAGATCCGGCATCTGGATGCCATCGCCCGCGAGCGGAACATACCGTTGCTCATCGATGGCGCCTATGGCACCCCCTTCCCGAACATCATCTTTACCGAGGCGACGCCGTTCTGGAACCGCAACACCATCCTCTGCCTGAGCCTCTCCAAGCTGGGACTACCCGGTACCCGCTGCGGCATCGTCATCGCCGATGAGCCGCTCATCCGCGCCATCGGCAACCTCTCCGGTATCATCAACCTGGCCCCGGGCGGCGTCGGCCCGGCCATGGCCCAGCAGTGGGTGGAAAGCGGCGACATCATCCGCCTGAGCGGGCAGCATGTCCGCCCCTTCTATCAGGCCAAGGCGCAGCAGGCGCTGCAGTGGCTGCAACAGGCCATCCCCGCGCCCAAGCTGCGCATCCACAAGCCCGAGGGCGCCCTCTTCCTCTGGCTCTGGTTCGAGGGGCTGCCCATCAGCAGCCAGGCGCTGTATGAGCGACTCAAGGAGCGGGGACTGATAGTGGTGCCAGGTCATTACTTCTTCCCCGGCATCCGGGATCCACAGTGGCGTCACCAGTACGAATGCCTGCGCCTCAACCATGCCCAGGAGCCGGACAAGGTCCGCCGCGGCATCGACATACTGCAGCAGGTGATCGCCGAGCTGGGCTGAGCCCCCATTCGCCTGCCGGATCCCATTGCCCGTCGCGGCATCCTGAGCGGCGGCGCCGGGTTCCGGATACGCAGAGGGCCTCCAACTGGAGGCCCTCAATGCGAAACCATCTGTGCCCGCCGTCAGGCGATGGCCTGACTCAGATGTCCAGGTTGGCCACCTTGAGCGCATTGGTCTCGATAAACTGCCGGCGCGGCTCCACGTTGTCACCCATCAGGGTGGAGAAGAGCAGATCCGCAGCAATGGCATCCTCGATGGTCACCTGCAGCATGCGCCGGCTCGACGGATCCATGGTGGTCTCCCACAGCTGTTCGGGGTTCATCTCGCCCAGCCCCTTGTAGCGCTGGATATAGACGCCCCGCTTGCCCTCCTCGACCAACACCTGCAATGCCTCCTCGAAGCTTGCGACCGGCTTGATCTTGTCGCCACGCTTGATGAAACCACCCGGCTCCACCAGATGGGTCACCTGCTGCCCCAGGGCCACGAATTGCTGGTATTCGGCCGACATCAGGAACTCGTAGTTGAGGCTGTACTCACGATCCACGCCGTGCTGGCGCAGCACCACGTGAGGCAGGAACAGATTGCGCTCCTCGTGACGGCGTACCGTCAGCTCATAGTGGGTACCATTGGCCCCCTGATCGTTGAGCACCTGCTGCAACCGGCTGACCCAGGCGGTGACCTGCGCCTCGTCCTGCAGCAGCGGCAGATCCAGCCCCGGCTGGTAGATGAGCTGTTCCAGCACCGCCTCCGGCAGGCGCCGGGCGAGCCGCCCTATCAGCGTCTTGACGCTGCGGAACTGCACCACCAGTCGCTCCAGCTGTTCGCCACCGATACCGGGGGCGGACTCATTGACGTGCAGGGTGGCGCCATCCAGCGCCAGTGAGGTCTGGTACTCCTGCAGCGCCGGCTCGTCCTTGATGTACTGCTCCTGTTTGCCCTTCTTCACCTTGTAGAGCGGCGGCTGGGCGATGTAGATGTAGCCACGCTCGATGATCTCGGGCATCTGCCGATAGAAGAAGGTCAGCAGCAGGGTGCGGATGTGGGCACCGTCGACATCGGCATCGGTCATGATGATGACGTTGTGGTAACGCATCTTGTCCGGGTTGTACTCGTCGCGGCCGATACCACAGCCCAGGGCGGTGATCAGGGTCGCCACCTCCTGGGAGGAGAGCATCTTGTCGAAGCGCGCCTTCTCGACGTTGAGGATCTTGCCCTTGAGCGGCAGTATCGCCTGGTATTTGCGATTGCGTCCCTGCTTGGCCGAGCCACCGGCCGAGTCACCCTCGACGATATAGAGTTCGGAGAGCGCCGGATCGCGTTCCTGGCAGTCGGCCAGCTTGCCGGGCAGGCCGCCCAGATCCAGGGCTCCCTTGCGGCGGGTCATCTCCCGCGCGCGGCGGGCCGCTTCCCGGGCCCGGGCGGCGTCGATGATCTTGCCGACTATGGTCTTGGCCTCCCCCGGGTTTTCCAGCAGGTATTCGTCCAGCTTCTCACCCATGGCCTGCTCCACCGCGGTTTTCACCTCGGAGGAGACCAGTTTTTCCTTGGTCTGGGAAG
>JBFHKO010000156.1:0-6053 GCA_041595355.1 Aeromonadaceae bacterium
AGCGGGCCCCATCGGCGCCGTCGATGACCCTGTGGTCGTAGGAGAGGGCCAGCGGCAGCATCAGGCGCGGCTGGAACTCCTTGCCATTCCACTTGGGTTTCATCTCGGACTTGGAGACCCCCAGTATGGCCACTTCCGGCGCATTGACGATGGGGGTGAACTGGGTGCCACCGATGCCGCCGAGGCTGGAGATGGTGAAGCAGCCGCCCTGCATGTCGCTGCCGGTCAGCTTGCCGGCGCGGGCCTTCTTGGAGATCTCCGCCAGCTCCTGGGAGAGCTCGTAGATGCCCTTCTTGTTGACATCGCGCACCACGGGCACCACCAGGCCATTGGGGGTATCCACCGCCACGCCGACATGGATGTACTGCTTCATGATGAGCTTGCTGCCATCCTCGGAGAGCGACGAGCAGAACTTGGGATGCGCTTCCAGCGCCTTGCCCACCGCCTTGAGAATGAACACCAGCGGCGTGATCTTGAAGCCCAGCTGCTGCTTGTCGGCGACGATGTTCTGCTCCTTGCGGAAGGCCTCCAGCTCGGTGGTATCCGCCTCGTCGAACTGGGTGACATGGGGGATCATCACCCAGTTGCGGTGCAGGTTCGGGCCGGAGATCTTCTGGATGCGGGTCAGCGCCACCTCCTCCACCGGACCGAACTTGGCAAAATCCACCTTGGGCCAGGGCAGCACGCCCAGCCCGGCCCCCGCGGCCACGCCCACCGGCGTCGCCTCGGCGCGCTTGATGATGGACTTGACGTAATCCTGCACGTCTTCCTTCTGGATGCGTCCCTTGCGGCCGGAGCCCTTGACCTTGGCCAGGTTGACGCCGAATTCACGCGCCAGACGGCGCACCGCCGGCGAGGCGTGCACATAGGCCTCGTTGGCCACGAACTCGCCCTTCTCCTCGGCCTTGGCCGCCGCTACGGGCGCAGGTGCAGCGGTGACCGGCGCCGGTGCCGCGGCCGGAGCCGCAACCGGCGCAGCCGTCGTCACGGCCGGCGCGGCACCCGCCACCTCGAACAGCATGATGAGCGAGCCGGTAGAGACCTTGTCGCCGGCGGCGACCCGGATCTCCTTGACCAGGCCGGCAAAGGGCGCCGGCACTTCCATGGAGGCCTTGTCGCCCTCCACGGTCAACAGCGACTGGTCGGCGGCGACGTGCTCGCCCACCTTGACCAGGATCTCGGTCACCTCCACCTCGTCGCCACCGATGTCCGGTACCGCCACCTCCTTGAGGGCGGCCGCAGCCGGCGCCGCTACCGGGGCAGCGGCCTCAGGAGCGGCGGCCGGCGCGGCACCCGCGACCTGGAAGCGCATGATGAGGGAACCGGTGGAGACCTTGTCACCGGCAGCCACCGTGATCTCGCTGACCACGCCGGCGAAGGGCGCCGGCACTTCCATGGAAGCCTTGTCGCCCTCCACGGCCAGCAGCGACTGGTCGGCGACGACGCTGTCGCCCACCTTGACCAGGATCTCGGTCACCTCCACCTCGTCGCCACCGATGTCCGGTACCGCCACATCCTGCTGGGCTGCCGCCACAGGGGCTGCCGCAACCGCCGCCGGGGCCGGTGCGGCGTCCACAGCCGGCGCGGCCGCCGCACCGGCGGCCTCGAATTCCATGATCAGGGAGCCGGTGCTCACCTTGTCGCCCACCGCCACGCTGATGGCCTTGACGATACCGGCCTCGGGGGCCGGCACTTCCATGGAGGCCTTGTCGCCTTCCACGGCCAGCAGTGACTGGTCGAGCTCGACCTTGTCACCCACCTTCACCAGGATCTCGGTGACTTCGACCTCATCGCTGCCGATATCCGGTACATGAATCGCTATAGACATCCTCAGATCCTCTTATGCGTAGAGCGGGTTGATCTTGTCGGCATCAATGCCGAACTTGGCGATGGCAGCCACCACCAGTTGCTTGTCGATCTGGCCCAGGGCGGCCAGCTCGGTCAGGGCGGCCAGCACTATGTAGGCCTCGTTCACCTCGAAGTGGCGACGCAGGTTCTCGCGGCTGTCGGAACGGCCGAAACCGTCGGTCCCCAGCACCCGGTAACGCTCCGCCGGCACGAAGGCACGCACCTGATCGGCGTAGGACTTCATGTAGTCGGTGGCGGCGATGGCCGGGGCCGTGCCCAGCACCTGGGCGATGTAGGGCACCCGCGGCGCGGCATCCGGATGCAGCAGGTTCCAGCGATCCGCATCCTGGCCTTCACGGGCCAGCTCGTTGAAGCTGGTGACGCTGAAGACATCGGAGCCGATGCCGTACTCCTCGGCGAGGATGACGGCAGCGCGGCGCACGTAGTTGAGGATGGAGCCGCAACCCAGCAGCTGCACATTCACCGGTTGACCGGCGGTCTTGGCCTGGTCACCGGCCAGGGTTTCCAGCTTGTAGATACCCTTGCGAATGCCTTCCTCGGCGCCCTCCGGCATGGCCGGGTGGGTGTAGTTCTCGTTCAGGGTGGTCAGGTAGTAATAGACGTTTTCCGGCTCATCGCCGTACATGCGGCGCAGACCGTCCTGCATGATCACCGCCACCTCGTAGGCATAGGTGGGGTCATAGCTGATGCAGTTGGGAATGGTGCCGGCCAGGATGTGGCTGTGACCATCCTCGTGCTGCAGACCCTCGCCGTTCAGGGTGGTGCGCCCGGAGGTGCCGCCCACCAGGAAGCCGCGCGCCTGCTGATCGCCCGCCGCCCAGCACATGTCGCCCACGCGCTGGAAGCCGAACATCGAGTAGTAGATGTAGAAGGGGATCATGGGGCAGTCGTTGGTGCTGTAGGAGGTGGCGGCCGCCAGCCAGGAGGACATGGCCCCCAGCTCGTTGATGCCTTCCTGCAGTACCTGGCCCTGCTTGTCTTCCTTGTAGTAGGAGACGATGTCCCGATCCTGGGGCGTGTATTGCTGGCCATGGGGGCTGTAGATGCCAATCTGGCGGAACAGCCCTTCCATGCCGAAGGTACGCGCCTCGTCGGCGATGATGGGCACGATGCGCTTGCCGACCGACTTGTCCTTCAGCAGCACGTTCAGGCCGCGCACGAAGGCCATGGTGGTGGAGATCTCGCGGGTCTGCTCACCCAGCAGCGGGCCGAAGTCGGCCAGCGCCGGAATGTCCAGCTTGACGCTGGTCTGGGGCTGACGGGTCGGCAGGTAGCCTTTCAGGTCCGCACGGCGCGCGTGCAGGTACTGGTACTCCTCGCTGCCCGGCTCCAGGGTCAGATAGGGCAGCTCGGCCAGCTGCTCGTCGGAGACCGGCACCTTGAAACGGTCGCGGAAGTGGCGCACCGAATCCAGCTCCATCTTCTTGACCTGGTGAGCGATATTCTTGCCTTCGGCGGCGTCGCCCATGCCGTAGCCCTTGATGGTCTTCACCAGGATCACCACCGGCTTGCCCTGGGACTGGCTCGCCTTCTTGAAGGCGGCGTACACCTTCTTGGGATCGTGGCCGCCACGGTTCAGGGCCCAGATCTGCTCGTCGCTCCAGTCGGCCACCAGGGCGGCGGTCTCCGGATACTTGCCGAAGAAGTGCTGGCGCACATAGGCGCCGTCCTTGGACTTGAAGGTCTGGTAGTCGCCGTCCAGGGTCTCGTTCATCAGCTGCACCAGCTTGCCGGAACTGTCCTTGGCCAGCAGCTCGTCCCACTTGCTGCCCCAGACCACCTTGATGGCTTCCCAGCCGGCGCCACGGAACAGCCCTTCCAGCTCGTGGATCACCTTGCCGTTACCCACCACAGGGCCGTCCAGGCGCTGCAGGTTGCAGTTGATGACAAACACCAGGTTATCCAGCTTCTCGCGCACCGCTATGGTGATGGCACCCTTGGACTCCGGCTCGTCCATCTCGCCATCGCCCAGGAAGGCATAGACGCGCTGGGCGGAGCAATCCTTGAGGCCGCGGTCGGTCAGGTACTTGAGGAAGCGCGCCTGGTAGATGGCGCCGATGGGCCCCAGGCCCATGGAGACGGTGGGGAACTGCCAGAACTCCGGCATCAGCTTCGGATGCGGATAGGAGGAGATGCCCTGGCCGTCCACCTCCTGACGGAAGCTGTCCAGCTGCTCGGCGGAGAGCCGGCCTTCCACGAAGGCACGCGCGTAGACGCCGGGGGAGATGTGACCCTGGAAGTAGACCAGATCGCCGCCATCCTGCTCGTTGCGGGCGCGGAAGAAGTGGTTGAAGCACACCTCGTAGACGGTGGCTGAGGAGGCGAACGACGACATGTGGCCGCCCAGATCCAGACCCTTCTTGGAAGCGCGCAGCACTATCATGATGGCGTTCCAGCGAATGATGGCGCGAATGCGCTGCTCCAGGGTGGTATTGCCCGGGTAGGCCGGCTCATCGGCGGGGCTGATGCTGTTCACGTAATCGGTGAGCACGGTGTTGCCACCGGCCAGACCGGCGAGGCCCGCCTTGCGTGCCTCGGTAGCCAGTTGCTCCAGGATGAAACTGGCGCGCTCGGGACCTTCCTCTCGCAGCAGGGACGCGAGGGCCGCAAGCCACTCTTGAGTCTCTACCGGATCCACATCGTTTCTAAGGAGTTCAGACATGGCTGTTTCCTATCTCTCGTTGACGGCAAAAGCTGGTTGCATACGACAGGGGCACTATGGCTGGCGTATCCGGCGCAGGGGGCGCGTGCTGCGCTCCTCCTTCCGCTGAATGTCCAGCAAGGTGTCCTCGATGAAGGCCAGATGCTCATGGCAGGCATCTCGGGCCTGTTCCGGTTGCCCGGCAAGGATCGCCGCTATCAGCTCGGAGCGATGTCGACGGATCCGGTTTACTACCCCGGGGCGTTGATTCAGCACCTCGATGTTGCGCAGTATGTTGCGCTCCAGCAGGCTGCGAATGGCCCGCACCAGGTGCAACAGCACCAGGTTGTGGGACGCCTCGGTCATGATCAGGTAAAATTCGGCCACGGCCGCCGCCTCGCCGGCCAGATCGCCCTGCCGCTGGGCGGCCTCGATCTGCTGCTGGCTGGCGCGGATGCGCTCGAAGTCCACGTCGGTGCCGCGCAGGGCCGCATAGTAGGCGGCCACCCCTTCCAGCACATGACGAAACTCCAGCAGATCGAACTGGGATTCCGGGTGGCTGACCAGCAGCTCGAACAGCGGATCGGCCAGCCCGCTGGAGAGCTCGCTGCGCACATAGGTGCCGCCGCCCTGGCGCCGGTAGAGCAGCCCCTTGGCCTCCAGCCGCTGTATCGCCTCCCGCAGCGAGGGGCGCGATACCTGGAACTGCACCGCCAACTCGCGCTCGGGCAGCAGCTTCTGGCCCGGCTGCAGGCTGCCGTCCACTATCATCTGCTCGAGTTCGGCGACAATGCTGTCCGCCAGCTTGGGTTGGCTCATGGCGCTATGGGCCCCGGGCTGAATGTTAAATTGGTATGACCAATTACAAGAATGTTGCACAAATTAGCAAGGGTTTTAACAATTGTCCACCCGAAAAATGATCTTCCGCAAGCGGACGCCGGGAAATGTGATGCCTGCCGGGCGTGGTCAGACCGGGCGCACAGAGAGCGACAAAAGATGAAAGAGGGAAGCGAGGGGTGAAAGAGGGCGGGCGGAAGGCGCCCCTCCGCCGTCGCCCCCCGAGGCCGGGCTAGGCGCGCCGCAGCCGGCGGCGAAAGCCGGGCCAGTCAAAGGCGGGACCGGGATCGCTCTTACGCCCCGGGGCAATGTCGCTGTGACCGACGATGCGCTCCCGGGTGATGGCGGGATAGGCGGCCATCAGGCTGCGGCCCAGCTCGGCCAGCACGGCGTACTGGGGCTCGGTGTAGCCGCCCTCATCGGTGCCCTCCAGCTCGACGCCGATGGAAAAATCGTTGCACGCCTCGCGGCCGTCGAAGCAGGAACGGCCCGCATGCCAGGCGCGTTCCAGAAAGGAGACATACTGCACCAGCTCGCCATCGCGGCGAATGAGGCAGTGGGCCGACACCTGCAGCCCGGCGATGGCGGCAAAATAGGGGTGCGCCAACGGATCCAGCCGCCCCAGGAAGAGATCCTCTATCCAGGGGCCGCCAAACTGCCCCGGCGGCAGGCTGATGCCATGCACCACCAGCAGGCTGATCGCGGC
>JBFHKO010000157.1:0-5983 GCA_041595355.1 Aeromonadaceae bacterium
ACCGCCACCCTGACATCCCAATTACCAATACCCAAGGATGGTCGGGTCACGGTCAGTGCCTACGTAGCGGGCGAGGAGAGTTTCACCGACCTCAATGGCAACGGCCTCTTTGACAAGGGGGAATTGCCCGGTGTCGGCGATGATGAGCTGGCTACGGATGTGCCGAACTACAGTCGGCTGTATACCGATGTAGGCGAAGCCTTCATGGACATCAATGTGGATGATGCCACGCCCAAGGGAAGCTACCGCGAAGGCGTTGACACCTTCTTCGTGGATGGCAATGGCAATCAACAGCGGGATGCGGGTGATGGGAAATATACAGGCCTAGTCTGCTCCCAAGACACCATCGATCGCGGCTTCTGCCATCGCGGTTTCGTCAACCTGTTCCGCAATGCCGAGTTCATTTTTTCCGGTGTAGCCGGCTCGGATGGCGGTCAATTGCTGCTGCAGGTATTTGATGATTTCCAATATGACGGAATAAACGATCAAATCATCCCCGGAACACAAACCTGGCGCTCCGACATCCCGGTGGATCTTCGGGCCGGCGCCAAGTCGGTGCGTTTTCTGCCCATCCATGTACCCGAGGATGGCAGCGCAAACCCGATCCCCGCCTCCCTGGGAACTGCGGCCAACTTTGGTGATCTGGAGAGTCTGGTCGATCTTCACGGTGTCAACCCTCTGCCGGCCGGCAGCACCTTCAGTGTCAGCAACGACAACGGCGGCGTCGCCAAGGCTTCAAGCTGGAGTCGAGGCAACTGCAGCGCCAATTTCGCCAATCCCTACCCATCAACTACCAGACCGCACTTCTACTGCCTGCGCATCGAGCCCGAGACCGAGCCAAACCAAAAGAATATCGGCACCCTCGATATTGAAGTCACCAGTCCGGGAGGCCGCTCGACGATGACCAGCATCAACGTCATAGATGCCGGTTGATACACTGACGTTTTGACCCGCCTGCAGCGCCCCCGACAGGGGGCGCTCTTGTATGAGACCATGGCCCATCCCACGGCTTTCCCCCCCTTGCGCCTTGGTTTAGAATGGCGGCCAATCATTGGCCACTGAACTATCGAGAACCCATGGCTCAGTTTATCTACACCATGAACCGGGTGGGCAAGGTCGTCCCGCCCAAACGGCATATCCTGAAAAACATCTCCCTCTCCTTCTTCCCCGGCGCCAAGATAGGCGTGCTGGGTCTGAACGGCGCGGGCAAGTCCACCCTGCTGCGCATCATGGCCGGCATCGATACCGAGATCGAGGGCGAGGCCCGGCCGCAGGCCGGCATCAAGATTGGCTATCTGCCCCAGGAGCCCAAGCTGGAGCCGGAGCAGACGGTACGCGAGGCCGTGGAAGAGGCCATGGGCGAGCTCAAGCGCGCCCTGACCCGCCTGGACGAAGTCTACGCCGCCTATGCCGAGCCGGACGCCGACTTCGACAAGCTGGCCAAGGAGCAGGGCGAGCTGGAGGCCATCATCCAGGCCCATGACGGTCACAACCTGGAAAACCAGCTCGAGCGCGCCGCCGATGCGCTGCGCCTGCCGCCCTGGGATGCCAAGGTAAAACACCTCTCCGGCGGTGAGCGCCGCCGGGTGGCATTGTGCCGCCTGCTGCTGGAAAAACCGGACATGCTGCTGCTGGACGAACCGACCAACCACCTGGATGCCGAATCCGTGGCCTGGCTGGAGCGCTTCCTGCACGACTACGAAGGCACAGTGGTGGCCATCACCCACGACCGTTACTTCCTCGACAACGTGGCCGGCTGGATACTGGAGCTGGACCGCGGCGAGGGCATCCCCTGGGAGGGCAACTACTCCTCCTGGCTGGAGCAAAAGGATCAGCGGCTGGCCCAGGAGGCCTCTTCCGAGGCGGCGCGCAAGAAGTCCATCGAGAAGGAGCTGGAGTGGGTACGCCAGAATCCCAAGGGACGCCAGGCCAAGTCCAAGGCGCGCATGGCCCGTTTCGAGGAGCTCAACACCTCCGACTACCAGAAGCGCAACGAGACCAACGAGCTGTTCATTCCGCCGGGACCGCGCCTCGGTGACAAGGTGGTCGACGTGCAGCACCTGCGCAAATCCTATGGCGATCGGGTGCTGATTGACGATCTCTCCTTTGCCATTCCCAAGGGGGCCATCGTCGGCATCATAGGTCCCAACGGCGCGGGCAAATCCACCCTGTTCCGTCTGCTCTCGGGCCAGGAGCAGCCCGACGGCGGCGAGATCGTACTGGGCGAGACCGTCAAGCTGGCGTCCGTGGATCAGTTCCGCGACAGCATGGACGACAAGAAGACGGTGTTCGACGAAGTGGCCGCCGGCCAGGATATCCTCAAGATTGGCAACTTCGAGTTCCCGAGCCGCGCCTACATCGGCCGCTTCAACTTCAAGGGCTCCGATCAGCAGAAGCGGGTCGGCGAGCTTTCCGGTGGCGAGCGCGGCCGTCTGCACCTGGCCAAGCTGCTGCAGACCGGCGGCAACCTGCTGCTGCTCGATGAGCCGACCAACGATCTGGACATCGAAACCCTGCGGGCGCTGGAAAACGCGCTGCTGGAGTTCCCGGGCTGCGCCATGGTCATCTCCCACGATCGCTGGTTCCTGGACCGCATCGCCACCCATATCCTCGACTACCAGGATGAGGGCAAGATCGAATTCTTCGAAGGCAACTTCACCGAATACGAAGAGTGGAAGAAGAAGACCTATGGCGCCGAGGCCATCCAGCCCCACCGCGCCAAGTACAAGCGCATCGCCAAGTAAGGGCGAGCCCAGCCACGGACGGGACCTGCGGGTCCCGTCTGCATTTGCGGGCGCAGAAAAAGGCGAAGCCAGCACACAGGCTGGCTCTCGGGGGATGCTTTCTGGAATCAAGGCGGGTAACCCTGGAGCTTGGCCCGGATCCCCGGATCGGGAGCGGGTTGCCGATGGTGCGCCGGGCCGGCTGGGCCCTTTGCTGCCAGGACCGGATGAGGCGCTGGCGTTTCCATCGAAAGCAGAAACATGATACCCCGCACCGCCCGGAGAGTGCGTGCAAAGTTGCCGCATTCACGCTTAAAATTTGCAATCAATAACCACCAAATGCCGAAATCAAGCAATCATTAACCCATGAACAGCGCAAGGAGCCGCCATGCTCAAGCTGGACCGCCTGGATCGCAAGATCCTGACCCTGATGCAGCAAAACGGTCGCATCAGCAATCTGGAGCTGGCCGAACAGGTCGGCCTCTCCCCCTCCCCCTGCTCGCGGCGCGTCAAGGCGCTGGAGGAGGCCGGCCTCATCAAGGGGCATGTCACCCTGCTCGATCCGGACAAGCTCAATCTCAAACTGAGCGCCTACATCCACATCACCCTCGACAAGCACACCCCCGAGCGGCTTGAGGCATTCAATCAGGCGATTGGCGACATGCCCGAGGTACTGGAGTGCGCCCTCATCACCGGCAGCGAGGCCGACTATCAGCTCACCGTCATGGTGCCGGACATGGAACACTACCAGCACTTCCTGCTCGGCAAGCTGACCCGCATCGAGGGGGTGACCGGCGTGCGCTCGAGTTTCGTGCTGCGCCAGGTCAAGCAGCACACCGCCCTGCCGCTGGATCACCTGGCATAACGCTGACACCGCAAGGAGAGAACACCGATGCACATCCAACAGTGGCAGGCCGAGCTGGAGCGCTGGCTGGAGCAGCACCACGCAGCCGATGACGGCGCCCACGATCTGGCCCACTTTCGCCGGGTCTGGAACACCGCCCGCCAGCTCAATCAGGCCGAAGGCAGCCAGGCGGATGAGCGGGTGCTACTGGCCGCCGCCTACCTGCACGACATCGTCAGCCTGCCCAAGAATCATCCCCAGCGCCATCTGAGCTCGCGCCTGGCCGCCCGCCAGGCCGAGCGTATCCTGCAGGAGCTGGATTTTCCCGTCGCCCTGATCCCGGCGGTCAGCCATGCCATCGAAGCCCACAGCTTCACCGCCAACCTGCCGGCCGCCACGCTGGAAGCCAAGCTCCTTCAGGATGCCGACCGCATGGAGGCCCTGGGCGCCATCGGTCTGGCGCGGGTCTTCTACACCGCCGGCCGCCTGGGGCAAGCGATGTTCGACCCTTGCGATCCCGAAGCCCGCCGCCGTCAGCCGGACGATCGGCAGTTCGCGCTGGATCACTTCTTCATCAAGCTCTACCGGGTCGCCGAGCAGATGCAGACCGCTGCCGGGCGGGCCATGGCCGAGGAACGCCGTCGGTTTCTGGAGCAATATGTGGCCCAGTTGCTAAAGGAGCTGTGAGCCGGCGGCGGCCCGGATGGCGATAAAAAAATCACCATAGTGGACGCCAATTCATATAGAATATGCGCCCCACATTCCCTGTCGGGCCGACGTGCCCGCCCTAGGATATAGCGGTAAAGTCCATTGGCCGGCGAGCCGGTCCGAGTGGGCTTTACGAGATACCCCTTGAACCTGTTGAGGATAACGAAGAGATGGAACACGCCCGACCGATCCGCCGCGCCCTGCTGAGCGTCTCCGACAAGACCGGCATGCTGGAATTTGCCCGCGCCCTGCATGCGCGCGGCGTGGTGCTGCTCTCCACCGGCGGTACCGCTCGCCTGCTGGCCGAGGCCGGCCTGCCAGTGACCGAAGTCTCCGACTACACCGGCTTCCCCGAGATGATGGACGGTCGCGTGAAAACCCTGCATCCCAAGGTTCATGGGGGCATCCTCGGCCGGCGTGGCACCGATGACGGTATCATGGAGCAGCACGGCATCCAGCCCATCGATCTGGTGGCCGTCAACCTCTACCCCTTCGCCGCCACCGTCTCCAAGCCCGGCTGCAGCCTGGAGGATGCCATCGAGAATATCGACATTGGCGGCCCGACCATGGTGCGTTCCGCGGCCAAGAACCACAAGGACGTGACCATAGTCGTCAACGCCCGTGACTACGACCGCGTCATCCAGGAAATGGATGCCAACGCCGGCTCCCTGACCTACGCCACCCGCTTCGATCTGGCCATCGCCGCCTTCGAGCACACCGCGGCCTACGACGGCATGATTGCCAACTACTTCGGCACCAAGGTGCCCGGCTACGGCGTACAGGACGAGACCAGCGCAGATTCCAAGTTCCCGCGTACCATCAACTTCCAGTTCATCAAGAAGCAGGACATGCGCTACGGCGAGAACGCCCACCAGGCCGCCGCCTTCTATGTCGAGGCCGACGTCCAGGAAGCCTCCGTCGCCACCGCCACCCAGCTGCAGGGCAAGGCGCTCTCCTACAACAACATCGCCGACACCGATGCGGCGCTGGAGTGCGTGAAGGAATTCGCCGAGCCGGCCTGCGTCATCGTCAAGCATGCCAACCCCTGTGGCGTGGCGCTGGGCGAGGATCTGCTGCAAGCCTATGACCGCGCCTACCAGACCGACCCCACCTCGGCATTTGGCGGCATCATCGCCTTCAACCGCGAGCTGGACGGCGCCACCGCCGAGGCCATCGTCAGCCGCCAGTTCGTGGAAGTGATCATCGCCCCGGCCATCAGTGACGCCGCCAGGGCCATCGTGGCCAAGAAGGCCAACCTGCGCCTGCTGGAGTGCGGCTTCTGGAACACCAGGAGCAACGCTGTCGACCTCAAGCGCGTCAACGGCGGCCTGCTGGTCCAGGATCGCGATCAGGGCATGGTCGGCCTCGAGGATCTGACGGTCGTGACCCGCCGTCAGCCCACCGAGCAGGAACTCAAGGATCTGCTCTTCTGCTGGAAGGTCGGCAAGTTCGTCAAGTCCAACGCCATCGTCTACGCCCGGGACGGCCAGACCATAGGCGTCGGCGCCGGCCAAATGAGCCGTGTCTACTCCGCCAAGATCGCCGGCATCAAGGCCGCCGATGAAGGGCTGGAGGTCAAGGGCTCGGTGATGGCGTCCGATGCCTTCTTCCCGTTCCGCGACGGCATCGATGCTGCTGCCGCCGCCGGCGTGACCTGCGTCATCCAGCCGGGTGGCTCCATGCGCGATCAGGAAGTGATCGACGCCGC
>JBFHKO010000158.1:0-5909 GCA_041595355.1 Aeromonadaceae bacterium
CGACAGCCTGTCGGCCCTGACGCTGCTGATGAATGCCGATGATCGTATCCGGGCCCTGGCCGATCCGGGCCTCATCCCGCTGCGCCAGGCCCTGACCGACGACATCGCCACCCTGAGAGCCCTGCCGCAACTCGACCGTGAAGGCGTGGTGCTGCGCCTGGGAGCCCTCATCGACAATGTCGATCAGTTGCCGCTGCAGGGCATAGCGCCGCCGGGCCCGACGCCCGGTGGCGGCGAGCCGAGCACCGAGCTGGCCGACTGGCAGAGCAACCTGAAGAAGAGCCTGAGCAATTTCGCCGAAAACTTCATCACCATCCGCCGCCGAGCCGGCGAGGTCGCGCCGCTCATCTCGCCGGAACAGACCTGGTATCTGCGTGAAAACCTGCAGGCCCGCCTGCTGCAGGCCCAGCTGGCCATCCACCGGGAGCAGCAGAGCCTCTATCAGGAAAACCTGGAGAAGGTCAGCCAGTGGCTGGAGCAATACGTGGACCCCAACGACAGCACTACCCAGTACATGCAGGCCGAGCTGGAGAAGCTGCGCGAGCAACGCATCAGCCTCGACTATCCCAAACAGTTCAAGACCCAGGCGCTGCTGGAGGAGCTGATGAACCAGCGGCTGCAACGCATGCTGAACGACCAGTGAGGAGCGCATCATGATCCGTGCAATATTGCTGTTGCTGGTGGCTGCCGCCGGGCTGGTGCTTGGCCCCATGCTGGCGGACCATCAGGGCTACGTGCTCATCACCCTGGGCAACTACACCATTGAGATGTCGGTGGTGAGCGGCGTGCTGATAGCCGTGCTCTTCTACGTCGCCCTGTTGCTGATGGAGAGCCTGCTGGGACGCCTGTTTTCCGTTGGCCAGCGCACCCGGGGCTGGCTCAGCCAACGACGCCATCACAAGGCGCGTCACCAGACCCTGGATGGCCTGGTCGCCCTGGCGGAGGGCCACTACCGGGAAGCGGAACGGCTGATGGTCAAGGGCGCCCAGAATACCGAAACGCCGCTCATCAACTACCTGACCGCCGCCGAAGCGGCTCAGGCCCAGGGGCTGGAGGATAAGCGGGACGACTACCTGCGCCAGGCGGAAGCCGAGCATCCCAAGGCGGAGCTGGCCGTGGGGCTGATCCGCGCCCGGCTGCAACTGCGCCAGGGCAACACCGCCGCGGCCGAGACAATCCTCCGCGCGCTGCGGGACAGCCATCCCCAGAACCTGATGGTGCAAAGCCTGCTGAAGGAGTGTTACCTGACCCTGGGCCGCTGGTCGGCGCTGCTGGAATTGCTGCCCGGCCTGCACAAGCGCAAGCTGATCGACGACGACGAGCTGGCACAGCTGCAGCAACGCAGCTACGCCGCGCTGTTTGCCGAGCAGGGCCTCAAGCTGGGTGCCGAGGGACTGCTGGCGCTGTGGCAAGATCTCCCCCGGGCCCGGCGTCAGGACCCGCTGCTGCTGGCGCCCCTGTGCCAGCAGTTGATCCAGCTCCAGGCACCGGACAAGGCCGAAACGCTGCTGCTGGAGGCTCTGCGCAAGCAGCCGCACCCGGCGCTGCTGGCACTCTGCGGCCAGCTGGGCGCCGGCGAACATGCACCGCTGCTGGCGCTGTTGCAGCGCCAGGAGAAACAGCAGCCCGAACTGGCGCCCCTGTTGTCCGCCATCGGCCAGCTGCACCTGCTGCACCGCCAGTTTGCCCCGGCTCAGCACTATCTGGAGCGGGCCCTGGCGCTGCAACCCAGCACCGATACCTATGCCGCCCTGGCCCAGGCTCTAGAGCAGCAACGCCTGTTCGAGAAAGCCAGCCACTTCTACCGCCTGAGCCTGAAAGCGCCCGCCTGAACCGCCCCCCGGACCACCGCAAGCCCCCTTGCGGTGGTCAAAAAATAATCTGCCGTCATCCAATTGACATAAACATGTATTGGTAACACCATGCCAGCAACCCGCCGCGCGCCCGGTTCGCAGTCCAGGTTTCCGACCCGCCGCGTCCCGGCGCAGGAGCCTGCGGTGAAGCGATTGGCAAGAGCCCGGCTTTCCCGGAGCAACCTGTTGTAGTGAAAGGAAAATACCGATCCTCATGACGCTGAATTTCCCCGCAGTCAAAGGCTGGCGCCGGGCGGCGACAGGCCAACGCCTCGGCCTCTCCCTGCTGCTGCTCGGCCTGATGTTCACCCTGCTGCTGCCGATCACCGGCCTGCAGAGCCGGCTCTCCCCCCATTACGGCCTGCCATTCGGCCCGGTCGCCGAGCTGCAGCGTCTCGGCCTCATCTACAAGAGCGACAGCCGCGGCACCTACGCGGTGCTGGATGCCTACTGGCTGTTCCACCAGCCACTGGCCGCCGGTGACCGCCTGGTCTACCGCCTCAACAGACCGGATGGGCAGGAAGCCAGTCACGTCGAGCTGGAGCTCAAGGCCAAGCATGGGCTGAATGGCGCCTGCCTGGCCGCCCAGGGCTGCAGCCTGCATCTGAAGAGCAGCATCCGGGTGCCGGAAGAGGCACTGGCCAGCGAATATACCCTCAGCGCCGAACTGCGCCGTCCCGACGGCCAGGCAGACGGCTTCAACCAGCCCCGGCTGCTGCGCTCACTGCCGGAGAACGGCTTTCCCCTCGCGGAGATGGCACTGCTGCTGCTGCTGACCCTGCTGGCCACCGGCAGCCTGCTGCGCTACCTGGCGCCGGTGGCGCGCGGTGATCGGCTCTCCCGCATCCTGGTCAGCCTGCTGATCGCCAACCTGACCTTCCTGCTGCTGCACTCGGCCCTGGTGTTCCGTTTCGGTGAATTCCTGATCTGGTCCGAATACCGCCAGGATCAGTACTACGTCTCCTGGGTACTGATGGTGCTGGGCAGCTGGCTCGCCATGCTGGTGGGCCGCAGCCTCTACATGGGGCTGCTGTTTACCGGCCTGTACGGCTGCGCCCTGCTGGCCAACTTCATGAAGATCAGCATCTATGGCATCCCCCTGGGCGGCAACGATCTCAGCAACCTCGGCAGCCTGCTGCAGATACTGCGAGAGCAGTATCCGCTGCTGCCCTGGCTGCTGCTGGCCGGCGCGCTGGGGCTGCTGTGGCGCCTGCGCCTGCTGGGCTGGCTGCTCCGCGCCAGCGCCGTGGTGATTGCCTTCTTCGGCTTCAGCGTGTTCGCCACCCAGGCCAGCAATCTGGTGCTGGGGTACAACATCAAGTACTTCCACAATGCGGTCACCTACCACAGGGACATAGTGCGCCGCGGCCCCACCCTCTACCTGTTCGAGCTCATCAACGACATGGTCAGCGGTGGCACCATCTTCAGCTACCCGGTGGAGAAGGCCTCTCCCGCCTCGGCGCCGGTGGCAACGGCCAACGCCGCCCACCAGGCCGACTGGGATGTGGTGATCGTCATGCAGTACGAGGCACTGTGGCTGGACTGGAAGGGCGGCATCTGCAAACCGCCTCCCGGCCTGCAGCTGCCGGCCGGCGTGCAGCAGTTTCACAAGGTGATCCACTCCCCCACGGTGGGCGGCATGACGGTACTGGCCGAATTCGAGATGAACACCGGCCTGCCGGTGGGCATATTGCGCAAGGGCATAGTGCCCTACTACTACCTGAACCGGCAGTCGCCCGGCCTGGCCGATACGGCCCGGCGGCAAGGCTATGCCACCACCTTCCTGCACCCCTACAAGGAAGGCTTCTGGGGCCGCAAGGAGGCCATACCCGCGCTGGGCTACCAGACGCGGCGGTTCGACGATGCCTTCACCGCCATGGACTACCGGGGACTCTATGTCTCGGACCAGGCGGTGGTGCGCCACATCCTGGCTCAGGTGCAGGCGGCCCGTCAGCCCCAGTTCATCTATACGGTGACCATGCAGGGGCATGGCCCCTTCAATGGCCCCCGCTACGGTGCTCATGAGCTGGAGGCCGCCTGCCCGGATCTGCCGGAGGCCGAGCGGCAGATCCTCAACAACTTCTATACCGGCGTGGTGGATGCCATGGCTTCCCTGCAGAGCCTGCTGGCGGGGCTCGACAAGTCGGGCAAGCGCTACCTGGTGCTGGCCTTCGGCGACCACCAGCCCTACCTGATGAGTGCCGGTCAGCGGGTGCTCTCGGCCCACCCCAAGGCGGAAGAGACCTTCGAGATCCCCTTCATGGCCTTCAGCCGGGCCGACGATGGTCATGATCTGCAGGCCAGTTTCCAGCCGGTGCGCCAGCTGTTCCAGGCCGGTGAGCTGCTCATGCAACTGTTGCGCGGCGAACCGCCCCGCCTGGCCAGCGACAGGGTCCTGCATCCGGTGCTGGGCATGGAGAAGGGCTTCGAGCTGTCTCGCTACCAGCAGGATATCCAGCTCACGTTCCGGCCCGACACACACCCCTGAGCCCCATGATGGGCCCCATACTCAGAATGGGGCCCCATTTGCTGACAGCTGTCAGCCACGCAGACATCCAGCTACCAATTATGGTGCCACGCACCACAAAGAGGCTCCATATTGGTGCTTTTGTGGTCACCGCTCGACACCCAATTCATTTGAAGCCATTGATAAATAATGGCATTTTGATCATACGCTTAATGATGACCTGAGCATTGGCAAGGATATTGCCGGCAGGTTGGTACGATTCATGAATCAAGGATGCGCCGTCGCACCAGCATAATCCCCTCGATGGGGACCTTTGGTGCGAAAATGCGCCCGGTTGGTGGCTCACATTGCCCACTCAGGGAGCATCCCCCCCCTTTTTTGAATCATGTTATGGAGGTTACTGTGGTTGAGGCCAACAGTGCGATCGAAACCCTGGTCACGAGCTCGGATACCCTGTTCGTCCTGCTCGGAGCCATCATGGTACTGGCCATGCACGCCGGTTTTGCCTTTCTGGAGCTGGGCACGGTACGCGCCAAGAACCAGGTCAATGCCCTGGTCAAGATCATCACCGACTTCGGTGTCTCGGCCCTGGCCTACTTCACCTTCGGCTATTACCTGGCCTATGACCAGAGCTTCATGAGCGGTGCCCAGGACCTGGTCGGCAACCATGGCTATGAGCTGGTCAAGTTCTTCTTCCTGCTCACCTTCGCCGCCGCCATTCCGGCCATCGTCAGCGGTGGCATCGCCGAACGGGCTCGCTTCTATCCGATGCTGATCTGCTCCTTCCTGACGGTGGGCCTCATCTACCCGCTGTTCGAAGGCATCGCCTGGAACAGCCGCTTCGGCTTCCAGTCCTGGCTGGAGGGGCAGTTTGGCGCCCCCTTCCACGACTTCGCTGGCTCGGTGGTGGTGCATGCCGTCGGAGGCTGGATCGGTCTGGTGGCCGTCATGCTGCTGGGCATGCGCCGTGGCCGTGTCCGCGGCGGCCATGTGGTGGGCTTTGCCCCCTCCAACATTCCCATGCTGGCGCTGGGCGCCTGGATACTGATCGTCGGCTGGTTCGGCTTCAACGTCATGTCGGCCCAGAAGCTCGAAGGCATCAGCGGTCTGGTGGCGGTCAACTCGCTGATGGCCATGGTCGGTGGCACCCTGGCCGCTCTGGCCCTGGGCAAGAACGATCCCGGCTTCATCCATAACGGCCCCCTGGCCGGCCTGGTGGCCGTCTGTGCCGGCTCCGATCTGATGCACCCGCTGGGCGCCCTGGCGGTCGGTGTGGTCGCCAGCGGCATCTTCATCCTGGTGTTCACCTGGCTGCAGCGCAGCAAGCCGCAGATCGATGACGTGCTGGGTGTCTGGCCGCTGCACGGCCTGTGCGGCGCCTGGGGCGGCATCGCTGCCGGCCTCTTCGGCTCCACGGCCCTGGGGGGGCTCGGTGGTGTCAGCATCATGAGCCAGCTGCTGGGCACCCTGCTGGGGGTGGCCATTGCCGTACTCGGCGCCCTGCTCATCTATGGCATCATGCGTCAGGTGGTTGGCCTGCGTCTCTCCCAGGAAGATGAACATCAGGGGGCGGATCTGACCATTCACAA
>JBFHKO010000159.1:0-5881 GCA_041595355.1 Aeromonadaceae bacterium
ATGATGCCGTCCTCGGCCATGGTCTTGAACAGGGTGGCGCCATCGACGAAACGGGCCAGCAGGTAGTTGCCGTGATCGTCGAAGATTTCGCGCACCAGCGGATGCGCGGCCAACTCGGCCTTGAATTCAGCCTTGAGACGATTAAGCCCGCTCACCCGCTGGCGCATGGTCTCCAGCCCCGCGCTGCCAAGCGCCTGGGCGGCTATCTGGGCCACCGGCTCGGGAATGGGGTAGGGGGCGATGACCTTCTGCAGCAAACCTATCACTTCCGCATTGGCCAGCGTGAAGCCGCAGCGCAGGCCGGCCAGGGCAAAGCCCTTGGAGAGGGTGCGGGTCACCACCAGGTGCGGGTACTGCTCAATCAAATCCGCCATGGAGAGTGCGGGGCAGAACTCGATGTAGGCCTCGTCCACCACCACTATGCTCTTGCCCCGGGTCGCCTCCAGCACCGCCTTGAGCGGGGCCCGCTCCAGCACGGTGCCGGTGGGGTTGTTGGGCGAGCAGAAGAAGAGCACCTTGACCGGCTTGCCGCTCTCCAGGGCCGCCAGTATGGCCGGTACATCGGGCTGGAAGTTGTCCAGCGGCGGCACCTCGCGAATGCCGACACCACAGGTCTCGGCGCTGATGGAGTACATGCCGTAGGTGGGCGGACAGATGAGGATCTCCTCCTCGCCCGGCTCGCAGAAGGTGCGGATCAGCAGCTCTATGGCCTCATCAGAGCCCCTGCTTACCAGCACCTGCTCCGGGGTCACTCCGGCATAGGCGGCGTAGGCGCCGATCACCTCCGGCGGCTGGCACTCGGGGTAGCGGTTCAGGCGGCTGCAATCGAGGCGATACTGTTCACTGTGCGGCGCCTCGTTGGCATTCAGGAAGATGTGCCCCTTGCCACCGATGCGGCGGGCCGACAGATAGGGGGTCAGCGCCTGAACCCGCCGGCAGGCCAGTTTGGTCAGACTCATGCTTGCGTCTCCTTGGCCTGCAGGGCCTCCACCCGCAGGGTGACGGCCCGCTTGTGGGCATCCAGCCCCTCGGCGTCGGCCATGGTGGTCACGGTGTTCGCCAGCGCCAGCAGACCGTCGGCAGAGAGCTCCTGCACCGTGAAGCGGCGCTGATAATCCGCCAATCCCAGGCTGGAGGCGGTACGGGCATAGCCGTAGGTAGGCAGGGTGTGGTTGGTGCCGCTGGCGTAGTCCCCTACCGACTCCGGCGTCCAGGCCCCCAGGAACACCGAGCCGGCGTTTTCGAGCTGCCGCAACAGGGTGCGCGAATTGCGGGTCTGTACGATGAGGTGCTCCGGCGCGTAGGCGTTGGAGATGGCGCAGGCTTCGTCCAGATCCGCGCAGATGATGCTGACGCTTTCGCCCAGCGCCTGCTCGGCAATGGCGGCCCGGGAGAGCACCGCCAGCTGGCGGGTCAGCTGGATCTGGACTGCATCGGCCAGCGTCTGGCTCGGGGTGACCAGCACCACCTGGGAGTCGGGGCCGTGCTCGGCCTGGGAGAGCAGATCCGCGGCCACGAAGGCCGGCTCGGCGCTGTCATCGGCGATGACCAGCACCTCGGAGGGGCCGGCCGGCATGTCGATGGCGGCACCATTAACATCCATGCTCACCTGGCGCTTGGCTTCGGTCACCCAGGCATTGCCCGGGCCGAAGATCTTGTCCACCTTGCTCACCGTCTCGGTGCCGTAGGCCATGGCGGCAATGGCCTGGGCACCACCCATGGTGTAGATCTCCTCGACGCCACACAGGTGGGCGGCATAGAGGATCTCGTCGGCGATGGGGGGCGGCGAGCAGAGCACCACCTTGCGGCAACCGGCAATCTGCGCCGGGATCGCCAGCATCAGCACTGTGCTCACCAGGGGCGCGCTGCCGCCGGGGACATAGAGGCCCACCCGGTTGATGGGCTGGTAGTGCAGCTCGCAGCGCACGCCCGGCTGGGTGTCCAGCATCAGGGGCGTCGGTACCTGGGCCTGGTGGAAGCAGGCGATGTTGTCCCGCGCATGTTCGATGGCCGCCTTCATGGCGGGGTTGACCCGCTGGCAGGCCTTGGCGATCTGCTCGCCGGACAGACGCAGTTCACCATCGGTGACCTTGTCGAAGCGGGCGGTGAAGTCGCGCAGGGCCACATCCCCTTCGGCGCGGATGCGACCGAGGATCTGGCTCACGGTACGGCTGATCTCCGCCGAGTTCCCCAAAGCGGGACGGGTCAGCACCGCTTGGCGCTGCTGGGCGTCGAGTTCGGACCAGTTCAGGATACGCATGGCGAACCTCTCTTATTCCATCATCTTTTCAATGGGCAGCACCAGAATGGAGCTGGCCCCCAGGGCCTTCAGTTTTTCCATGGTTTCCCAGAACAGGGTTTCGCTGCTCACCACATGCAGGGCGACATGGCTGTTGTCGCCGGCCAGCGGCATGATGGTGGGGTTTTCGGCACCCGGCAGTAGCGCCTGGATCTGCTCCAGCTTGTCGGTGGGGGCATGCAGCATGATGTACTTGCTTTCGCGGGCCTGCAGCATGCCGTTCAGACGCGGCATCAGGGTGTCGATGAGCTGCTGCTTTTCCGGGATCAGCTCGCCGGCGGACTGGATCAGGGCCGCCTTGGAGCGATAGATGACCTGCACTTCCTTGAGGCCGTTGGCTTCCAGGGTGGCACCGGAGGAGACCAGATCGCAGATGGCATCGGCCAGACCGGCACGCGGGGCCACTTCCACGGAACCGGTCAGCATCACCGGCTTGAACTTGACGCCCTGTTCGGCCAGGCAGCGCTTCAGCAGGTTGGGATAGGTGGTGGCGATGCGCTTGCCATCCAGATCCTGGGGACCTTCCCATTTCTGCTCCTGGGGAATGGCCAGCGACAGCCGGCATCCGCCGTAATCCAAGCGCTTGAGCTCCTTGTATTCGACGGCCAGACCCAGGGCCTGGCGCTCGAGCATGGTCTCTTCCAGCACGTTCTCGCCGACAATCCCCAGGTCGACCACCCCGTCCATCACCAGCCCGGGAATGTCATCGTCACGCACCCGCAGGATATCGATGGGCATGTTTTCGACATGGGCAATGAGGCGATCCTCACGCAGGTTGATCTTCAGGCCGCAGCTTTTCAGCAGGGCTTGGGAATCCTGGCTCAGGCGGCCGGACTTTTGCATTGCGATGCGCAGGCGTTTGCTATCCATCTTTTATCCTTGTAAATGAAAAAACCCCCGGAAGGGGTGATCTTCCGAGGGTTTTGCAACTGGCTGGGTTCGCCTGGAAGTCACCTTAATGCGTCTTCCAGCCGTGAACCTCCTGAAAGACTAGTCCGGATGATGACGGTGATGGTGGTGCAGAGTCTTCAAGCGTTGGCGGTTCATCGGTACGTTACCCTGGGGTCATAACTGACGGAGGTTAACCTTAACGCCATATCAAAAAAATGCAAGCGCAGTTTCCGGCGCGACGCACATTTGCCGCTTCCGCGGATGCCCCTCCTCAGCCACAGAGCGCTTCGCCCCGGGCCGGCTTTTCACTATAATCCCGGTTTTCCCACCGCCGGACCCCTCCGTGAACCGCGACTATTTTGCCGAAGGTGGCCTGCTGGCCCGCACCCTG
Source organism: Aeromonadaceae bacterium (assembly GCA_041595355.1). Lineage (GTDB taxonomy): Bacteria > Pseudomonadota > Gammaproteobacteria > Enterobacterales > Aeromonadaceae > JBFHKO01. The sequence goes on from JBFHKO010000159.1 coordinate 3,582, forward strand.
CCGGGCTTTGCCCCGCGGCCGGCCCAGCACCAGATGGCCGACGCCGTGGCCGCGACCATAGCGGACGCCGGTCAGCTGCTCATCGAGGCGGGCACCGGCACCGGCAAGACCTATGCCTATCTGGTGCCGGCGCTGGCCAGCGGCAAGCGGGTGATCATCAGCACCGGCTCCCGGGCGCTGCAGGAGCAGCTCTACAACCGGGATCTGCCCCGGCTGCTGGCGGCCATGGCGTTCCAGGAGCCGGTCGCGCTGCTGAAAGGACGGGCCAACTACCTGTGTCGCTATCGTCTGGAGCAGCTGCTGCTGGAAACCGAGGTCCAGTCGCCCGAGGTGCTGGTCGATCTGGCGCGTGCCCGCGACTTCAGTCTGCAGACCCTCAGCGGTGATGTGGGCGAGATCCCGGGGCTGGCCGACCAGGCGCCCATACTGCCCCACATCACCAGCAGCAATGACAACTGCCTCGGCCGCGACTGTCCCCGCTACGACGACTGCTTTCTGGTGCGCGCCCGTCGCAAGGCCATGGACGCCCGGCTGCTGGTCATCAATCACCACCTCTTCTTTGCCGACCTGGTGCTCAAGGAGACCGGTTTTGCCGAGTTGATACCGGATGCCGAGGTCTATGTGTTCGACGAGGCCCACCAGCTGCCGGATATCGCCAGCGGCTACTTCGGTATTAGCCTCTCCAGTCGTCCCCTGCTGGAGCTGGCCCAGGAGATGCGCCTGGCCGGTCGCCTGGAGGCGCGGGACATGGCCCAGTTGGGCAAGGCCGCCGACAGCCTGGCACAAGCCTGCCTGGATCTGCGGTTGGCCTTTGGTGTCGAGCCGAGCCGGGGCAACCTGCGTGAGGCACTGGCCCGCGCCGAAGCGGCCCGCGCCCTGCTGCGGCTCAAGGATGCGATGGGGTTTTGCTACGAAGTCCTCAAGCTGGCGCTCGGGCGGGGCGAGCGCCTGGACCAGTGCTTCGAACGCCTGGCCGGTCACCAGGCGCGGCTGGCCCAGGTCTGTGACGTGAGCCGTACCGGCGCCGCCTACTGGTTTGAAACCAGCCGCCGGCATATCAGTCTCAACCTGACGCCGCTCTCCATTGCCGAGCGCTTCGGCGACGAAGTGCTGCGCGCCGATAGCAGCTGGATCTTCACCTCCGCCACCCTGACGGTGGATGGCCACTTTGACCACTTCGCCGCCCGCATGGGACTGACCGCCGCCGCCACCCGCATACTGGAGAGTCCTTTCGACTATGCCCGGCAGTCGTTGCTCTGCGTGCCGCGCTACCTGCCCGACACCGGTCAGCCCCAGCGGGGTACCCGCCTGGCCCAGTTGCTGGCACCGCTCATCAATCGGGTACCGGGGGGGGTCTTTTTTCTATGCACCAGCTACCAGAGCATGCACCAGGTGGCCAAGACGCTGCGTCCACTGGTCGGGCGCAGCCTGCTGGTGCAGGGCGAGGACAACAAGCAGCGCCTGCTGGCCGAATTTACCGCCAACGGCCGCGCCTTGCTGGTCGCCACCGCCTCCTTCTGGGAGGGGGTGGATGTGCCGGGCAGCGCCCTCAGCTGTGTTATCATCGACAAGCTGCCCTTCGGCGCGCCGGACGATCCGCTGCTCAAGGCTAGAATGGAGGATTGCCGGCTGCGTGGCGACGATCCCTTCCAGCAGTTACAGCTGCCGGAGGCGGTGATCAGCCTGAAGCAGGGGGTGGGACGGCTCATCCGCGACCCCAGGGATCGCGGTGTGCTGATCCTGTGTGATCCCCGTCTGGTGCAGCGCGCCTATGGCGCCACCTTTCTTGGCAGCCTGCCGGCCATGCCCCGTTGCCGCGATCTGGCCCGGGTCGAGGCTTTCTGGCCACAACCATCCACCACAACCACTGTAACCAACGAGGCTCATGCATCCGATGACGCGCATTCTGGCCATTGATACCGCCACCGAGGCCTGCTCGGCGGCCCTGTGGGTGAACGACACCTGCCTGACCCGGGAGGCGCTGGCCCCCCAGGCCCATACCCGCAAGATATTGCCCATGGTACAGAGCCTGCTGGACGAGGGCGGGCTGACACTGGCACAGCTGGATGCCATCGCCTTCGGCCGGGGGCCCGGCTCCTTCACCGGGGTGCGCATCGGCATCGGCATCGCCCAGGGGCTGGCGATGGGGGCGGGGTTGCCCCTCATCGGCGTCTCCAACCTGGCCGCCATGGCCCAGGGCTGTTTGCGCCGGGAAGGGGCAACCCGGGTGCTGTGCGCCATCGATGCGCGCATGGGCGAGCTCTATGTCGGTGCCTTCCAGCGCGTCGGCGAGCTGATCG
>JBFHKO010000160.1:0-5867 GCA_041595355.1 Aeromonadaceae bacterium
ACAAGAACCAGATCTCCCGCGCCTTCTTCTGACCCACGATCCGGGCGAGATAGCTCGAGCCGTAACCGCCGTCGAACGAGCCCACCTTCGGGCCCGTCTGGCCGAAACGGGCATTCTCAGCAGCGATGGTCAGGTCGCACACCACGTGCAGCACGTGTCCGCCGCCGATGGCATAGCCGGCCACCATGGCGATGATGGGCTTGGGACAGGTGCGGATCTGGCGCTGGAAATCGAGCACGTTCAGATGATGCACCCCCTCGTCATCCTGATAACCGCCATAGTCGCCCCGTACCCGCTGATCGCCACCGGAGCAGAAGGCCAGCTCACCGGCGCCGGTCAGGATGATGACGCCAATACCGGCATCGAAGCGGGCATTGGCCAGCGCTTCCATCAGCTCCTGCACCGTCCGGGGGCGAAAGGCGTTGCGCACCTCGGGGCGATTGATGGTGATCTTGGCGATGCCCTCTTCGGACTTGTGATAGAGGATGTCCTGAAAGTCGCCGCTGCAGTCGTGCCAGCTGATGGGGGCGTACCAGGTGGGGTCTTGTGTGTGGCTCATCGTTACTCTCTAGGGTTGGTCGGTGGGCAGTGATGCCAGCCAGGCGTGCCAGCGTGCCGCCAGGAGGCGGGGCGCGGCGCGATGCACATTGTGGCCGGCGTTCATCAGGGACAGGTGGCTTAGTGTGGGACAGGTGGCCACCAGCTGACAAGCGATGGCGGCAAACTTGTGGTCCCGTTGCCCGCTGACATAGGCCAGTGGCAAGCTCGTGGTGGCCAGCCAGGGGCGCAGATCCGGCTGGCGCGCCAGGCTGGTGGCGGCCAGCATCCTGGCCAGCAGCCGGGGCTGATTGCGGCTGCGCAGGGCGACGAGGCTGGCCCGCTGCGCCTCGTCCAGCTCCGCAAACACCGGCTGCCGGTACCAGTCGGCCAGCACCCGGGGCAGCGGTTCCTGGCGCAGGCGGCGTACCCAGAGGGCATCCTGTCGGGCCCGGGCTCGGCGCTCGACTGGCGAGCCCAGGCCCGGATGACTGCTCTCGAGGGTCAGGCTCAGCAGGCCGGGCGGCGAATGGCTGGCATGCAGCAGTGCCAGGCGGCCACCCAAGGAATAGCCCAGCAGGTGATAGCGCTGCAGCTGCCGCTGCGCCAGCTCGGCCTGCAGCCAGGCAGGGAAATCCGCCAGTCGACGCAAGGGGGGAGCCGCGGTCCGGCCATGGCCGGGCAGCGTCAGGGCATGGCAGCGGACCCCGGGCAGCGCCTCGATCAGCGGTTGCCAGTCGGCCGCGCTGCCGAGAAAGCCGTGCAGCAGCACCAGATCCGGCATCTCAGCACGCCAGCTCACGGCAGGCGTTGCCCAGTCGGCGCAGCTCCGCGGCTACCTGAGCGCTGGGGACGCGGATCTCGATGAGGGTCCGGCCCCCCTGCAGTGCCTGCCGGTAGCAGGACTCGAACTCGTCCAGGTTCTGGGGCGAGGCGTAGTCGAGGCCGAACATGCCGGCTGCCGCCTCGAAGTGCAGGCCGTGGGGCAGGCGGTAGTAGTCATCCCGCAGCCCCGCTGTCGCGGGCACCGGCAGCAGGTGGAAGATGCTGCCGCCATCGTTGTTGAGCAACAGCAGCACGAAGGGCGACGCCAGACGGCGCAGCAGCGCCAGGCTGTTGAGATCGTGCAGTGCCGAGGTGTCACCGATAAGCAATGTGGTTGGCTCCCCGGGGCGGCTCAGTGCCAGCCCCACGGCGCTGGCGATGAGGCCATCGATGCCGGAGGCGCCACGATTGCTGGCGATGCGGCTGGGCGCCTGTCCGGCCCGTCCCAGCATGTCCATCAGTCGCGCCGGCAGGCTGTTGCCGAGAAACAGCTGCCCCTGCAGCAGGCTGTTCAGGCGGTGGCAGACGGCGGCTTCGCTGAAATCGGCCAGTTGCTGCTCCAGCAGGCGGCCTATCGCCCGCTCAAACGGTTGCAGGTGGTGCCAGCAGGAATCCGCCACCGGCGGCCCCAGGGCGGCCTGGTGGCAGCGGCACCACGCCTGAATGGGGGCGATCAGGCGGCGCGGCAGCTGGTGGCCGGGATCCAGTCGTTCGGCATGGGCCGCCAGTTGCCAGTGATCCACCCAGCGGTGGTCGGCGATGAACTGGTTGAGGCGCTTGGAGATGTGGCGGCCGCCCACCTGCAGCAGCACCTCGGCACGCCCCAGTTCGGCACGAAAACCGGCATGCTGCAGCGCCAGGTCGTAGTGGGTCAGCGCCTGGGGATGAAAACGCAGCTGGGATTGCACATCCGCCAGCAGCGGCCAGCCGAGGCGACTCGCCAGCGCCGCGATCGCCCGGGCCTCGGCGGGCGAGTCCAGCTGGCCGACCAGCAGCACCCCGCGGCGGGCGCTGAAGGCGAGCCAGTCCGGCTCCGGGGTCACCGCCCCGGCGGCCTGGGCATAGCGGGTCCAGGGCTGCGTCTGGCCCTGCCAGCGCGCCAGGGGCGCCAGGTAATCGGCAGGCAGGGGGGGCGTGTCGGCCGACTCGGCGGGCGGATACAGGGGCTCGGGATAGGGGCAGTTGAGATGCACCGGCCCCGGGGTGGCGCAGAGGCGCTGCCAGGCCAGATCGATGCTGCTCAGCACGAAGCTGGCCGGGATCGCCAGTGACGGCGCCGGCAGGCTGAGCTGGTAAACCGGGTAGTGGACAAAGATGCCCGCCTGCAGGATGGCCTGGTTGGCGCCGCAATCGAGCAGCTCGGCGGGCCTGTCGGCGGTCAGCAGTATGAGGGGCACCCCGGTCAGGCGGGCCTCGATAAGCGCCGGGTAGAGGTTGGCGACCGCCGTGCCGGAGGTGGTGATGAGGGCCACCGGGCGGCCATGTCCCTTGGCCAATCCGAGGGCGAGGAAGCCCAGTCCCCGCTCGTCGAAGTGCACATGCCGGGTAAAGCCCGGGTGGGCGGCGGCGGCCAGGGTCAGGGGGGCCGAGCGTGAGCCGGGGGCAAGGCACAGCTCCCGCACCCCCAGTCGGTACAGCTCCTCCAGCAGCAGTTCGGCCCAGAGGCCGTTGAGGCGGGCGCCCATGGCGCTGTCTCTCTTCATCCCAGCGGCCCCAGCAGGCTGGCCAGTTTGTCATCCAGTTCCTGCCACTCGGCTTGCGGCTCTGAGCCGGCCACCAGACCGGCACCGGTGAACAACCGTAGCGTCCTGCCTTCCCAGAGGCCGCAACGGATGGCGACCGCGAATTCGGACACGTCTTCGCTGATGAGGCCGCAGGCACCGGCGTACCAGCCACGCTGGTAGGGCTCCTGTTCGCGGATGAAGGCCATGGCCTTGCGCCGGGGCGTGCCGCCCACTGCCGGGGTGGGGTGCAGGGCGGCCAGCAGCTGCCAGTCGGCCACTCCGGGTTTGAGGCGGGCCTGGATATCGCGCTTGAGGTGCTGCAGGCGGCGCAGGCGCAGTATGCGCGGCGGCGAGAGCTGCGCCTGCTCGGCCAGGCCATCCAGGCGGGTGAGGATATCCGCATGCACCAGCCGGTTTTCCAGACGGTTCTTGTTGTCGGCCAGCAACTGGGCGGCCCGTTCATCGTCGGCCAGTTCATCGCCGGTGCGCACTATGGTGCCGGCCAGCGCCTCAGTGTAGAGCGCCCGTGCCTGGCGGCGATACAGTCGCTCCGGCGAGCAGGCGAGGAAACAGCGCTCGGCACTGAACTGGAAGGCAAAATGGAAGCAGGCCTGGGTCAGCCCTTGCCAGGCGGCCAGCAGATCCCAGGGATCCAGAGGCGCGGACAGGCTCAGGGTGCTCTGCCTCGAGAGGACCACCTTGGGCATGACCGCCAGGGAGGCGGGCGTCGTGACCCGGGCCACCATGGCCTGCCAGCCGGCGTAGTCGGGGCAGTCCTGGCGTTGACAGGATTGCGGTGTGACGGGGGCAATGGCGGCTGCCGGGCGCAGTTGCCGCAGGGCGGCGCTGGCGGCGGCCAGTTCCGCCTGCCGATTGTTGCCCTCGAACCAGAGGTTGCATACCAGCTCGGTCAGCGGGCCCTTGCGGATGAGTTCGATGCGCGGCAGCACGAAGTGACAGGGGCCAAACTCCCGCCAGTCGGCGGCCGCGGGGGTCGGATGGCCGGCCTGGGCGGCATCGAAGGCCAGGCCGCCGTAGTAACGCGGCCAGCTGCCGGCGGCGGGCTTGGGGTGACCACTCAGGCTGGCCAGGCGGGCGGGGTCGCGGATCTCGCGCAGGCAGCCGAGGCAGGCAAATTCCCGGTGGCGTTCCCGGGCATGCCAGTAGATGCGCGGATAGAGTGTCTGGGCCTTGAGCCAGCCGGGCAGGGATTCAACCACCAGCGGCTCGCGCAAGCGAACGAAGCCGTCGGCGGTGGACTGGCCCTGGGCCTCCAATCTGTCAATCAGGCGTGTGATGGCCGACATGGTGTGTATGGGATCCTGGCACGAAAGGTCGGGCGGCGGCGCGGGAACTGCCAAAGCAGGCAGGCATCCGGTATAGTACGCGTCTTCCAGACTTGCGTGCTCCGCGCCGGCCAGATGGGCGTTCAGTATAGGGCGCGGCGGCGGGAGGGTAAACGAGATTTGCTCCCGAGGGGCGGTGATCCTGATGCATAACAACTTCTTTACTCGCTGGGTCATGGCGGCCCGACTGCGGACTCTGCCCCTGGCCTGCTCGTCGGTGCTGCTGGGCGCCGGGCTGGCGGCAGAGGCGGGTGCCTTTCGCTGGAGCCTGTTCGGCCTCTGTCTGTTGACCGCCGTGCTGCTGCAGCTGCTCTCCAACCTGGCCAATGACTATGGCGATGCCCTCTCGGGGGCCGATAATGCCCAGCGCGTCGGGCCGACCCGCACCGTGGTCTCCGGGCTGATTTCGCCGGCGCAGATGCGAGCGGCCATGGCCTGGGTGGCGGCCACGGCAGCGATAAGCGGCCTGGGGTTGTTGTGGCTCGCCTTCGCCGGCCATTGGCGGGACTTTCTGATCTTCGCCGGTTTCGGCGGGGTGGCCCTGTTGGCCGCCGTCACTTACACGGTGGGACGCCGCCCCTACGGTTACCGGGGGCTGGGGGATCTGTCGGTGTTCCTGTTTTTCGGGCTGCTGGGGGTGATGGGCACCTACTATCTGTTCACCCGGGAGCTGGCCTGGCTGCTGCTGCTGCCGGCCACCAGCTGCGGGCTGCTGGCCACCGCCGTGCTCAATATCAACAACATCCGCGATCTGGACACCGATGCGGTGGCCGGCAAGCGGACTCTGGCCGTGCGTCTGGGGCGCCGCTGGGCCTGCCGTTATCACTGGAGCCTCGTCCTGGGCGCCGGTCTGCTGAGCCTGCTGCTGGTGGCGCTCAAGGGGCACGGCCCCTGGCCCTGGCTGTTCCTGCCGGCCTGGTGGCCGTTGCTGCGCGCCGCCTGGCGGGTGCAACAGAGCCGGGATCCCGCCTGCCTCAACCGTCAGCTCAAGCACACCGCCATGGGCAGCCTGCTGTTCAATCTGCTGCTGGCCCTCGGCTTTGCTCTTGCCTAGCCGGGGCGGCATTCGGGCATGAGCTCCCGCCGCGTGCGCTTTGCCAGCTTCAACCTCAGTTTTTCCCGCCCCCGGGCCGGTCAGCTGCTGGCCGAGCTGGCGGGCGCGCCACAGGCCCAGTTTGCCCACTGCGCCGAGATACTGCAGCGGGTGCGCCCGGATGTACTGCTGCTGAACGAGTTCGATCAGGATGCCCCCGGGCAGTCAGGGCGGGCGCTGGCGTGCTTCCTCGGACGCTATCTGGCGACGGGACAGGGCGGGGCGGCCCCCCTTGATTACCCCTTCCACTACCTGGTGCCGACCAATACCGGTCTTGGCTGCGGCGAGGATTTGGATGGCGATGGCATCCTGAGCCTGCCCCGGGATGCCCATGGCTTTGGC
>JBFHKO010000161.1:0-5864 GCA_041595355.1 Aeromonadaceae bacterium
AGAGCCTGTTCATAACGCGCCAGGACCGTACTCACTTCCGCTACCACCTCGGGCAGATTGATCTCCATAGGGGTTCTCCTCTTCGTTGCATTCGTTGTTCACTGGCCTCATCGGCCCGACCACCCGCCCGGCACACCAAGTTGGTGCCAATCGCCCACTTTGGTGCAATCCGGACGCTCAGCGGGACGGCCATCCGCTCCGCTTTTGCTTACAATTAAGCTCTAACTGCATCCCAGATGCCCATTTTGAGGACAAACTGCAATGCTGGTATGGCTGTTGCTAGGTTAGCACTGGAACGATAATTTCTTAATGGCCATTAATGGGAATTAATATTCCCAATCCAGCGAGGGTACTATGATGCAGAGCATGAAATCCTGGAAACGCCTGTCCGGTGCGGTAGTGATGAGTGTGGCCTGCCTGGGCGCAAGCCTGGGAACGGCCCAGGCCGATCAGCTGGACGATATCCAGAAGCGGGGGGTACTGAAGGTCGCCGTGCCCCAGGATTTTCCGCCGTTTGGCTCCGTGGGTGCCGACATGCAACCTCAGGGCTACGATGTGGACATGGCCGGCTACCTGGCCAACAAACTGGCGGTAAAGCTGGAACTGGTCCCGGTCACCAGCGCCAACCGCATCCCCTACCTGCAGACCCGCAAGGTGGACCTGGTCATCTCGAGCCTGGGCAAGAACCCGGAGCGTGAGCAGGCCATCGACTTCAGCCGCGCCTATGCCCCCTTCTTTCTGGGTGTGTTCGGCGCCGAGAGCGTGGCCGCCGACGAGCCGGCAGCCCTGGCCGGCAAGACGGTGGGCGTGACCCGCGGCGCGGTAGAGGACATGGAGCTGGCCAAGATAGCCCCTGAATCCGCCACCATCAAGCGTTTCGAGGACAACAATACCACCCTGTCCGCCTATCTCTCCGGTCAGGTGGATCTCATCGCCACCGGCAACCTGGTGGTGGCGGAAATCGCCGAACGCTTCCCGGATCGCAAGCCGGCCACCAAGTTCCTGCTCAAGGACTCTCCCTGCTACATCGGTATCTACAAGGGGGAAACCCGCCTGAAGGAGACGGTCGATGCCCTGGTGGCCGAGGCCATGACAGACGGCACGCTGAACCGCTTCTCCCAGACCTGGCTGAAGGCACCGCTGCCGGCCAACCTGGGCCAATAACGGAATAGTGATCATGAGCTACCAACTGAACTTTCCCGGCCTGCTGCCCTACCTGCCCGAACTGGGGCAGGGAGTGCTGGCCACCCTGGAGCTCACCCTGTATGCCACCGCCGGTGGCATACTGCTGGGCACCCTGGGAGCGGCGGCACGCACCAGCCGCGCACCGCTGGCACGCCTGCTTGCCGGCACCTATGTGGAGCTCATCCGCAACACGCCCTTCATCGTGCAGCTGTTCTTCATCTTCTTCGGCCTGCCGGCCCTGGGCGTCAAGCTCAGCGCCTGGCAGGCGGGACTGCTGGCCATGGTGGTGAACCTCGGTGCCTACAGCAGCGAAATCCTGCGGGCCGGCATTGCCGCCACCCCCAAGGGACAGTGGGAAGCCGGCCGCACCCTGGGGCTGACGCACCTGCAGATCTTCACCCGGGTGGTACTGCCGCCAGCCTTCCAGCGCATCTTCACGCCGCTGGTGGGCCAGTGCATCATCGTCATGCTGGGCTCATCGGTGATCTCCCAGATCTCGGTCGAGGAGCTGACCTTCGCCGCCAACTTCATCCAGTCACGCAGCTTTCTCAGCTTCGAGTCCTACCTGCTGACCGCCCTGCTCTATCTGCTGCTGGCCATGCTGATGCGCCAGGCCATGGGCCTGCTGGGCCGCCATCTGTTCAGGAGCCCGATCCGATGATGCAATTTACCGACTGGGACATAGTGCGCAACCTGCTGCTGGCCGCGCGCTGGACCCTGCTGCTCTCCCTCATCGCCTTTGTGGGTGGCAGCGTGCTGGGCATGCTGCTCACCTTCCTGCGCCTCAGCGGGCGCCGTCCGCTGGTGCTGCTGGTGCGCGGCTTCGTGGAGCTGTTCCAGGGCACGCCCCTGCTGATGCAGCTGTTCCTGGCCTTCTTTGGTCTCTCCCTGCTGGGACTGAACGTGAATGCCTGGACCGCCGCCAGCCTGGCCCTGACCCTGTTCAGCAGCGCCTTCTTGTGCGACATCTGGCGCGGTTGCGTCGAGTCACTGCCGAGGGGCCAATGGGAAGCCTCCCGTTGTCTGGGGCTGGGCTTCACGCAGACCATGCGCCATGTGATCCTGCCCCAGGCCCTGCGCATTGCCATCGCCCCCACCGTGGGTTTCTCGGTGCAGGTAGTCAAGGGGACGGCGCTGGCCTCCATCATCGGCTTCGTGGAGCTGACCAAGGCCGGCACCATGCTCAACAACGCCACCTTCCAGCCCTTCAAGGTGTTTGCCCTGGTGGCACTGCTCTATTTCCTCATCTGCTACCCCCTGTCCCTGTTCAGCCAACATCTGGAGAGACGTCTGAATGTCACTGGTAAGCATTGAACAAGTCCATAAATTCTATGGCGACAACCATGTCCTCAAGGGCGTCGACCTCAAGGTGGCCGCCGGGGAAGTGATCTCCATCATCGGTCGCAGCGGCTCCGGCAAGAGCACCCTGCTGCGCTGCATCAACGGCCTGGAGAAGTTCGATCAGGGCGCCATCATCGTCGACAACCAGGCGGTGGACGAGGACGAACGCCACCTGCGCGAGCTGAGCCGCACCGTGGGCATGGTGTTCCAGAACTTCAACCTGTTCCCGCACCTGACGGTGGCGGAAAACATCATGCTGGCGCCGCAGTTGGTGCTGAAAAAGTCCCGCGCCGACTGCCGGGTGCAGGCCGAAAACCTGCTGGCCAAGGTGGGCCTTGCGGACAAGGCCGACCAGTACCCCGGCAACCTCTCCGGCGGTCAGCAGCAACGGGTAGCCATCGCCCGCTCCCTGGCCATGGAGCCCAAGGTGCTCCTGTGCGACGAGATCACCTCGGCGCTGGATCCGGAACTGGTGGGCGATGTGCTCAAGGTGCTGGAGCAGCTCAAGGCCGAGGGCATGACCTTGATCCTGGTGACCCACGAGATGAACTTCGCCCGCGACGTCGGCGATCGGCTGGTGTTCATGCATCAGGGCACGGTGTGGGAGAGCGGCCCCAGCCGTGAGCTGTTCCAGAATCCTCGCACACCGGAGCTGCAAAGTTTCATCAAGGCGGTGCTGTAAGATATCAGGCCGTTTATTGACTGCCGTCACAGCCACGTCTAAAAAGCGCACTCCCCATCCGGCCGCCACTAGAGTTATGGAGTCAACCAGCCCCGGCGCTGCCACGGGCACAGGGAATGATCCCCACAGGATGGAGGAGGTGCGCAGATGAACAGACACACAACGATGGCGCTCTGGAGCGCCCTGAGCCTGCCGGTACTGACCGGCTGTGGCGGTGGCGGCGGCAGTGACGCGGCCACCACCGATATTATCGATATCCCCCTGGCCATCACGACGGAGAACGCCCCCGCGGTCACCCGTGAGGTGCTAAACAGCACCGATACTGTCACGCCCCAAAATACGGTTGCCCTGCTGCCAGTCGGCCTCGCCGTCGAGGGCACACGCCCTGTGCCGCGCATCAACAGCAGCGCGCTGCTGCAGCGGGCCCTGCAACCGGTGCTGAGTCTCTCCCCCCAGGGGCTCGGCAGTGTCACCGGTATCAGCCAGACCGCGAGCCTGTCATGTTCAAGCGGCAGCGCCAGCGTGACCCTGACCACCGCCAGCAGCAATGCTGAGGTGATCGGCCCCGGCGATAGACTGGAGCTGTACGCCAGCCACTGCACCCTCAGCGACGACTCGGGCGGCGACAGCCTCCGTATCAACGGCCGCGTCACCCTCGTTCTGGAGGCCCCCAGCGGCTTCCCGCCCCGGGAGGGCTTCCCCAGTCATGACAGTTGGAGCGCGGATGACCTCTACGGCATGGATACCCAGCAACTGCAGGGGAGCTTCAGCGGTTTCAGCATCCAGACAAACGGCGCCCAGAACATGGCCCTGTTCCTGAATGGCAGCCTACGGCTGCGCACGGGCAGCGACCCGCTGGCCGAACTCGAATATGCCTCCATGAATGGCACCCTGCGCCTGAGCCTGGTCGATACCGCTCAGCCATTGGACTTCACCCTGAGTGATGTCGACATGGAAGGACTCGTTCGCAACGAAGACACGCCCCTGATGTTCGCCGAGATGCGCTACAACGTCAGCTATGGATCCAGAACCCTCGGCGGCCGTGGCGGCCGGATCAGCATCCGCACCCAGCAGCCGCTGATCCACGATGCCAGCACGGGGTATCCGCTGGAAAGCGGCGAGCTGACGATCAGCGGTGCCGCCGGCAGTTGGGTCCGCGTCACCATACCCGGACCCAACTCGGATCTGCAGCTGGCCATCGATGCCAACGGCGATGGCCAAGCGGAGCAATTCCGCGATCTGAGCTGGACGGACCTGGATGCCCGCTAGCAAAGGCACCGGACACCGGGCCGCCATGCTGCTGACACTGGCGCTCCTGATCTCGTCGTTGCCGGTGCGGGCGGCGCTGACATGGCACCTGGCGGCAGATATCAAGGCCTTTGATTACCGGGAAACCCGCGAGGGTCAACGGCTGGATCGGGAGCAGGGCTGGTTGCCGGGCCTGGCCGTCGGCCTCGAGTGGGAACGGGGATCGTGGAGCCTCATCCCCGAGCTGGCCTGGCATGGCGGGCAGGTCGACTATGAGGGGCAAACCCAGGCCGGGCAGCCCCACAGCACCGATACCGACACCCGCCTGCTGCGCTCCGGCCTGCTCGCCGCCTACCGCCTGCCGCTGGCCCCCCTGCAGTGGAGTCTGCTTGCCGGCATCCACCACCTGCAATGGCAGCGCAACATTCAAGCCAACGGCGGCGTCGCTGGCATTGATGAGCGTTATCGCTGGCAGGAGGGCAGCCTGGGGCTACAACTGGCCCTGCCTGCCGCACAACCGGCCTCCTGGCGGCTGCAGCTGCACTATCTGACCATCCTTTCGCCGCGTCTGACGGCAGAGCCGGCCGGCTTTGATCCCCTCAGCCTGCAACTGGGTGCCAGCCATGGCTGGCGCGTCCTCCTGTCCCTGCCGCTGCCGGACGCCGCCGGTGGCCACTGGTCTGTGGAGCCCTACTGGGAACGCTGGCGCTTCGGCCAGAGCGCGGCCCGGCCCCTGACCCGCAACGGGCTGGCCACCGGCTGGCTGGCCAGGGAGCCCGACAGCCTGAGCCAACATTGGGGCCTGCGGCTTCGCTACCGGTTTGGTGGCTGAGCGACCGCCTTTTTTCCCCACTGAAATATCCGCCCGGGGTCGCCGGCCGCCGCCGCGCTCCAGGCCCGGAATGCGGCATTTTTTGGGTCTGATGGCCAGGTAAATTGTGCACTGGCTCTATTTCTCGATAACGGATTTCACCCTCTGCTTGCCGCCAAAACTGAATCGATACAGCATGACAGCCGAAACGATTCTTCGGTTTGGAACAGCGGCTCGCGCAGCGGCAAGACAGTGACGAGTACGCTCAACCAGGCCCTAGGATCAACCATGGTTCTGGCGGCACGCAACAGCGGTTGCACCTCCGCCGGGTAGCCCCCTTATCGTCACCAAGTGCAAGCCAAGGGATCACTTATGAGTATGAAGCGTATCGTTGCGATAACCGCCTGTCCGACCGGTGTGGCCCACACCTTCATGGCCGCTGAGGCCATCGAGCAGGAAGCCAAGAAACGGGGTCACTGGGTCAAGGTTGAAACCCGCGGCTCGGTGGGCGCCAAGAATGGCCTCACCGCCGAGGATATCGCCCAGGCGGATCTGGTCATCATCGCCGCCGACATCGAAGTCGACCTGGCTCGCTTC
>JBFHKO010000162.1:0-5855 GCA_041595355.1 Aeromonadaceae bacterium
CGGCCAGGGCCAGGGCGTGGCGCATCCAGATTTCGTCTTGATCCATTGTCTCTCCTCGTGAGGTGCCCATTATGCCCGTCCGCAGCAGGGCTGCCTATGCCGAGCATCCCCGCTGCGCCGCACACAAACGAACAGGGCGCCCCTGGGGGCGCCCTGTTCTGCACGGGATGACAAGCGAACTCAGTTGCCTGCCAGCATCTTCAGATCACGCTCGACAATCTTGGCCGGCAGCGGGATGTAACCATCCTTGGCGACGATTTCCTGCCCCTGCTTGGAGAGGACCATTTTCAGGAATTCGAGCTGCATGGGCTCCAGCGGCTTGTTAGGCTGCTTGTTCACATAGACGAACAGGTAGCGCGACAGCGGGTAGGTCCCCTTGATGGCGTTCGCTTCGGTGGCGTCGACGAAGGTCTTGCCATCCTTGGACAGCGGCAGGGCACGCACGCCGGAGGTCTTGTAGCCGATGCCGGAATAACCGATGGCATTCAGGGAGGCGGAGACGGATTGCACCACGGAGGCGGAGCCCGGCTGCTCATTCACGCTGTTGCGGAAGTCACCCTTGCACAGGGCCTGCTCCTTGAAATAACCGTAGGTGCCGGAAACGGAGTTGCGGCCGAACAGCTGGATGTCCTTGGCGGCCCAGCTGCCGGTGAGACCCAGATCGCCCCACTTGCTGGTGTTGATTGAGCCGCCGCACTTCAGGGTGCTGGAGAAGGTCTCGTCCAGTTGCTGCAGGGTCATGCCCTTGATGGGGTTGTCCTTGTGCACGAACACGGCCAGGGCATCGATGGCGACCGGAATGGCCGTCGGCTTGTAGCCGAAGTGCTTCTCGAAGGCCTCGATTTCGCCTTCCTTCATCTTGCGGCTCATGGGGCCGAACTGGGCGGTACCTTCGGTCAGGGCCGGCGCTGCGGTGGACGAGCCGGCAGCCTGGATCTGGATATTGACGTTCGGGTAGATGCGTTTGAACTCTTCGGCCCACAGGGTCATCATGTTGGCCAGGGTGTCGGAACCCACGGAGGAGAGACTCCCGGAGACGCCGCTGACCTTCTGGTAGTCATGCAGGCTGGGATCCACGCTGGCGGAAGCACTGGCGGACAACATGACGGTGGCAACACCGATGGCACTCACAAGCTTGTTGAATTTCATTCACTTTCTCCACTAGAACGGAATGTCCTGATTGTTGACCCGAGCAGTATCCACCCGGCACATGACCAATTTACTGATAAATGATGACACTTTTGTGACATGACAAGCCTAGCCCATCGCCCGGTTCCTGCCATGCCGGCAAGGCGGCTCAGGGCGCGGCGCTCGAGCGCAGCACCAACCGGGCCGGGATCAGGAAACTGAAGCAGCTGCCACGCCCGGGGGTGCTCTGTACCTCGAGCTGACTGTCATGGTGGCTCAGGGCATGCTTGACGATGGCGAGCCCGAGACCGGCCCCGCCGGTCTGGCGGGAGCGGGCCCGATCCACCCGGTAGAAACGCTCGGTGAGGCGCAGCAGATGCTCGGAATTGATGCCCTCCCCCTCGTCGGTGACCGCAAAGCGGGCCTGATGGCCGGTATGCCACTGCCACTCGACCCGGATGCGTTTGCCGGCCGGCGTATACTTGATGGCGTTATTGACCAGGTTGGTGACCGCGCTGCGCAGCTGCTCCTCATCGCCGTAGATGAGCAGCTGCTGATCCACCGCAAACTCGAACTTGTGCTGCAGGCTGCCGCTGAGGGCACTGGCCTCATGTTCCAGAGTGGCCAGCAGGTGCGGCATATCCACCACCTGAGTCAGGTTGATGTCCGGCGCGGCTTCGATGCGTGACAGGGTCAGCAACTGGTTGACCAGGTTGTCCATGCGCAGGGTCTGCTGCAGCATCACCTTGTGCATCTTGGCCCACATGGCCGGCGTCGGCGGCTCTTCCACCATTTCCAGATACCCCTGCAACACGGTGAGGGGCGTGCGCAGCTCATGGGAGACGTTGGCAACGAAATTCTTGCGCATGGCATCCAGGCCGCGCAGCTGGGTCACATCCCGGGCCAGCAGCAGTATCTGATCCTCGGTGTAGGGCATGACGCGAAACTCGAGAATGCGCTCCTCGTTGATCGGCGAGGGGATCTCCAGCGGCTCGTTGAATTCACGCACCCGCATGTAGTTGACGAACTGGGGGGTACGCAGCAGGTTGCTGAGGTTCTGCCCGGCATCCTCTGGCCAGCGAAAGCCCAGCAGGTGCCCGGCCAGTTTGTTGCACCAGATGATGTTGCCATCGCGACGACACACCACGGCGGCATCCGGCAGCGCCTCGGCCCCCTCACGGAAGCGACGGATGAGATTCGCCAGCTCGCGGCGGCGGCTGCGATGACGCCGCTGCAGGCGGTAAAGACCGTTGAAAATGAATTCCCAGGTGCCGGCTCCCTTGGGCGGCACCAGGCGCCGCTCGTTCCACAACCAGTCGGAGAGGCGTTTCTGGTATCGGTAATGCCAGAACAGGTGCAGCAGGGCCGCCACCAGCAGGCCGGCTTCCCATCGGCCGATCAGCAAGCCAAACAGAAAAAAAGGCGTATAGAAAAACAACGCCTTTCGGGTCAGACGGCCCCAGGAGTAGGGTTCCAGCATAGAGCTCCTCAAAGACGCGTGGAAAAACGATAACCGGCCCCACGCACCGTTTGGATTAATCTGTCATGTCCGCTGCCGGACACGGCCTTGCGCAAGCGCCGGATATGCACATCCACGGTGCGGTCTTCCACGTAGACGTTGGTGCCCCACACATTATTCAGCAATTGCTCCCGGCTGTACACTCGCTCGGGATGGGTCATGAAGAAGTGCAGCAGGCGGAACTCGGTCGGCCCCATCTCCAGCGCCTGCTCCTCGACGGTCACCCGGTGGGAAACCGGGTCCAGACGCAGCCCCTGCACATCGATGACCGCCTCGATGGCGGTCGGCGTCGTGCGACGGATCACCGCCTTGAGCCGCGCGATCAGCTCCTTGGGCGAAAACGGCTTGGTGATGTAATCGTCGGCCCCTGCCTCCAGACCGCGGATCTTGTCCTCTTCCTCACCCCGGGCGGTCAGCATGATGACCGGAATGGCGCGCGTCAACTCATCCTGCCTGAGCTGCTTGATGAACTGGATGCCGCTGCCGCCCGGCAACATCCAGTCCAGCAAGATGAGATCGGGATAGGGCTCGCACAGGCGCGCCAGTCCCTGGTTAAAATCGGCGGCCTCGATTGGCTCGTAGCCCTTTTGCTCCAGCACAAAACAGAGCAACTCCCGGATCGGAGTTTCATCTTCAACCACCAGCACTCTCTTCGACATGATTCAGCCCCTGTTGCCCTCACCTATTCGCTAGCATCATTATTGGAACCTTTCATGACACTTTTATGAAAAAGCGCACCTTGCCTCAAGGCAACTCGACACGGCTCTCGCCACCGCCCAGGGCCTGAACCCGGATCTGCACCCCGATGCGTTCCACCAGCGTCGGCACATGGGAGATGACGCCTATCTGGCGGCCGCCGGCCTGCAGCGAGTCCAGACAGGCGATGGCGGTATCCAGACTCTCCGGATCCAGGGTGCCAAAGCCCTCGTCGATGAAGAGCGAGCCGATGCGGGTTTGTCGCGAAGAGAGCGACGACAATCCCAACGCCAGTGCCAGAGAAACCAGAAAGCTTTCCCCGCCGGACAGCGACTCCACCGCGCGGATCTCGTCACCCATGTCGCAGTCAATCACCTGCAGGGCCAGATCGGTACCCGGCACCCGCTGCAGCCGGTAGCGGGGAGCCAGCGCCTCCAGGTGCAGGTTGGCCAGGCCCAGCAAGCGCTCCAGAGTCAGGCTCTGGGCAAAGGTGCGAAAGCGGGCGCCATTGGCCGAGCCGATGAGTTCGGCAAGCCGGCCCCAGCGTTCACTCTCGGCCTGCTGGGTGGCAATGCGCCCTTGCAGCGCCCCGGCCTGACGGGCCGCCTGCTCGGCCTGCCGCAGCCGATGCCCCAGCTCGAACCGCTGCTGCTCCGCCTCGCTCAGCTCGCCGTTCAGCCGCAGGCACGCCACCTCGAGGCCTTCGGCATCCAGCTCCGCCAGTTCGGGCTGCCCGGCCATAAACGCCTGCCGGCGCGCCAGCAGGGCATCCTGCTGCTGCTGGCGCTCCTGCAGCCGGGTGCTCGCCTGCCTGAAGGCGGCCTCCAGCTGCTGCAGCTGCGCGCGCTCCTCGCCGACCCAGACCGGGGGCAACGCCAGCAACCGCTGCAACTCATAATCGCCGATGGCCAGTCGCTGTTGCTGCCTCAGCCAGCGCCGCACCAGGGCCCGCCGCAGGCTCGCCAGCTGACGCTGGCGCTGGCGCTGGGCATCCCGCTCGGCCACCAGGCCGGCACGCCGTTCGGCGATCTGCCGGCAATGCTGCAGAGCCTGCATGTGAGCCTCGCGGGCCTCAAGCAGCCGCCGCTGCCAGTGCTGCTCCACCTCGACGACCGGCCGCCCCTCCAGGCAGGCGGCACGCCGCTGCAGCAGCTGGGCCTGGGCCTGCTCGCCCTGCTGCCGCCGGCACGTCAGTGCCTGTGCGCGCTCACACTCCCCTTCCAGCCCGGCGGCAAGGGCCGCCAGTGCCGGCTCGGCCTGTTGCCAGTCAGACTCCAGTTGCCGGCACGCCGCCTGGCGAGCCAGATAGTCATCACAGCGCAGTCCCAACGCCTGCAGCCACGCCTCGGCCCGGGGATGATCCAGCCGCTGACGCCAGTCGCGCAGTCCAAGCTGTTCATCCAGGCCGGCGGCGGCCTCCTCCAGGTGCGCCAGCAACTGCTGCTGTTGCGCCGCCAATGCGGCCAGCCGGGCTTGCTCCTCGACCAGCTGTCGGGAGAGTGCATGAGCGCGCGCCTCGAGCTGTCGCGCTGGCTCCTGCCCCTGCTCCAGCTGCCGCTGCAATGCCTGCAGCGTCTGATATTGCTCCAGCTGGGCCTGCCACTGACCGGACAACAGGGTCACCCGCTGCTGATCCTCTGCCAGCCCTGTCACCAACGTCGCCAGCAGGCGTCGCCAGGTCTGTTCGCCGGGGCCATTCTCGGCGCCGGCCCCCTCGGGCCAGGCGGGCAAGCCTGGCTCGATACCGGCGCAACACGCCTGCCACTGGCGAGCCAGCCGGGCCAGCCGCGCCTCCAGCTGCTGCTGGCGCAGCTGTACCTCATGCTGGCTCTGCGCAAGCTGCGCCTGGCGGCTCTGAGCCTGGGCCAGGGCCTGCCGGCGCTGTGCCACCTGCTCCTGGAGGAACTGCCATTGACCGCGCAGGCGCAGCACCAGCCCCTCCTCCCGCGCCTGTCCATGAGCGAAGGGGTGTTCGGTGGCGCCACAGAGCGGGCAGGGCGTGCCGGCGCGCAGCTGGGGACGGTAGTCCTGGAGCTGTTGCTGCGCCTGGGCCTGCTGCAACTCGCTCTCCAGCCGCTGCGCCTGCTCCTGCAGCTCGCGCAGCTCCGGCTGCAGCAGGTGCTCGAGGGCCAGGGCCTCCTGGTGACGGGCCCTCAAGGTCTGCGCCTGTTGCTGCTCTTCCCGCTGCTGTCCCCCCAGATGGGCCGCCTGCTCGACGAGATCGCTCAGCTGGCGGCCGCGGGCAAGTCGCTCCTGGGCCTGCTGCAACTGCAGCTGCAAGGCCGCCATGCCCTCGGCGTTCACCTGGGAAGCCACCTGGTGCAGCTGGTCGCGAAGCCGGGCCAGCCGGGATTGTTCTCGTTCGCCCGCGCGCTGCAGTTCGGCCTGCTGCCGCTGTCGCTGCTGCACGCCCTGCTGCAACTGCTGATGCTGCTCGGCCAGGCGGCAAAGCTGGCGCCGATCCCGGATCAGTTCGCGCAGGCGCGGAAGCAACGCACGCCACTGGGGGGCC
>JBFHKO010000163.1:0-5820 GCA_041595355.1 Aeromonadaceae bacterium
GGCGGATGCCTTCGCCGTCGCCCGGATTGAAGAAGCCGTGGCGCTGCGGCGCGCCGGCATCAGTCATCCCATAGTGCTGCTGGAGGGCTGTTTTTGCGTCGAGGATCTCTGCCTGGCCGCCGAGCTGGGACTGGAGACCATCATCCATGACGCCACCCAGCTGCAGGCTCTGGAGCTGGCGCCGCTGTCACGCCCCATTCGCGTCTGGCTGAAGCTGGATACCGGCATGCACCGGCTGGGCGTGGCACCGTCCGAGGTGGCCGACTACGTGGCACGCCTGCAGGCGTGCGGCAATGTACGCTCCGAGGTGGGCTTCGCCAGCCACTTCAGCCGTGCCGACGAGCCGGATGCCCCCACCACCGCCGAGCAGCTCGACTGCTTTCTCAGCCTCACCCGCGCCTACCCGGGTCCGAAGAGCCTGGCCAATTCGGCCGGTGTGCTCTACTGGCCCGCAGCCCACCTTGATGCGATCCGCCCCGGCATCGCCCTGTACGGCATCACGCCCCGGGTGGACAGCCACGGGGCCGCCGAGGGACTCAGGCCCGTCATGACCCTCAAGTCCCGGCTCATCGCCGTGCGCGAGCACCCGGCCGGCGCCCCCGTCGGTTACGGCGGCGACTGGATAGCGCCACGGGCGACGCGCCTGGGGGTGGTGGCCATGGGCTACGGCGACGGCTATCCACGCACCGCGCCCAGCGGCACGCCGCTACTGGTCAATGGCCGCCGGGTGCCCCTGGTCGGCAAGGTCTCCATGGACATGATAACCGTGGACCTGGGCCCGGAGGCCGACGACCGGCCGGGGGATCCGGTGATCCTCTGGGGCCAGGGGCTGCCGGTGGAAGAGGTGGCGCGCCACATCGGCACCATCGCCTACGAGCTGGTCATCAAGCTCACCGCCCGGGTCCAGAAGACGTACCTGGGGCTGGCGCCATAACCCCCCTCCGGCCGCTGGCCTGACCGGGCCCTCCAAACCAAAAAAAAGAGGCGTCATACAGCGCCTCTTCTTGTTTTCTGTTATCAGCGTCAGTTGCTGCCAAACAGTTGCCGGAACCAGTCCAGCGGTTTTTCCAGCAACGGTTCCAGAGGCTGGGGCTGGGAGCCCCGCCCCGCGGGACGCTCGCCGCCGCACGCCTGACTGGGGCCCAGGCTGTCGAGGCGGGCCGGCAGCTGCACGGCACCGCCGCAGCCGCTGGCCACCGACTTGCCGGCGCGGGAGAAGCTGGCCCAGCCGATGCCATCCGGCACCGCCAGCTGCAACGAGTTGACGCCGCGGCGGCTCAGGTAGTCGCCGAACAGCTGCAGGGCACCGCTGGCACCGGTGAGCCCCGCCGGCTGATTGTCATCCCGCCCGACCCAGACACTCACCAGCTCGTCGTTGTCCAGGCCGCTGAACCAGGAGTCGCGCAGGTTGTCGGTAGTCCCCGTCTTGCCGGCCAGCACGGCGCCCGGGAAACGGGCCGCCAGGCTGCGGGCCGTGCCCTGGCTGGCCACCTTGGTCATGCCGTAGAGGGTCAGGTAGCTGGCCCGGGCATCCAGACGCCGCTCGGCCTTGTCGGTACGCTGGTAGAGGGACTTGCCCTCGCTGTCCAGTATGCCGCGGATGGCGGTCAGGGGTTGATGCAGCCCGCCGGTGGCCAGGGTCAGATACATCTGGTTCACCTCGAAGGGCGACAGCGCCAGGCTGCCCAGCAGCAGCGAGGGGTAGGCCTGGATCGGCTGGCTCACCCCCATGGCCTGCAGATTGGCGACCACCTTGTCGACGCCGACTGCCATGCCCAGCCGCACCGTCGGCAGGTTAAGAGATTCGTACAGCGCCTGGTAGAGGGGCACCTGGCCGCGGTAGGCGTGATCGTAGTTCTGGGGCGCCCATACCTTGCCGCCCTGGTTTTTCAGCCGGATGGGCTCGTCACGCAGTACCGAGCCCAGATGGTAACCGTTGCTGAGGCCGGTGTAGTAGACGGCGGGTTTCACCAGCGAACCAATGGGACGGCGGGCATCCAGTGCCCGGTTGAAGCCGGCGAAGCGGGTATTGCGACCGCCCACCATGGCGGAGATCTCGCCGCTCTTCCAGTTGGAGACCACCATGGCGCCCTCCAGCTCCTTGCGCTGACGCGCCTTCTCGATGCGTGCCAGCTCGCCGCTGACCGCCTGTTCGGCGGCCTGCTGGGCCACCGGATCCAGGCTGCTGAAGATCTTCAGCCCCGACTGGCGCAGGAAGCCGTCACCGAAGCGCTCACGCAACTCCTTGCGCAGCAGGTTCATGAAGGCGGGGGTACGTCCATAGGTCATCTGCCCGCGCTCGAGCAAGGAGAGCGGCCGCGAGGCGTAACGCTGGTACGCCTGGGGGCTCAGGTGGTCGGCCTCCAGCAGCAGCCGCAGCACCAGATCGCGCCGCTCCCGGGTCCGATCCGGGAAACGCCAGGGATCGTAGTAGGAGGGGCCGCGCACCATGCCCACCAGCAGCGCCATCTGATCCGCCTCCAGCTCGTTCAGCGGCATGCCGAAGTAGAAATAGGAGGCCAGCCCGAAACCGTAGACCCCCTGGGAGAAATTCTGCCCCAGGTAGATCTCGTTCATGTAGGTTTCGAGGATCTGATCCTTGCTGTAGCGGTAGTCGATGATCACCGCCATGTAGGCCTCCTGGACCTTGCGCCACAGGCTGCGCTCCCGGGTCAGAAAGAAATTCTTGGCCAGCTGCTGGGTCAGGGTGCTGCCGCCCTGCACCGCGCGCCCGGCCTTGAGGTTGGCGAAGAAGGCCCGGCCGATGGAGAGCGGCGAGACGCCGCCATGCTGGTAGAAGTCGCGGTCCTCCACCGTCAGCAGGGTATCGATGAACAGCTTGGGCACCTCCTCGATACGCAATAGGATGCGATCCTCGATCTCCTCGCCGCTCAATCGGTCCAGCAGCACCGGATCCATGCGTACGTAGCCGAGATCCCGCTGATTGTTGGCATTCTTGATGCCGGTCAGGCGCTGGCCGTCGAAGCTGAGCAGCAGACCGCGGGCGGCTTCGGCGCCGTCGGCAAAGTTGAAGGCACGCCGGATCAGCACCATCTTGTTGCCGTTGACCGCATACTGGCCAGGCCCCTGGGGATTGGCGCTGGCGCGGTAATTGAGCAACTTGAGCTCGTGCAGCATCTGCGCCTTGGAGAGGCGCTGGCCCGGGTAGAGCTCCAGCGGCCGGCTGTAGACGATGGCCGGCAGCTGCCACTTCTGGCCATCGAATTTGTCGCGGATCTTGCTGTCGAGATAGATGCCGAACAGCAGCAGCAGGGCGGTGCCCGCCAGCCCCAGCTTGAAGGCCAGGCTGCCCCAGCGGCGCCACTGAGTGGTGCGGCGAGCCGGCGCGCGCGCCCGCGGCGCACGTTTACGGGGGGATGCGGGAGGTTTACGGGGTGCCATGGAAGTCCTTCATGCGTTGTTTGGTGACGCGGGTCGGCGAGGCCTGCAGGGGATCGTCCGGCCAGTAATGTTTCGGGTAGCGCCCCTTCATCTCTTTTTTCACCTCGCCATAGGCGCCCTGCCAGAACGCCACCAGATCCTGGGTCAGCTGCAGCGGGCGCTGGGCCGGTGACAGCAGTTCCACCCGCAGCGCCACCCGGCCGCGGGCCACGCGAGGGGTCTCCCGCTGGCCGAACATCTCCTGGATGCGCACCGGCAGTGCCGGCGGCTCGCCTTCCTGGTAGCGGATGCGGATACGGCTGCCCGTGGGCGCGGTAAAGTGGGTTGGCAGCGCCTCATCCAGCGCCCGCAACTGCTCCCAGTTCAGACAGCCGCGCAGGATGGCCGTCAAGTCCAGGCGCTTGAGGGCCTCCAGGCGCGCGAGCCCCGACAGATGCGGCAGCAGCCACTGCTCGAGGGTCGCCAGCAGGTTGACCTCGCCCAGATCCGGCAAGCCCAGCTCCGGCAGCCAGTCGCGGCCACAGCGGATGCGCGCCAGCCACTGGCGGCTCTCCTCGTCCCAGGGCAGGCAGGCCAGCCCCAGCTGACGAATGCCGTCCAGCAGGCAGCGCCCCTTCTGCTCGTCGCTGAGCGCCGCCAGCGGGGAACGTTCCAGCACTATCTGTCCCAGACAGCGCTGGCGTTCGGCGCGCACCCGCCCCTCACGCTCATCCCAGCCCAGCCACTCCTGCTGACTGAACAGCTCCGGCAGCTGACGCTCCAGCAGCGCAAGATCCAGTGGCTCGGCGACGAAGATGCGGATGCCCTGCTCGCCCAGACCCAGCTCGACGGCCACCAGCCACTCATGGCCGCCGAGGCTGTGCCCCGCCACCAGATCGGCGCTCTGACCGCCCGCCAGCTGATAGCGCTGACCACTGCGCCGGCGGGCGATGCGATCCGGCCAGGCCAGGGCCGCCAGCAGCCCCAGCCAGTCGCTGCCGGGCCGGCCCTCGGTCGCCTGCAGACGTGCCAGCCAGCGTTTGGCCTGCGCCTTGAGGGCGCCGGCGTGACGGCTCAGCAGGCCATGCAGGCTGTCGCTGCCACGCTTGTCCTCCTCCAGCAGGGCCACCAGATAGCAGGCCTCCTGCAGCAGCCCCGGCTGTTCATTCGCAGCGGCCAACTCCCGGGCACGCAGCAGCAGGTGGGCCAGCCGTGGATGACAGGGCCACTGGGCCATGGCGCGGCCACGTGGCGTCAGCCGTCCCTCTTCATCCAGTGCCTCCAGCCAGCGCAGCAGCCGGCGCGCCGCCGCCAGCCCCGGCGCCGGAGCGGGATCCAGCAGCGGCAGCGCCTCGGGCGCGGTGCCCCAGAGCCCGGCCTCCAGCACCAGCTGGCTCAGCTCGAGCTGGCAGATCTCCGGTGGGCTCTGCTCCTCCAGCCGCGCCTGCTGCTCCCGACTCCAGAGCCGGTAACAGACGCCCGGCCCCAGCCGACCGGCGCGACCGGCGCGCTGGGTGGCAGAGGCGCGCGCTATCTGGCGGGTCTCCAGGCGCTGGATACCGCTGGCCAGATCGAAGCGGGCACGCCGCTCCAGGCCGCAATCCACCACCACCTGGATGCCCTCTATGGTCAGCGAGGTCTCGGCGACATTGGTGGCCAGCACCAGCTTGCGCTGGCCGGCCGGCGCCGGTGCCATGGCCGCCTGCTGGGCACCCAACTCGAGCCGGCCGTGCAGCGGAGCCAGACGCAGGCCGTCGGGAAGCCGGGGGGCCAGCCATTCGGCCAGCCGCTCTATCTCGGCCACCCCGGGCAGGAACACCAGCAGGCTGCCGGCCTGCTGCTCGCTCGCCTCCAGCACCACCTGGCCCCACTGGGGGATCAGCGGCTGCTGGCGATTGACCGAGCGATAGTGATAGTCGATGGGAAAGGCGCGCCCCTCGCACTGCAGCACCGGCGCCTCGGGCAGCAGGCGCGGCAGCTCCAGCCCCTCCAGGGTCGCGGACATGATGAGCAGCCGCAGATCGGGACGCAGCGCCGCCTGGGCTTCCAGGGCAAAGGCCAGCGCCGTATCCGCATGCAGGCTACGCTCATGGAACTCGTCGAAAATGAGCAGATCGATGCCGCCGAGCTCGGGATCGGCCTGCAGCAGGCGGGTGAGGATGCCCTCGGTGACGATCTCGAGGCGGGTGCCCGGCCCCACCTGCTGCTCGCCGCGCACCCGGTAGCCCACCCGCTCGCCCACCCGCTCACCGAGCTGAGCGGCCAGATAGCGGGCGATGTTGCGCGCCGCCAGGCGACGGGGCTCCAGCATCAGGATGCGGCCACCCAATGCGGCCTGTTGCAGCAGGGCCAGCGGCAGGGCGGTGGACTTGCCCGCCCCGGGGGCCGCCTGGACAATCAGCTGGTTGTGCTGGCCCAGCGCCGACAAGATGGCCGGGA
>JBFHKO010000164.1:0-5776 GCA_041595355.1 Aeromonadaceae bacterium
CCATCGTCGACCGTTTCATCAAGCGCCAGAGCCAGCGTCCCAACGTCGACAAGCGCGATCCGGATATGCGGGTGCAGGTGCACCTCAAGCGGGGTGAGGTGAATGTCACCCTGGATCTCTCCGGGCCGGCACTGCATCAGCGAGGTTATCGCGCCGGCACCGGCGAGGCGCCGCTCAAGGAGAACCTGGCGGCCGCCGTGCTGGCGCGCAGTGGCTGGCAGGGTGAGCCGCTGCTCGATCCCATGTGCGGCTCCGGTACGCTCCTCATCGAGGCCGCCATGCAGCTCACCGACATGGCGCCGGGGCTGTTGCGACGCCGCTTCGGCTTCGAGAGCTGGCTGCAGCACGACGGTGCCCTGTGGCAGAGCCTGCGCCTCGAAGCCCAGGTGCGCGCCAAGCGTGGCCGCAACCAGCATGCCGATTGCCGGCTGCTGGGACATGACGAGGATCCGCGGGTGCTGGCCCGCGCCCGGGACAATGCCCGTGAGGCTGGCTTTGGGGAGTTGATCCGCTTCGAGCAGATCGACATTGCCCATCTGCACAACCCCTGGCCGGGCGAGCGCGGCTTTCTTATCTGCAACCCGCCCTATGGCGAGCGCATGGGCGATTTTCCCGAGCTCATCAAGTTGTATCAGCAACTTGGCCAGAGTCTGCGCCGGGAGTTCCAGGGCTGGCGGGTCGGCATACTCTCCTCGTCGCCGGACCTGTTGAGCTGCCTGCGTCTGCGCACCGAGAAGCAGTATCGCCTCTTCAACGGCGCCCTCGAGTGCCAGCTGCGCAACTACCAGATCGCCATGGATGCGGTCGAATCGACCAAGATGGTGGCGGAAGACTTTGCCAACCGGCTGCGCAAAAATCTGAAGGCGCTGGAAAAATGGGCCAAGCAGGAGGGGCTGGATGCCTACCGCATCTACGATGCGGATCTGCCGGACTACAACGTGGCCATCGATCGCTACCTTGATTACCTGGTGATCCAGGAGTACGCACCGCCCAAACAGATCCCCGAGCAAACGGCGCGGCAGCGGCTGCTGGATCTGGTGCAGGCCAGCATCGCCGTCACCGGGGTGCCCGGCTCGCGGGTGATACTGAAGGTGCGCGAGCGCCAGAAAGGGGAGTCCCAGTATCAGAAACTGGCCCAGCAGGGCGAGTTTCTCGAGGTGCAGGAGTACCAGGCGCGCCTGCGGGTCAACCTGCACGATTACCTGGATACCGGTCTGTTCCTCGATCACCGTCTGACCCGCAAGCTCCTCGGCGAGCTGGCCGCCGGCAAGGATTTTCTCAACCTGTTTGCCTATACCGGCAGTGCCACTGTGCATGCGGCCCTCGGCGGCGCG
The DNA here is from genome assembly GCA_041595355.1 of Aeromonadaceae bacterium. GTDB lineage: Bacteria > Pseudomonadota > Gammaproteobacteria > Enterobacterales > Aeromonadaceae > JBFHKO01. The sequence goes on from JBFHKO010000164.1 coordinate 1,335, forward strand.
CGTACCACCACCACGGTGGACATGTCCCGCACCTACCTCAACTGGGCGCGCGACAACCTGCGCCTGAACGGTTTTTCCGGCTGGCAGCACAAATTCGAGCAGGCGGATTGCCTGCATTGGCTGGCCCACTGCGAGCAGAGCTTCGATCTCATCTTCATCGATCCGCCGACGTTCTCCAACTCCAAGCGCATGGAGGCGAGTTTTGACGTGCAGCGCGACCACCTGCTGCTGATGGCGGATCTGAAACGCATTCTGGCACCGGGTGGCACCCTGGTGTTTTCCAACAACAAGCGTCACTTCAAGCTGGATATGGCCGGCCTGGAGGCGCTGGGGCTGCAGGCCAGCAACATCAGCGAGCGGACCCTGCCGAAGGATTTTGCGCGCAACCCCCATATTCACAATTGCTGGCTGATCCACCACCAGGATGAGACCGGCGCATGAGCTGGGCGCAGCGGTTCCATTCCGATGGTGGTCACCTGTGGGAGACCGCCTGGCAGCCGCTGACCGACACCGGTCTGGCCGGGCAGGTCGAGCGCCAGGAGATAGTGGCGCGCTGTCGCCCCCGCACTCCCGTGTTGCGACGCATGCGGGATGATCGGGAGCTGGATTGGCCCTTTGCGCCGCAGCAGTTGTTGGCTTTTTATCACGAGACCAAATGATGGCAATCTTATCCCTGCAACAGGCCTATCTTTCCTACAGCATGGCGCCGCTGCTCGACCATGTGGATCTGCAAATCGAGGCCGGCGAGCGCCTCTGTCTGGTAGGGCGCAATGGCGCCGGCAAGTCGACCCTGCTCAAGGCCATTGCCGGTGAGCTGCAGCTTGATGACGGCCGGCGCACTCACCTGCAGGATCTCAAGATAGCGCGGCTGGAGCAGGATCCGCCCCAGAGCTCGCCGGACAGCGTGTTCGACTATGTGGCCCAGGGGCTGGCCGGTGTCGGTGCCTTGCTGCAAGCCTACCATCAGCAGTCGCAGCGGGTGGCCCGTGAGCCCAGCGAGGGCAACCTAAGGGCCCTGAGCCGCCTGCAGGAGCAACTGGATCATCAGCAGGGCTGGCAGTTCGAGACCCGCATCCGCCAGGTGCTCAGCCTGCTGCAGCTGGATCCGGACATCAGTCTGCAGCAGCTCTCCGGCGGCTGGTTGCGCAAGGTGGCCTTCGCCCGCGCCCTGGCCGGTGATCCCGATCTGCTGCTGCTCGATGAGCCGACCAACCACCTCGATATCGGCGCCATCGACTGGCTGGAGTCCTTTCTCAAGGAGTTTCGCGGGGCCATCGTCTTCATCAGTCACGATCGGGAGTTCATCCACCGGCTGGCGACCCGCATCGTGGATCTGGATCGCGGCCAGCTCACCTCCTGGCCCGGCAACTACGATCAGTATCTGGAAGGCAAGGAGGAGTGGCTGCGGGTCGAGGCGCTGCAGCAGGCTGAATTCGACAAGAAGCTGGCCCAGGAAGAAGCCTGGATCCGCCAGGGGGTCAAGGCACGCCGTACCCGCAACGAAGGGCGGGTTCGAGCGTTGAAGGCCCTGCGCATGCAACGCCAGCAGCGCCGCGAGCAGCAGGGCAAGGCCAACCTGCAGCTGGACGAGCGGCTGCGCTCGGGCAAGCTGGTGTTCGAGGGGGAGGACGTCTGCTATCGCCTCGACGAGCGCACCCTGATCGACCATTTCAGCTTTCAGGTGCAGCGGGGCGACAAGATTGCCCTCATCGGTCCCAATGGTTGCGGCAAGACCACGCTCATCAAGCTGTTGCTTGGCCAGTTGCAGCCGCATGAGGGCACGGTACGTACCGGTACCAAGCTTGAAGTGGCCTACTTCGACCAGTACCGCCAGCAGCTGGATCCGGAAAAAACCGTGGTCGACAACCTGGCTGAAGGGCGCCAGGAGGTGGAGTTCGGTGGCCGGCGCCGGCATGTGCTGGGTTACTTGCAGGACTTCCTGTTCGAACCCAAGCGGGCGCTGACGCCGGTGAAGGCGCTCTCCGGCGGCGAGAAGAATCGCCTGCTGCTGGCCCGGTTGTTCCTCAAGCCCTGCAACCTGCTGATCCTGGATGAGCCGACCAACGATCTGGATATCGAGACCCTGGAGCTGCTGGAAGAGTTGCTGGCCGACTACCAGGGCACCCTGCTGCTGGTCAGCCATGATCGCCGCTTCATCGACAATACCGTCACCCACAGCTGGTTCTTCGAAGGGGATGGTCGCATCACCGAATATGTGGGCGGCTATGCCGATTTGATGTACGCCCGGGGCCAGAAGGCTGTCGCCACTGTGGTGGCCGCCCCGGTCCCGGAGGCGGAGATGCCCAGCCAGGCGAAAGCCACGCCAGCCCAGAAGAAAAACCGTAAACTCTCCTACAAGTTGCAGCTGGAGCTGGAAGGGCTGCCGGCGCGACTGGAGCAACTGGAGAGCCAGCTGGAGGCGCTCCAGAGTCAGATCAATACGCCCGATTTCTTCAACCGACCGAGCAGCGAGACGCAACCCATACTGGATGCGCTGGCTCAGGCCGAAACCGAACTGGACGAGGCCTTCGAGCGCTGGGAAGCGCTGGAGGCGATGAAAAATGAGGAGTAACCCCTTGATGAGACATCAACTGAGCCTGCTGGCTGCGTTGGGCCTGCTGGCCGGGGCGGCCCAGGCCGCTCAGGACCCTTTCTATTCCATCACCGAGGTCGCGACGTCCGAGGATACCGCTGGGGCCGGTTTCGGCCCCTGGGCCGTCGGCATGGCCACCGGCAGCAGCACCCGCGATGCGGTGCTGAGCCGGGCCAGCAACAATGACGGTTACTCGTTCTTCAACATGGCGCCCATGGCGCTGGATCTGGCCCATCGGCATCGCTACGAGCAGGGCTGCACTGCCGTGCTGGCCAGCGCTGTCTGCAGTGCCTATTGGGATGGCATGGACAATGGCGCCTACCAGTGGCGTGCCGATACGCTGAGCTATGTTTCCCAGACCTGGAGCCTGCTGGATGGCAGCCTGTCCGACGAGCAGGACGGTATCCTCACCCGGCTTGGCGAAACGAAATACGAGGCGGTGGGCTACAAGGTGGCCGTCAGCCCGACCAGCGACAGCAACTACTACCCGCGTACCGGCCTGCTGCGCCTGGCGTCAGGGGATATCGAGCTGACCTCCGGCGAGGATCCGGATTCAGTCGGCGGTTTTGCCAGTGCCTACAGCCTGCTCAAGCTGGATGATGATCGCTACCTGGTGGGCGGCACCGCCAACACCTCCGTGAGCCCGCCCGATAGCGCGCTGGAACTCTGCTACGAGGGCGACGCGGACGAACATTATCTCTGCCCGGGCTTCAACACCCAGGCGGCGCTCTGGCTGGTGGACCCGTCGGACAGTGCCACCACCTCCTACGAGAGCGTGCAGGCCAGCGCCTATGACGAAGACGACGCTGACATGTTGCAGACGGCGGCGGTGCAAGGGTTGGCCGAGGTCGACGGCAGCTACTGGGCGGTGGGTTACTCCTCGCACATCTACGATGGCAGCAGCTCGACCGGTGAGCGCAACCTGGCCGTCTTCTGGCCGATCAGCCTGAGCGATGAGGGTGTCTCGCTGGGGGATCTGCAGCAGATACCGCTGGATGCGGGGGTGCCGGCCGAGGGGGATGGCGTGCTGCGCCACAGCTGGGCCCTGGCCATCAACGACAACGGCTGGGTGATTGGCAACCAGCAGTACGGCACGGCCAAGGGGCGCAACCTGCCGATCGAGATGTTCGTCTACCAGATTGGCAGCAGCGGCAACGCTGCGGTACCTTTTGCTGATGCGCCCTCCACGGGCAGCAACTCCGAGGCGGCGGCACTCAACAACGTCAACCAGGTGGTGGGCTGGCGCGACGAGCGCAGCGAGACCCAGCCGGTTTACCAGGGCAGCCCGCGGCTGCAGGAAGCCTTCCTCTACAACATCGACAGCGGCAACAGCTGGCGGCTCAATGACCTCATCTGCGGCCGGGATGAGGCCGGCAGTGCCAGCTGTGCCATCGATGGCAAGTATTACTACATCGCCTATGCCAATGCGATAAACGACGATGGCAGCATCGCCGCCACCGCCTATCGCTACGACAGCTACGATGACTGGGCCAATCGCAACAACCCGACTACGGTCAGCATCCTGCTGAACAAGAACAGCGCGTTCGAAGACGGTGATGTGCCCGATTCGCTCGTGGTCACCAATGCGCTGCCGGCCAATGACTATGGTGCCAGCTCCGGCGGTGGGGCCCTGGGGGCCCCCTGGGTACTGTTGCTGGGGGGAGTGGGGCTCTTTAGAGTCTTGCGGCGCAAAAAATAAAAGTCATTATTTTTTAATGGATTAGAGACGGTACGTCGCGCAGGCTCTCATTTTTCCAATCTGTGCAATTGATCTCTCCTCTCAAGTTCGATATTTACTAAAGACGACGGCGCTGCAAAACGGCCTGTCGTCTTTTTTTTCAGAATTGAA
>JBFHKO010000165.1:0-5774 GCA_041595355.1 Aeromonadaceae bacterium
CCTTCCTTGATTTGATCGGGTGAGGCGCTCTTGGTGACCTTCAGTGTCGGCGGCACGTTGCGCACATAGACATCGACCTTGTCGGTACACCATTCACCGGGCTGCCCTGCAGGGCAGTTGCTGCCGCCATTGGTAACCGGGAAGCCATTTTTGTCCCATACAAGGGCCTTGACGTAGTCGTTATAGTTTTCATCCGACTGATCGTCCGGCAGAGCGCTGTCCGTCACCTTGACCGTGATCTGGCAAGTCTGGCTGGCACCGGCCGCCAGGGTGGCGATGCCGGTACAGCTGTTGGCCGTCAGCGTCAGGTTGCCGGAGCTCTGCGGGGCCGGAGCCTTCAGATCGAAGTTGCCGCTCACGCCACCGGCATCGGTGCTGGAGCCCAGCACATCGGTCAGTGTCTGGATGCTGATGGCGCTGTCGGCAGAGGTATTCTCGATCTTCACGTCATAGGTGAAGCTGCCGCCCCCTTCCAGAACGACCCCAAGAGGTGTGCCGGCATGGGTATCGCTGACCAGCGTCTTGGTGATGATCGGCGGGGTGGGCTTGATGAAGATGTTGATGTTGAAGCTGTCGCAACGGCACTTAGAGGGCGTACCGGGGGCCGGAGTGGTGTCAGGATCTACGACCTCCACGTTATCGACGAATTGTGTCGAGCATACCGGTGTAGTGTCGGCCTGGTTCTCCCAGGCGGCGCAGTAGCTGAATTCGGCCTTGCCGTCGCCATCGTTGTCCTGACAGTTCAGTGTGATCTCCGCCTGCTCATAGACGTGAACTCCGGGTGGCTTGGAGATGTCGGCGCACGCATCGGCATCGATCTTCTCGCCGGGAGCCTTGTCGGCTTTACCCACGAGGACACTACATTCGTTGCTGGTGTTGTACTCCTTGGGGCTGAAATTGCCCTCCGGCAGGTAGATGGTGTAGTCGTAACGGCGCTTGGCGGTAGTCACTATCTTCACATCCGCCTTGAAGGTGACATCCTCGCCCGGGCTACACTCCACTACGCCCGGAGAGCCATCGGCACGCTTGATATTGGTGACTTCACTGACCTGGATATCGTTGGCGGTACAGGTCAGGTCAAAACCGGCTCGCTCCGCCATACAGGCCTGGTCGGTCAATTGTGGATAGAATGCGGCCTGTGCCGGTGTCACGCCCGTCAGGCCGTAGAGGCCTGTTGCGCTGATCAGGGCGATGGCCAGAGCCCCGATAAAGCGATTGAGTTTACATCGTCTCATAATATGTACCCTTCCGTTGCTGGTGGGTTGATAACAATGTTGGTGTGGAATGGCTGCCGACGGCGCCAAGCATTGCCGCTCGCGTTCTCATGTACCCTTGGCGTTTATACGGCTGCCATGGGTGGCGGTTTTCCACGCACGATGTGCGCCTCTGCCTTCGTCCTTGCTCCCATCGCCTTGTTCACGGCCCTGTGTGCCCCGGCGCACGTCACTCTGAGGGGCAGGGAGGTTGCTGCCCGAAAAGCAAGCACTCATTGTGCCACCTGGTTGAGTGATTGATTTGAAAGGTTAATTTTTTGATTGGCGGCCCGATGTCGGCATGTGCTGTTTCATTTTTGTAACAGCCGGATTTTTACGTGCCGGCAACTTCTAGGTAAATATTTGTTTTTATGGGTATTTTTTGTTTTTGGCGATTATCGTAATTGAACTGGCAAGCCGGGGCGGGAGGCGCTGGCTGGGTGATCTGACTCTCTGCAACGCGTCCTTTTCGTCGTTGCCAAGCGTCAATCAGCCAGGCCAATCAAGGCCATCTTTTTTTAGTTGATTGAATAGCAAGGATTATATTTTTACCGCCCGGGTGGGAGCCGAGCGACAAGGCTGCCTGGCGGTGCAAGATGACCGTATTGTCATTATTTTGTGAATCGGAACCCGGTCCGGCTGGCGCTTGTGGCCGCGGGCGCCAATACTTGGGTGGCATTCCGCGACCTAAAACAAGCTATAAGGTGGCTGTCCATGGAAGTACGCAAGCTGGTCTGTCTGCGTACCGCCAAGGTGTGGAGTACGCCAGGGAAGGCGCATGCAGCAGGGTGGCTGCCATGCCTGGTGAGTACGCCAACTGAAGCCCTCAATCTTATCGAGAAGCAGCATCCTCGCGTCGGGCTCGTGCTGCTCGACGGTTTCGTTGACGGTGAGAGCGGGGGCCCCGAGCTGGAGGCGCTGCTCTGTCGTACCCATGGCGACATGGAGTGGATAGGTCTGCTGAGGCCGGAACTGGTCGACAGCCCTGCGGTTCGAACCCTGCTGCTCAAGTACCTCTACGACTATCATACCCTGCCGGTGGATGCCGCCCGCCTGCTGGCTTCGCTGGGGCATGCCCATGGCATGGCCAGCCTGCGGCGGGTTGAGCACCGGATCCGGGGTGCGGTGGTGGGCGGGCAGGGCTGCATGCTGCTGGGCGAGAGCCCGGCCATGCAGCGGGTCTTCAGCCAGCTGGAGAAGCTGGCGGCCGTCGACTCCTCGGTGATGCTGAGGGGCGAGAGCGGCACCGGCAAGGAGCTGGCCGCGCGTCTCATCTTCGAGCGCTCCTCCCGGGCCGGTGCGCCCTTCGTGGCGGTCAATTGCGGCGCCATTCCCGCCAATCTGATCCAGTCCGAACTCTTTGGTCACGAGAAGGGTGCCTTCACCGGCGCCTGCCGGCGTCAGATAGGCCATGTCGAGGCGGCTCACGGCGGCGTGCTGTTTCTGGACGAGATCGGCGATCTGCCCCTCGAGCTGCAGGTCAACCTGCTGCGCTTTTTGCAGGAGAAAGTCATCACCCGCGTCGGGGGTACCGAGCCGGTGGCGGTGGATGTGCGCATCATCACCGCCAGCCACCGGGATCTGCGCGAGGAGGTCCGACAGGGCCATTTTCGCGAGGATCTCTTCTACCGCCTGTGCGTGCTGGATCTGGAGCTGCCGCCCCTGCGCGAGCGGCGCGAGGACATCGAGCTGCTGGCCTGCTACTACCTGCGCAAGTTTGCCCCCATCATCAATCCCCAGGTGCGCGGCTTCAGTGCCCGGGCCCTGGAGCAGATGCGGGCCTACCACTGGCCGGGCAATGTGCGTGAGCTCAAGAACCGGGTCGAGCGGGCCCTGGTGATGTGCGAGCAGCGGGTCATCACGCCACGGGATCTGGAGCTGGAGTCGGTGTGCCCGCCCGGGGCGCTGCCAACCCTGGCCGAGGCGCGTGCCGAGGCCGAGCAGCGCGTCATGCAACAGGCCCTGCATGCCAGCGACAACAACATACTGGTCGCGGCGCGCCAGCTCGGCGTGTCGCGGGTGACCCTCTATCGCCTGCTGGACAAATACCGCCAGCCAACGGCCTGAATGGTTCCCTTGCCGGCGGGCAAGCCGCCGGGGTTCGACTAGGCTAAAGGCAGGGCCCCTTTGCCGGTGATGCGGACCATGCGCCGAATTCTGCTGTTGTTGCTGCTGATGTGTGGCTGCCTGAGCCCGGTCTGGGCTCAGGGCCGCTACTGGCAGCTGCAGGTGCAGGGCGCCATAGGCCCGGGGGTTGCCCTGCACGTCACCGAAGAGCTGGCGGCGGCCGCCCGGGCACCGGTGGCGCCCGAGCTGGTGCTGCTGCTGCTGGATACCCCCGGCGGCCTCTACGAGGCGATGCGGGCCATCAATCAGGCCATACTCGCCTCGCCGGTGCCGGTGGTGGTCTACGTCTATCCCGAGGGCGGGCGGGCCGCCTCGGCCGGTACCTATATCCTCTATGCCAGCCATGTGGCCGCCATGGCGCCGGCGACTCACCTGGGCGCTGCGACACCGGTCTCCATCGGCGGGCTTCCCACGCCCGGCAAGCCGGAGCGGGAGGCGGAGCAGGGCAAACCCGACGGGCAGCCAGCCCCTGCCGAGCCTGATGCCGATGCCATGGCCAACAAGCAGCTCAACGATGCCATCGCCTACCTGCGCTCGCTGGCATTGCTGCGCGGGCGCAACAGCGACTGGGCCGAGCAGGCGGTGCGCCAGGCGGCCACCCTGACTGCCGGCGAGGCCCTCGCGGCCGGGGTCATCGAGCTGGTGGCGGCAGACATTCCGTCCCTGCTGGCGCAGCTGGATGGCCGCGAGGTGGCGCTCAAGGGCGCGGTACGCAGGCTGGCCACCCGCGAGCTGGTGGCCGAGATCCGCCTGCCGGACTGGCGCATGCGTTTTTTGAGTGCCATCACGGATCCCAACGTGGCCTATGTCCTGATGCTCATCGGCATCTACGGTCTGCTGCTGGAGTTCTACAGCCCGGGTGTCGGCGTGGCCGGCATCACCGGTGCCATCTGCCTGTTGCTGGCCCTCTATGCTCTGCAGATGCTGCCCCTCAACTACGCGGGGCTGGCGCTGTTGCTGCTGGGGCTGGCACTGCTGATTGCCGAGGCGCTGCTGCCGAGCTTCGGCATTCTGGGCTTCGGCGGCCTGCTCGCCTTCGTACTGGGCTCGGTGATGCTGTTCGACAGCGCCGATGTCGCCTATCGCGTCGCCTGGCCGCTCATCGCCGCCTTTGCCGCCAGTTCGCTGCTGTTCATGCTGCTGGTGCTGCGCATGTTGCTGCGTCAGCGGCGGGGGGCGGCGGTGTCCGGTGTCGAGGCCATGCTGGGCCAGCAGGCCCTGGTGCTGGAGGATTTCGACGGCGAAGGGCAGGTGCGCCTGGAGGGGGAGATTTGGCAGGCCCGGAGCGCACAGCCGCTGCATCGTGGTCAGCGGGTCAGGATCACGGCGGTGGAGGGGATCGTGCTGAGAGTGGACCCCTCAGCGGACGCAACCAATGAGGTGAAAAAATGACACTACTGGAGTTGAACCTGTTTCCGCTGATCCTGGCGCTGATGCTGCTCAGCCTGCTGATCAGCACCTTTCGCATTTTGCGCGAATATGAACGCGGCGTGATCTTCCTGCTGGGGCGCTTCTATCGGGTCAAGGGGCCCGGGCTCATCATAGTGGTGCCCTTCATCCAGCAGATGGTGCGCGTCGACCTGCGTACCGTGACCATGGATGTGCCGAGCCAGGATGTGATCTCCCGGGACAACGTCACCATCAAGGTGAATGCGGTCATCTATTTTCGGGTGCTGGATCCCCAGCGGGCGATCATCAATGTGGAGAACTTTCTGGATGCCACCAGCCAGCTGGCCCAGACCACGCTGCGCTCGGTGCTGGGGCAGCATGAGCTGGATGAACTGCTGGCCGCGCGCGAGACGCTGAATGCCGATCTGCAGCGCATTCTGGATCAGGGCACCGATGGCTGGGGCATCAAGGTCTCCAACGTGGAGATCAAGCATGTCGATCTGGACGAGTCCATGATCCGCGCCATCGCCCGCCAGGCCGAGGCGGAGCGGGTGCGCCGCTCCAAGGTGATCCATGCCATCGGCGAGCTGGAGGCGTCGCGCAAGCTGGTGGAGGCGGCCGAGATGCTCTCCAGCCAGCCCCAGGCCATCCAGCTGCGCTACCTGCAGACCCTGACCGAGATCTCCGGCGAGAACAGCAAGATCATCGTCTTCCCGCTGCCCATGGAGCTGATGAAGACCTTCGGCGACAACAGGGGGAGTGCCGGCGGCGAGTCGAAGCCGGAATAGCAATGCCGCGCGCGGCGCAAAACGACAAGGCCCCGCATCGCTGCGGGGCCTTGTGGTGTGTGGTGCCCAGAGACGGAATCGAACCGCCGACACGGGGATTTTCAATCCCCTGCTCTACCGACTGAGCTATCTGGGCAAATCTGAATGGTGCCGGCTACCGGAATCGAACTGGTGACCTACTGATTACAAGTCAGTTGCTCTACCTACTGAGCTAAGC
>JBFHKO010000166.1:0-5722 GCA_041595355.1 Aeromonadaceae bacterium
CATGACCGAGTGGTTGAATGCCGGCGCCGCCCCCAAGGGATTCGCGCTGGAAGACGAGGCCGAGCTGCGTTCTGCCCTGGAGCATGGCGACATCATCCGCGCCAAGGAGCAGGATCTGATCAGCAGCGAGATGAAGGCCCATCTGCTGGCCGACAAACTGGTCACCAAGCTGGCCCTCAACTGGGCTGACACCCTGAGTTTCCTGCTCTCGGACGATCTGGCCATCAAGCGCCTGAAGTTTAGCGAGGAGCTGCGCGAACAGAACGACGACGTGCTCTCCGAGCAACCGGGGGCGCGCATCGATGCCGACTTCGCGCTGATGACCGGCGAGCTGGCGCGCTTCGTGCCGGATCTCATCGCCGCCCTCGGCGGCGAAAAGAGCGAGTAACCCCCCGGCCCCGTTCCGTCCCCCGCGTTGTACAAGCGCCGGGGGACGAGTACAATTGCCGCCCCGGCACCATCAGGTGGTGCCCTCCTGACCTGCGATCAGACTAGAGACCCACACACCATGTTCAAACCCGAATTGCTTTCTCCGGCGGGAACGCTGAAGAACATGCGCTATGCATTTGCCTATGGCGCCGATGCCGTCTATGCCGGCCAACCCCGTTACAGCCTGCGGGTACGCAACAACGAGTTCGATCACGAACATTTGCAACTCGGCATCGACGAGGCCCATGCCCTGGGCAAGAAACTCTATGTGGTGGCCAACATCCAGCCCCATAACTCCAAACTCAAGACCTTCGTGCGTGACATGCGCCCGGTGATCGACATGGGCCCCGACGCCCTCATCATGTCCGACCCCGGTCTCATCATGCTGGTGCGGGAGCATTTCCCCGACATGCCCATTCACCTCTCGGTGCAGGCCAATGCCGTCAACTGGGCCACGGTGAAATTCTGGGGGGACATGGGGCTTGAACGGGTGATCCTCTCGCGCGAACTCTCCATCGAGGAGATTGCCGAGATCCGCGAACGCTGCCCGGATACCCAGATCGAGGTGTTCGTGCATGGCGCCCTGTGCATGGCCTACTCCGGCCGCTGCCTGCTCTCGGGTTACCTCAACAAACGCGATCCCAATCAGGGCACCTGTACCAACGCCTGCCGCTGGGAATACAAGGTGCATGAAGGGCGTGAGGACGATGCCGGCCAGATAGTGCACAAGCAGGAGCCCATCCGTATCCATACCCCCGAGCCGACCCTGGGCCTCGGGCAGCCGACCGACAAGCTGGTGCTGCTGGAGGAGCGTAACCGTCCCGGCGAGTACATGAGCGCCTTCGAGGACGAACACGGCACCTACATCATGAACTCCCGGGATCTGCGCGCCATCCAGCATGTGGAGCGACTGAGCCAGCTGGGCGTGCATTCGCTCAAGATCGAGGGGCGCACCAAGTCGTTCTACTACTGCGCGCGCACCGCCCAGGTGTACCGGCAGGCTATCGACGATGCCGCCGCCGGCAAGCCCTTCAATCCGGATCTGATGGCCAGCCTGGCAAACCTCGCCCACCGCGGCTACACGGAAGGCTTCCTGCGCCGACATGTTCACAGCGACTATCAGAACTACGACTACGGCTACTCGGCTTCCGACAGCCAGCAGTTCGTGGGCGAGATACTGGGCCGTAGCAGCGATGGCCTGGTCGAGGTGGCCGTGAAAAACAAGTTCCTGCTCGGCAACAGCCTGGAGCTGATGACCCCCCAGGGCAACCTCAACTTCACCCTGGAGCAGTTGCAGAACCAGCGCGGCGAGCTCATCGACGTGGCTCCCGGCGATGGACACCGGGTGTTTCTGCCGGTGCCCCAGGAGGTCGACGTCGGCTACGGCATCCTGCTGCGCAATCTGGACTCCGGCAGCACCACCCGCCAGCCCCACGCGGCCGGGTAAGCGGCATGGCCCTGCTGATCACCGAAAAATGCATCAACTGCGACATGTGCGAGCCTGAGTGTCCCAATCAGGCCATCGCACTGGGTGCCAAGGTATACGAGATCGATCCGGCGCGCTGTACCGAATGCGTGGGCTTCTATGACCTGCCCACCTGCGTCAGCGTCTGTCCCATCGACTGCATCATCCCGGATCCGGCCCGCCCGGAGACCGAAACCCAGTTGCTGGATAAGTTCATCCAGCTGTACGGCTGAGGAGCCCTCATGGAACTGGTCACCATCTACGGTAAACCCGCCTGCCCCTACTGCGACCGGGCGGTCCAGCTGTGCGAGCAGCGCGGGCTTGCCTTTACCTATATCGACATCCTGGCGGTCGGCATGAGTATCACCGAGTTGCAGGCCAAGGTGGGAAAACCGGTGCGGACCGTGCCGCAGATCTTCATCGGCAGCCAGCACATCGGCGGCTATACCGACCTCTACGATTATATGATTGGACATCATAACCCGGCCTGAGCGACGCGGCATCCGCCGGCCATGACGGATGCCGCACCCCGGCCCTGCGGACAAGGAGTCCCCATGCAACACATTCTCATTGTCGCCTCGGGTGCCCCCTACGGCTCTGAAGCGCTGTTCAATGCCCTGCGCCTGGCCATTGCCCTCGGCGAGCAGGAGGGCTGCCCGGTGGAGCGCAAGCTATTTCTGCTCTCCGATGCCGTGACCGCGGCTCTGAGTGGCCAGCAGCCGGCCGAAGGCTACAACCTGCGCCAGATGCTGGAGATACTGGCGGCCCAGGGGGTACCCATGCGCCTGTGCAAGACCTGCAGCGACGCCCGGGGCCTCGGCAACCTGCCGCTCATCGACGGCATCGAGATAGGTACCCTGCCGCTGCTGGCACGCTGGACCCTGGAAGCCGACAAGGTGCTCACCTTCTGAGCTCCGACCGGAACGGGGGCCGGGCCGCCGTTTGCCAGCCGGACGAACTCCGGGTATAATCCTGCCGCCTCAATACGTACGCTCTACTCCCGTTCTTTAACATCCAGTGGTGACAACCCTATGCATCCGATGCTGAATATTGCCGTTCGTGCGGCCCGTAATGCTGGTCAAGTGATCGTGAAGAATTTCGCCGATCCCAGCAAAATCCAGACCATGCAAAAAGCCCTCAACGATCTGGTGACCAATGTGGACCGCGAAGCGGAAGAGACCATCATCCGCACCATTCACAAGTCCTACCCGGACCACAGCATCATCGCCGAGGAAACCGGCCTCACCGCCGGCAAGGAAGCGGATTATCAATGGATCATAGACCCACTGGATGGCACGACCAACTTCGTCAAGGGCATCCCCCATTTCGCCGTCTCCATCGCCTTGCGCGTCAAGGGGCGCACCGAAGTGGGCGTGGTTTTCGATCCCATCCGCAATGAACTCTTCACCGCCAGTCGCGGCAACGGCGCCCAGCTGAACGGCTACCGTATCCGCTGTGGCCAGGCCAAGGATCTGGGTGGCTGTGTGCTCGCCACTGCGTTCCCGCACCGCCAGAAGCACCACTACGATGCCTTCCTGACCATGTTCAGCAGCATCTTTACCGATTGTGCCGACATCCGCCGCGCCGGTGCCGCCAGCCTGGATCTGGCCTATGTGGCGGCCGGTCGCGTGGATGGCTACTGGGAGCTGGGCCTCAAGCCCTGGGATATCGCTGCCGGCGAGCTGATTGCCCGCGAAGCCGGTGCCATCGCCACCGACTTCGTCGGCGGCCACAACCAGGATGTCAGCGGCAACATCGTCTGCGGCAACCCGCGGGTGGTCAAGGCGCTGCTCGGCAAGATCCGCGAGCAGCTGCCCACCTCGCTGGCCAAATAAGCGCTCAGCAAGCAAGGCCCCGCAAGGGGCCTTTTTTTTGCCACTACCCCGCCAACCGCACAAAAGAAAGCCCGTCACCTGGACGGGCTTTGCTCTATCTGGCGCAGGCCTTATTCGGCATGACCTTCGTTGTTGGCTTCGGCGGCCGGAGTCTCGGCAGCCGGAGCGGCAACCTGGCCCTGCTCGTCACGCTGAGCTTCCTTGATGGAGAGGCGCACACGCCCCTGACGGTCCACTTCCAGCACCTTGGCGCGTACCACATCGCCCATCTTCAGGTAGTCGTTGACATCCTCGACGCGCGCATCGGTGATCTGGGAGATGTGCACCAGACCGTCCTTGCCCGGCAGGATGTTGACGAAGGCGCCAAAATCGGCCAGCCGCACCACCTTGCCTTCATAGATGCGACCCACTTCCACCTCGGCGGTCAGCGCCTCGATGCGACGGATGGCTTCCTTGGCGGCCTCACCGTCTACGGCGGCGATCTTGACGGTACCGTCATCCTGCAGCTCGATGTTGGTGCCGGTCTCTTCGGTCAGGGCACGGATGACGGAGCCCCCCTTGCCGATGACGTCCTTGATCTTCTCGGGGCTGATCTTGATGGTGTAGATGCGCGGGGCGAAACTGGAGATCTCTTCACGGGCGGTGCCGATCGCCTGATCCATCACCTTGAGGATGTGCAGACGCGCTTCTCGGGCCTGCTTCAGGGCGACTTCCATGATCTCGCGGGTGATACCCTCGATCTTGATGTCCATCTGCAAGGCGGTTACCCCTTCGCTGGAGCCGGCCACCTTGAAGTCCATGTCGCCCAAATGATCTTCATCCCCCAGGATGTCGGACAGGACCACGAAGCTGTCGCCTTCCTTCACCAGACCCATGGCGATACCCGCTACCGAGGCCTTGATGGGTACACCGGCATCCATCAGTGCCAGGGAGGTGCCGCACACGGAGGCCATGGAGGAGGAGCCATTGGATTCGGTGATCTCGGAGACCACGCGCACCACATAGGGGAACTCGTCCTGGCTCGGCATCACCGCCTGTACGCCACGCTTGGCCAGGCGGCCATGGCCGATTTCACGGCGCTTGGGCGAGCCCACCATGCCGGTTTCACCGACGCAATAGGGCGGGAAATTGTAGTGCAGCATGAAGCGCTCGGTACGCTCGCCGGTGAGCTCATCCATGGTCTGGGCGTAACGCTCGGTGCCCAGGGTACAGGCGACCAGCGCCTGGGTTTCGCCACGGGTGAACAGGGCAGAACCATGGGCACGCGGCAGCAGGCCCGTGCCGACGGAGAGGGCGCGCACCATCTGGGGATCGCGACCGTCGATACGCGGCTCGCCACGCAGCACACGGCCACGGACGATGTCGCTTTCCAGGGCGTGGAACAGCTCGCCCACCTTCTTGGCATCCTGGGTCTCGTCCTCGGCCAGGATCTGGGCGACGATCTGCTGCTGCAGCTCGCTGATGCGGTTGTAGCGGCTGGCCTTCTCGGTGATGCGATAGGCTTCGCCCAGCGCCTCGGTGGCCAGCTCGGCGATACGGGCCTTCAGCGCCGTATTTTCGACCGGCGGCTGCCAGTCCCAGGCCGGGGTGCCGACCTCGGCCGCGAACTCCTTGATGGCGGTGATGGCGGTCTGCATCTGCTCATGGCCATAGACCACGGCGCCGAGCATGGTCTCCTCGGAGAGGATCTGCGCCTCGGACTCCACCATCAGCACGGCGGCTTCGGTGCCGGCCACCACTAAGTCCAGCTTGGACTGCTTGAGCTCATCGGTGGTGGGGTTCAGCACATAGTTGCCGTTGATGTAACCGACCCGGGCCGCCGCGATGGGGCCATTGAACGGAATGCCGGAAACGGCCAGCGCGGCCGAGGTGCCCAGCATGGCGACGATGTCGGGGGCTACCTGGGGGTTGGCAGAGACCACGGTGGCGATGACCTGCACCTCGTTCAGGAAACCGTCCGGGAACAGGGGACGGATCGGGCGGTCGATGAGAC
>JBFHKO010000167.1:0-5688 GCA_041595355.1 Aeromonadaceae bacterium
CTGCTGCTGACGGTCGAGGATACCGGTATCGGCATCAGCCTCCGGGCCCAGCGGCGGCTGTTCCAGGCCTTCCATCAGGCCGATGCCTCCATGACCCGCCGTTACGGCGGCTCGGGCCTCGGGCTCGCGATCTGCAAGAACCTGGTGGACATGATGGGGGGCAGCATCAGCGTCACCAGCAAGGAGGGCGAAGGCAGCCTGTTCCAGGTCGCCTTGCAGCTGCCCCGTTACGGCGGCGCCCTGCCGGATGCCGTCGCGGCGCCGCCGCTAGGACGTGTCAACTTTGGCGGCCGCCGCGTGTTGCTGGTGGAAGACAACCTCGTCAACCAGACCGTCGCCAGGCTCATTCTGGAACGCCTTGGCTGTCAGGTCACGGTGGCCGAGGATGGCGAGCAGGCCGTGGCCATGACGGCCCAGCACCCCTGGGAGCTGGTCTTCATGGACTGTCAGATGCCGCGCCTCAATGGCTATGATGCCACCCGCCAGATCCGCCAGCGTGAACTGGTCCGGAACGGGGCGCATCTGCCCATCATCGCCATGACCGCCCATGCCATGCCGGGTGAGCGGGAGCGCTGCCTGGCCGCCGGCATGGATGATTTTCTGGCCAAACCCATCCATCGCGAGCAGCTGGTCCGCATGCTGGCCCGCTGGCTGCCCGCGGCCGGGGTCACCCCCGAGCCAGACTAGGTACGCTTGGGTTCGGGCCGCACCCACGCGGCCCGGATCAGGGCAGGATATGGATCAGGGTGCCCGGCTCGATGGCATGCCAGAGCTCGTCCATGTCGGTATTGAGCAGGGCGATGCAGCCATCGGTCCAGTTGGAGGGTTGCAGGTTGGTGCCCGTCGACGCCAATCGGTTGGGCTGGCCATGAATGAGGATCATGCCGCCGGGGTTGAGCCCCTTTGCCGCCGCCTCGGCCCGATCCTGCTCATTCGGATAGGAGATATGAATCGCCTTGTAATAGGCGGTGTCGGGCTTCTTGTAATCCAGCAGGTAGGTGCCCTCGGGCGTGCGCTTGTCACCCTCCTGCTGCTTGTGGCCCCGGGGGTTGGGGCTCAAGGCGACCCAGTAACGCTTCACCAGCTGCTCCCGGCTGTAAAGGGAGAGACTGTAGTGGGACTTGCTGACCACCACCTTGTCCACCTTGGGCATGCCAAACGAACTGGACTGGCCGGGCGGCGCGATGGCGGCGGGCTGGGCCTGCAGGCAGAGCGGCAGCGCCCACAGCAGCCACGAAACTATCCTCATGGAGTGTCTCCGACACTGTCTAGTGTTACGCCGGTGACGCTCCCGCCACCGGCAATCAGCGCGCATGATAGCGTGACCTATCCATAACACAAGCCCCGCCGCACCCCGGACGTGAAGCGACTCCCATGGTGCAGCGGGGTCGCCGTCAACGCGCCTCAGAGTACTGCCAGCGCGGCGGCATAATCCGGCTCCTGGGCGATCTCGGGCACCAGCTGGCTGTACAGCACCACGTCATGTTCATCCAGCACCAGTACCGCCCGGGCGGCCAGACCGACCAGGGGGCCGCTCTGGATGGCCACCCCGTACTGCTCCAGGAATTCACGCCCGCGCAGGGTGGAGAGGGTCAACACCTCATCCAGCCCCTCGGCGCCGCAAAAGCGCGCCTGGGCAAAGGGCAGATCGGCAGAGATGCAGAGCACCACCGTATTGTCCAGCTGACTGGCCTGCTGATTGAAGGTACGCACCGAGGTGGCGCAGGTGGGGGTATCGATGCTGGGGAAGATGTTGAGCACCTTGCGCTTGCCGGCAAACTGCGCCAGGGTCACATCGGCCAGATCCTTGCCGACCAGGCTAAAAGGCGGGGCCGGCTGGCCCGGTTGCGGGAAGGTGCCGGCCACCTCGATGGGGTTGCCGCCTTGAGTCACACGATGGGTCATGATGGGGGGTCCTATACTGGGTGGGATCCCCCCCAGTATAGGCGCCGCCGTCAGGCCGTGCCGCCCGATGGCGCCCGGACGCCTACTCCTCGAAGTAGGTACCCCAGCCGTCATACTCGACGCCGAAACGCGCCGCCAGGGGCAGCAGCCCCTCAATCTCGGCCAGAATGCGCTTGGCATCCAGGCTGCCATCACGGCTGGCATCACAGCAGAAGAGGATGGCGCCATCATCGAGCTCCATCTCCTCGGCGTCGGTCACCTCGAAGCCGGCCTTGAACACCTCCACCGCCAGTTTTTCCAGCCGGTTGAAGTCGCTGCAGGCGAAGTGGTGCTCTATGGTGTAGTCGGCCTGGGGATTGCTGCCATCGGCCAGTAATTCGTTGACGATGGCGTTGGTCTCTTCACGCCACTCATTCAGGGTTTGACTCATGCTGCCTCCGGGGCAAGTAAAGGGCCAGTCGCCTGGCCCGCGGTTCGAAATGGGTGCGGCGCCAACCGGACGCCGCGCGGGACTAGCCCTGAGTCAGCGCCTCGGGGGGCAGCGCCAGATCCTCGTTATGATTGATGCCAATGCCGCGGCTGAGCACCGTCTCGGCGATCTGCCGGGCCTCGTCCAGGGAGTGCATGGCACAGGTGCCGCACTGGTAGGCGTTCAGTTCGGGGATCTGGGATTGATCCTGCACCTTGAGCACATCGGCCATGGCGGCGGACCAGGCCTTGGCCACCCGCTGTTCGTCCGGTTGCCCCACCAGGCTCATGTAGAAGCCGGTCCGGCAGCCCATGGGGGAAATGTCGATGATCTCGACCCCCTCGCCATTCAGGTGTTCGCGCATGAAACCGGCAAACAGGTGCTCCAGGGTATGGATCCCCTTCTCGCTCAGGATCTCCTGGTTGGGCACACAAAAGCGCAGATCGAAGACGGTAATGGCATCCTGATGCGGCGTCTGCATCCGCTTGGCCACCCGGACTGCCGGGGCCTGCATGCGGGTATGATCCACGGTAAAACTGTCTAGCAGAGGCATACTGCAACTCCTTGGTTCATGGGGCCAGGCCCCCCTGTTTATAGATCATCGCGGCAGGTTCGGTACTGGCCGGCATAGCGCTGGGCGCGTGCTTCCACCTTCCTGGCCACCTGCAACAGCCAGGGTTTGCCATGCTGGGTGCCGCGCCGGTATCCGCCCCAGCCTTCGTGGTAATTCAGGTATTGATTGTAGGCATCCCACTTGGAGACGCCATTGACCTTTTGCGCCTTCCAGGTGTACCAGCCCATGAAGTCGATGGCATCGCCGAAGTCATCCCGATCCGCCCAGCCGTTGCCGGTTTCCCGCTTGTAATCATCCCAGGTCTCGTCCTTCGCCTGGGCGTAGCCATAGGCGCTGCTGGGGCGACCGATGGGGATGAACAGGAAGTAGCCCATGGGCGGGCGGGCGTCGTGGCGAAAGCTGGACTCCTGATACATCATGGCCATGGTAACATGCAGCGGCGTACCCCATTTGCCGTTCATCTCCCGTGCGACCGCATACCAGTCAGATTTTTCCGCGAAGATGGCACACAGGTTTTCAGGCTGGGAGGGACGGGTCGTGCTGACACCGCAACCGGTCAACAGCAGCAAGCCCAACAACAGAAGGCGTCTCAAACAGGACTCCGCACGAGGACAGGACAGATACGGGACAGGAGCCAGGGGGTCGGACAAGCCGACCCATGGCATCAGATGGCTTCTTCGTTCTCTTCGCCGGTGCGGATGCGCACCACGCGCTCGACGCCGGTGACGAAGATCTTGCCGTCACCGATCTTGCCGGTATAGGCGCTCTTGACGATCACCTCGAGGCAGCGCTCGACGTCGTCGTCATTGACCACCAGCTCCAGCTTCACCTTAGGCAGAAAATCCACCACATATTCGGCGCCGCGATAGAGTTCGGTGTGCCCCTTCTGGCGGCCGAAGCCCTTGACTTCGCTGACCGTCATGCCGCTTATCCCGATCACGCCCAGCGCCTCGCGCACGTCATCCAGCTTGAAGGGTTTGATGATGGCTTCAATCTTTTTCATTCGGAACTCCTTACCAGTTTTGCTTACCAAACCCCGAGGTAATGGGGTAGCGACGATCCTTGCCAAAATTGCGTACCGTGACCCGTGGCCCGACGGCCGCCTGACGGCGCTTGTGCTCGTTGATGTCCACCAGACGGATCACCTTGCGCACCACGGCCTCATCGTAGCCGGCGGCCACTATGTCGGCCAGCGAGGCATCCCGCTCCACATAGTGTTCCAGGATGGCATCCAGGTCATCATAAGGTGGCAGGCTGTCCTGATCCACCTGGTCCGGTGCCAGTTCGGCCGAAGGCGGGCGGTCGATCACACGCTGCGGTATCACATACCCCAGGGTGTTGCGATAGGTGCTCAGTTTGTAGACCAGGGTCTTGGGCACATCCTTGAGCACATCGAAGCCGCCGGCCATGTCGCCATAGAGGGTGGCATAGCCCACCGCCATCTCGCTCTTGTTGCCGGTGGTCAGCACCAGCCGGCGCCGCTTGTTGGAGAGCGCCATCAGCAGAACGCCACGGCAGCGGGCCTGCAGGTTCTCTTCGGTGGTATCCCGCGGCGTGCCCTCGAACAGCGGTGCCAGCTGGCCCATGAAGGCCTCGAACATGGGCTCGATGGAGAGAATGTCGAACTCCACGCCCAGCAGCTCGGCCTCTTCCCTGGCGTCCTCGACGCTCATCTGCGCCGTATAGCGGAAGGGCATCATCACCGCCTGCACCTTGTCGGCGCCGAGGGCATCCACGGCAATGGCCAGAGTCAGCGCCGAATCGATGCCGCCGGAGAGCCCCAGCACGGCGCCGGTGGCGCCGTTCTTGGTGATGTAGTCATGCACCGCCAGTACCAGCGCCTGATAGACCTCGGCCACCGGCTCCAGCGGGGCGCAGATCTGCCCGGCCTGCGGCACCCCGTCCAGGAAACGTACCGGCGCCAGCGCCTCCTCGAAGGCCGCCAGCCGCTGTACCACCCGCCCCTCGGCGTCGAACACCTTGGACTGGCCATCGAACACCAGCTCGTCCTGGCCGCACACCTGATTGAGATAGACGAGGGGCAGCCCGGTTTCCCGGCAGCGCGCCTGCATCACCGCCTGGCGCTCCAGCACCTTGTACATGTGGTAGGGCGAGGCGTTGATGCTGAGCAGCAGCTCGGCGCCCGCCGCCCTGGCAGCCTGGGCCGGCTCGGGGAACCAGAGATCCTCGCAGATGAGCAGCCCCAGGCGATGGCCCTTGAACTCCACCACGCAGGCCTGCTGGCCGGCGGCAAAATAGCGCTGTTCGTCGAACACCCGGTAATTGGGCAGCCGCTGCTTGTAGTAGCGTCCCAGCAGCTGCCCCTGGAAGTAGAAACTGGCCGCATTGTAGAGCTGGCCGCCCTCACGCCAGGGGTGCCCCACCAGCAGCGCCACCTGCTGCGTGGCCGCGGCCAGCCGCACCAGGGCGGCCTCCACCCGCTGCATCAGATCGGGCCGCAGCAGCAGATCTTCCGGCGGATAACCGGTTACCGCCAGCTCGGAGCAGAGCAGCAGATCGGCGCCCTGCAGCCCGGCAGCCTGCAGACGGGAGAGGATATAATCGGTGTTTTCTTCGATCGCGCCCACCGTCAGATTGAGCTGGGCGAGCATCAGGGATAAAGCCTTGGCCATGGCAGAGGATCTTGATGATGGAAGGTATTGCGGAATGATAAAGAAAAGGCGCGGGTCATGCCAGCGCCTTGCCTCCTGTCTGTCTCGGACCCGGCCTAGGGCAGGGC
>JBFHKO010000168.1:0-5664 GCA_041595355.1 Aeromonadaceae bacterium
CCTCGATGCCGAAATAATCGGCCAGGCCGGCGCAGACGCCCCCCAGCTTTCCCCTGCCGGGATCGCGGTACAGGGTACGGTTGCTCATGAGCCGGCCCTCCCGCGCGGCGGGTCCTGATCCAGCAGCTGCTCCAGCGTCTGCACCCGCTGCTGCAGTTGTTCCGCCTGCAGCAGCAGCCGTCGCAGCTGCTCACGCTGGGCCTCGCTCAGGCTGCCATCCAGCTGACGCCGGCTCCGATAGGCCAGGATCAGCCACAGGGGCGCCACGAACACCATGAAGACACTGGCCGGAATGGCCAACACCCACAGCATCTGCTCCATCATTTGCTCTCCTTTTCATGGGCCAGACGGGCCTTGAGGGCGTCCAGCTCCCGGGCGATGGCCTCATCGGCCTGCAGCTCGACAAATTGCTGCTCCAGCCCGGGGTTGTGACTGCTGGAGACATCCGCCCGGGTTTCCATCTCGATTATCTTGCGCTCCATGCGCTCGAACTTGTCCATCAGCGAGCGGGGGTCCCCCAACTGCACATGCTGCTGTACCTGCAGGCGGCTGCTGGCGGCGGCACTGCGCAACTGCATGGCCTGCTGCCGGGCGCGGGCATCATCCAGCTTGGCCTCCAGCAACTGGATCTCCGCCTGCAGCTTGACAATGCCCTCTTCTACAGCCTGACACTCCTGGGTCAGGGCCGCCAGCAGTTGTTGCTGCTTGCCCTTCTCGATGAGGGCGCCGCGCGCCAGATCCTCGCGCCCCTTCTCCAGGGCCAGCTCGGCCCGGGCTTGCCAGTCGCTCATGGCCTGCTCGATGCGCCGGCGTTGCTGGGTCAGGGTCTTCTGCTCGGCCAGGTAGCGTGCCAGATTGCGGCGCTCGCTGACCAGACCGGCCTCCATCTCCTGGATGATGAGGCGCACCATCTTCTGGGGATCCTCGGCCCTGTCCAGCAGGCTGCCGAGGTTGGCGTTGATAATATCGCTGATACGGGTAAACAGGCCCATGGTGATCTCCTCCGGGTCAGGGTTGATGCGGCGCCACGCCTGGCGACCCCGCTGCTCAAGCGGATATCGCAGGATGCATGCCAGGGTATCAATAACCATCAACATATTGATTTATGGTCCATTTAAAATTCAGGCCCTGGCGCCAGGGCGCAACCCCTGTTTAAATTAACCACGAGTTGGTCAATATCGCCAGGAGCCACCATGCATGACGAGCCACTGTTGGGCGAAGCCACCGTCTTCATCGAGGTGCTGGAGCAGATCTCGCGGCTGGCGGCCATTGCCCGCCCGGTGCTGGTGATCGGCGAGCGGGGCACCGGCAAGGAATTGATGGCTCACCGCCTGCACTACCTGTCGCCCCGCTGGCAGCAACCCTTCATTGCCCTCAACTGCGCCAGCCTGAACGAGGCGCTGCTGGAAACCGAGCTGTTCGGTCACGAGGCCGGGGCCTTCACCGGGGCCCAGAAACGCCATTGCGGACGCTTCGAGCGCGCCCATGGAGGCAGCCTGTTTCTGGACGAGGTGGCCAGCATGAGCACCCGCCTGCAGGAAAAACTGCTGCGCGTCATCGAATACGGGGAGTTCGAGCGGGTCGGCGGCCAGCAACCGATCCGGGTCGACGTACGCCTCATCTGTGCCACCCACGAGGATCTACCGCGCCTGGCCGACGACGGCGATTTTCGCCATGATCTGCTGGATAGACTGGCCTTCGATGTAATAACCTTACCGCCGCTGCGCGCACGGCCGGGCGATGTGCTGCTGCTGGCCCGCCACTTTGCCGACAACCTGTGCCGGGAGTTGGGCCTGCCGGCCTGTGCCGGCTTCGACGTCGAGGTTGCCCGGCAGCTGCAGGCGCACGCCTGGCCCGGCAATGTGCGCGAGCTGCGCAATGTGGTGGAGCGCAGCCTCTATCGTCAGGAGGCGCTCGACCGTCCCCTGGCGCAGCTGGTCGTCGATCCCTTTGCCTCACCCTGGCGGCCGGCGCCCGGAAGCGACGGCGATGCGCCGCCCGCGCTGCCACTGGACTGGAAGTCGCATCTGGCAGACTATGAACGACGACTGTTGTGCCAGGCCCTGGAGCAGAGCCGGCACCATCAGCGCCAGGCCGCCGGCCTGCTCGGCCTGAGCTACGATCAGCTGCGAGGGCTGCTGCGCAAATACCAACTGCCGGCCCGTCACCCGACCGGCCCCGTTTCGGACGAATTATGACTTGCAAGCGATCGCTGTGGCTGCTGTGCCTGCTGTTGGGTCTGAGCGCCTGCCGACAGGATGAGTCCATCCAGGAGCGTGGTGCCATCTATTGCGTCGGCACGCTCAATCAGAATCTGAACCCGCAGCTGCACGGCTCCGGCATGCTTGCCTCGTCGATATCCCAGCAGATCTACAATCGACTGCTGGAGGTCAATCCCTATACCCAGCAGCTGGATGGCTCCCTGGCCACCCACTGGCAGGTGAGCCCGGACGGCCTCGTCTACAGCTTCACCCTGCGCCAGGGGGTCCAGTTCCAGAGCACGGCCTGGTTCACCCCCAGCCGGGAATTCAACGCCGAGGATGTGCTGTTCAGCTTTCGCCGCCTGCTCGACCCCCGGCACCCGTTCCACCGGGTCTCCGGCGGCCAGTACCCGTTCTTCGACAACCTCCGCTTCGACTACCTGGTGCGCTCGGTCAGTGCCCCCTCGCCCCACGAGGTGCGGTTCGTGCTGCGCCGGCCCGATGCCTCCTTCCTGGCCAATCTGGCCAGCGACTATGCGGTGATACTGTCCGCGGAATATGGCGCCCGGCTGCAGGTCGAGGGGACCCTGGCCTGGATGGACCATAGGCCCGTGGGCACGGGCCCCTTCCTGGTGAAGGAGTACCGCCCCGAGGAGTTCCTGCGCCTGGCGCGCCATGAGACCTACTGGGAAGGGCCACCGCCCCTCTCCCGGCTGGTCTTCGACTTCACCCCCAAGGCCTCCAAGCGGCTGACCAAGCTGCTGACCGACGAGTGCCAGGTAATGGCTTATCCGGCGGTGACCCAGTTGCCCTTCATCCGCCAGGATCCCCAGCTGAAACTGGTGGTGCGGGACAGCCTGAATACCGCCTTCCTGGCCCTCAATACCCGCAAGGCGCCCTTCAGGGATGTCCGGGTACGCCGCGCTCTGGCCATGGCCATCGACCGGCAAACCCTGCTGCAGGCGGTCTACTTCGATAGCGGTCAAGCCGCCAGAGGCATGCTGCCCCCCCTCTCCTGGGCCCAGGATGCCCGCCTCGAGGGGCAGCGCCATGATCCCGATGCGGCGCGCCGACTGCTGACCGAGGCCGGTTATCCCCGCGGCTTCGCGATGAGCCTCTGGGTGGAGTCCAGCGAGCGCGCCTATAACCCCGATGCCCTGAAGACGGCCCAGCTGATACAGTCCGACCTGGCCAAGCTGGGCATCCAGGTGAAAATCGAGCGCCTGAAATGGTCCATACTGCGCAGCCGCCTGGGAGAGGGACGCCATGACGGCGTCATCCTCGGCTGGGCCGCCGATACCGCCGACCCCGACAATTTCCTGCGCCCACTGCTCAGCTGCAACGCCGCGCGCCAGGGCGGCATCAACGTCTCGGCCTGGTGTGACCCGCGCTTCGAACGCCTGCTGAACCATGGCCTGACCACCCGGGGGCAGGCCCAGCGCCTGCAGTACTACCACGATGCCCAGGCATTGCTGGAGCAGGAGCTGCCGCTCATCCCCCTGGCCCATGCGCTCTCCATTCATGCCTTCCGCTCCAACCTGCACCAGGTGGAGGTGACCCCCATGGGCAGCCTCGCCTTCAAGCGGGCCTATCGGGATTAACTCATGCTGATCTACACGCTGCGCCGCCTCAACCTGCTGTTTTTCACCCTGCTGCTGCTGAGCTTCTTTGCCTATTGGCTGGAATACCACCTGAGCGCGCCGAGCGATCAGTCCCTGCTACCGGGCTATTTTCACTACCTGGAGCGGCTGCTGCAGGGGGATCTGGGCCTCTCGCGGGTCACCGGGCAGCCGGTACGGGAGCTGATACTGCGCCATGCGCCGGCGACCCTGGAGCTGTGCCTGACGGCGGTCCTCATCGCCTCCCTGCTCGGCATCCCCCTCGGCACCCTCGCCGCCCTGTACAAGGGACGGAGCGCCGATATCGGCATCCTCGGCGCCAGCCTGCTCGGCTACTCGATCCCGGTTTACTGGCTGGCCATGCTGGTGATTGCCACCTTCTCCATGCGTCTCGGCTGGTTTCCCTCCTCGGGCCAGCTGGGCCTGCTCTACGAGATAGCGCCGGTCACCGGCCTCACGCTGCTGGATACCTGGCTTTCGGAGCACCCCTACCGGATGGCGGCCTTCCTCGACGCCCTGCATCACCTGCTGCTGCCGGCACTGGTGCTGGCGCTGGCCCCCACGACCGAGGTGATCCGTCAGGTGCGCAACTCCATGGCCAACGTACTCAAGCAGAATTACATCAAGGCCGCCTTCAGCCGCGGCCATTCATCGCTGAACGTGGTGCTGTTTCACGGGCTGCGCAATGCCCTGCCGCCGATACTGCCGATCCTGAGCCTGCAATTTGGCACCATAGTCACCTCGGCCATCATCACCGAGGTGGTGTTCGAATGGCCGGGACTGGGGCGCTGGCTGGTCACCAGCATAGCGGCGCGGGACTATGCCGCCATCCAGGCCGGCATGCTGGTCATTGCCAGTCTGCTGGTCCTGGCCAATATACTCACCGAGCTGTTCACCACCCTGCTCTACCCAGCCAAGAGAAAGGAGCTGTATGGCCACCAAGGCTAAGATCTATCCGGAGATCCGCATCCCCTCCCCCCTGGGGCAGACCTGGCAGATCTACCGCCAGCAACCGCTGGCCATGACTGCCCTGTGGGGGCTGCTGTTCATGCTGGGGGTGGCCCTGCTGGGGCCCTGGCTGGTGACCCAGGATCCCCTGAGCCAGGATCCGGCGGCCCTGCTGGTGCCTCCCTCCTGGAGCAGCAACGGCAGCATCGACTACTTTTTCGGCACCGACGATCTGGGCCGGGATCTGCTCTCGCGCCTGGTGCATGGCGCCCGCCTGACCTTCGGCAGTGGCCTGCTGGCCACCCTCATCGCTTTGGTGATCGGCTCCGGCATCGGCATCATGGCCGGCATGGCGCGGGGCCTGAGCGCCAGCGTGCTGCATCACATGCTGGACACCCTGCTCTCCATACCCTCGCTGCTGCTGGCCATCGTATTGGTGGCGGCATTCGGCCCCGGGCTCGACAATGCCGTGCTGGCCATCACCCTGGCACTGATCCCCCAGTTCATCCGCGCCACCTACAATGCGGTGCGCGAGCAGATGGACAAGGAGTACATCATAGCGGTGCGCCTGGATGGCTCCAGCTCGCTGCGCATACTGCGACTGGCCATACTGCCCAACATCGTCGATACCCTGGTGGCCCAGACCACCCGCGCCCTCTCCGCCGCCATTCTGGATATCAGCGCGGTCTGCTTTCTCGGCATCGGTGCCCAGCCGCCCATACCGGAGTGGGGTACCATGCTGGCCGACGGTCTGGATCTCATCTATATCGCCCCCTGGAACGTCACCCTGCCGGGACTGGCCGTCATGTTCAGCGTGCTGGTCACCAATCTGGTGGGTGACGGCCTGCGCAGCGCCTTGCAAAAAGGGATCGAATAATGCCCCTGCTGGATATCCG
>JBFHKO010000169.1:0-5620 GCA_041595355.1 Aeromonadaceae bacterium
GTCTGTGCGGGCAGGCTGAACAGGACGGTGCGCGGCGTCATGATGTCGGTGACCCGTAGATCGCGAAATCTCAGCAGGCTCTTGATGATCTGGCTCTCGGTGCTGGCCAGTTCGCCCGAGGCGATGCCGAGTTCGGCCATGGCGCTGATCTCGTCACGGATATAGGCTTGGTGCTGGCTGCGGCCCACCCAGCGCGATAACAGCTCGGTCAGCCAGATGACGGGTCTCAGAACCCAGATCATCAGTTGCAGCGGGCGGCCTATGTGGGGAGCCAGCGTGCGCCAGTGGGTGGCGGCCAGGGTCTTGGGCAGTATCTCGGTCAGCATCAGTATCAGCAGCGTCATGACCCCCGAGGCGACCCCGATCCAGGCTTCGCCAAACAGGCGGGTCGACTCGGCTCCCACACCAATGGCGCCCACTGTGTTGGCCATGGTGTTGAGCGTCAGTATGGCGCCCAGAGGCCGGTCTATGTGCAGCTTGAGCTGCTGCAGTCGCCGCCCGGCGGCCGGTTGCTGCTCCCGCAGCGCCTGGATGTAACTGGGCGTGGCCGACAGCAGCACCGCCTCCAGCAACGAGCAGATGAAGGCCACGCTCAGCGCCAGCAGCAGGTAGCCTGTCAACATCCACATGGGCTCCCTCCTCTGATGATGGCCGGCGGCGGCGCCCTTTCCCGGCCCGGGTGTCAAGCTCTGTTCCTTGAGAATAGCCGTTTGCGGGGCGGGCTTGGCGGGCATTGCCGCCGATGGCTGCTGAGCGGGCCTGGTGTGATGCCGGTGGCACTTATTGCTGAAATGGTGGACGAACGGCAGTCGCCCGGGGATAAAGGCTTTGCCAGGCCGGGATAATTTGCATAGATTGGACTCGTTATCACTCCAGGTGTGCAAAAAAAGGACTGTCTATCTATGAACAAAACCGAGCTTGTCGACGCGATTGCCGCCAAGGCCGAGCTGAGCAAAGCCGAGGCCAAACAGGCACTCGAAGCCATGCTGAGCAGCATCACCCAGACCTTGCAGGAAGGCGACCAGGTGCAATTGGTGGGTTTCGGCACCTTCAAGGTGAGCCATCGTGCCGGGCGTATCGGTCGCAATCCGCAAACCGGTCAGGAGATCGTCATTGCCGCCAGCAACACGCCAGCCTTCGTCGCGGGCAAGGCCCTCAAGGATGCCATCAAGTAGGTTCAGATAGTTGATGAATCGACAAAGCCCGGCTCTGTACCGGGTTTTTTTGCGCGGCAGGTGCGTAAAAGGCAAACAAAACGGGGGGGACACGGGAAGCGGCGAAGTTCGGGATGGGGGGGAATGCGCCCGAACGACAACCAGAACGGCGGCGGATCAGTACTCGATCAGCACATCTTCATCACGCAGTATCATCTGACAGGCCAGACGCCAGGTGGTCGGCAAATCATCTACATGCATCTTTTCGACCTCGTCCGGGGTCAGCTTGCCCAACTCTTTCAGCACATGGACCTCTTTGTCGGTCAGCGGGCCGCCCAGGCGCCCATGGGTCTTGTCGAGGCTGGTGACCTTGACCAGACAGGTACCACATTCGCCATCACCGCAGCAGAAGTCGATGGGGATATGGTTCTCCTTGGCCAGTTCGAGGACGGTCTGTTTCAGGCTGCCGGCCACGGCGTAGACGGTCTTGGCCTTATATTCCGGATTACTGAAGGTTACATTTGCCATATGACTCTCCTTTGATTGCAATGACCATGTCGCATGGTTCAGGGACAGTATAACCGGATGAAAACCTTAAAATATGAGGGGTCTCTCATAATGGCGAACCGTCACTATTGAGTCATCAAAAGGGTCTGACCATTGTGAGCCGACCCGCAATAGCCTCATGGAGCAGTGTAAAATAGCCTGAGCGCCGGGCCGAAACTTTGTACAATTGCGTTTCTTTCATTTCGGACATCGACAGGTAAGCACATGTACAAGCTGATAGCACTGGATATGGATGGCACCCTGCTGCGCGAAGACGGCACCATCTCCGAACGGACCCGCAAGGCCATAGCCGCAGCGCGGGAACAGGGGGTGCGGGTGGTCCTGGCTTCGGGACGGCCGCTGGAGGGGCTGGAGCGTTACCTGAATGAGCTGGAGCTCAACTCCCACGATGATTATGTGCTGAGCTACAATGGCTCCCTGGTGCAGAACGTGGGCAGCCGCCAGGTGATCCGCAGTCATATCCTGAGCGGGGCGGATGCCCGTCAGCTGTTTGATGTCAGCCAGGCGGTGGGAGTCAATATCCATGCCTTCTCCCGCCAGCAGGGGCTCATCACGCCGCGCTCGAGTACCTATACCGAACTGGAGGGCAGCATCAATGGCCTGCCCCTGACGGAGCTCGACTTTGCCAGCCTGGAGCCCGAGCACGAAATCATCAAGATCATGCTCATCGACGAGCCCGAGGTGCTGGCGCGGGGCGTGGCCGCCTTGCCCGCCGCGCTCTACGAGCAGTACACTGTGGTGCAGAGTGCCCCCTTCTTTCTCGAGTTTCTCAACAAGCAGAGCAACAAGGGCAGCGGGCTGGCAGCCCTGGCCGCGCATCTGGACATTCAGGCCGACGAAATCATCTGTGTGGGGGATGCCGGCAACGACAGGCACATGCTTGAGTATGCCGGTCTGGCGGTGGCCATGGGCAATGCCAGCCCGGACATCAAGGCGATTGCCGATTTCATCTCCCACTCCAATGAGGAAGATGGCGTGGCCCATGTCATCGAGACCTTCATCTTGTCCGCCTGAGTAGCGGCAACCCCTCGCAGCCGCGTCGCTCAGGCGCGGCTCAGTCCTTGTGTCACCTTGACGCCACACAAGACAATGGTCTGGGTTCAATCAAGCGGTTTTTTACTATTTATGGGTGCCATTCAGAGATTGCCGTGGCATGATTGGGTCCAACTGAAGTCGCATGCTCGGGTGGCGGGTTCGCCCGTGATATGGATGTTCAGCTGGATTGCAGCGTCCAATCAGGGCATGACACCGATTTTTTTAATCCTCTCAGGAGAATAATAGTGAAGAAGAGCGCGATGATAGTCCCCTTGTTGCTGGGCGCCTCATTGGTGGCCGGCTGTGCCAGTCCCTTGAACAGCGTACAGAAGCATGAGCTTAAGGCTTATGAGGCCAAGGGGCTGGCGGTGGAGGATAAAAATCCGGCTCTGGCGGCGGGTCTTGGCCTGTTGCCGGGGGGCGGCTCCTTCTATACCGGTAACTATGGCGTGGGTATTGCCAATCTGTTGTTTTGGCCATTATCCATCTGCTGGGATCCCATCAGCGGTTACGACGGTGCGTTGAGCGCCAATTATTACGTCACCAAAACGTCGGTTTCAGCAAAAATGAACAAGGAACTCAAACAGTTAGATGATGAGTTGGCCAACAATAGCCTCGATCAGAAAGCCTACCTGTTGAAGAAGCGCGAGATTGAACAGAAATACTCTGTGGATCTTTAAGGCTTTGTGCGCCGTGGAAATCGGGAAGGCAGCCAATGGGCTGCCTTCTTAGTTTCGACAGCCGGAGCATTCACGCATCCGGAGGCTAGCTTGGCGGGGCCTACTCCTTGATCACCTTGATGTCGCTGAAGCCGAATTCGCGGAACTGGTTGTCCCGGTAATCGGTCAGGGCGCGGGCCTTCTTGGCCATGCTGGCCACCTGACGGGCCATGGCCAGATAGGCGGTCAGATCGATGCCCTCGGCGGCGGCCATGGCCTCATGGATGTCGTGGTATTTGTCGTTGGCGTAGGCGATTTGCTTTGCCTGGCCCTTGAAGGTGTAGGCGATTTTAAGTGCCATTTAAGCCTCGTGGTGTTGGAGCGGTCGCTTGGCCGGGATGAGCGGCAGCAAATGCAGCAAATAAGGAAGGCAGCCGCATGGCTGCCTTGTATCAACAGGTGGGTGCGGAGCGCCAGGCGGGCGCTTATTGACCCTGCTCCCGGGCGATGGCCCGGTAGCCGATGTCCTTGCGGTAGTAGACCCCCTCCCACTGGATGCGAGCGGCCAGTTCATAGGCGCGCTGCTGGGCTTCGAGCACACTGTTGCCGAGGGCGGTGGCGCAGAGCACCCGGCCGCCGGCGGTGACCACCTGGCCATCCTGTTCGGCGGTGCCGGCATGGAACACCTTCTCGCCTTCCACTTCCGTCTCGGGCAGACCGTGGATGACATCCCCCTTCCTGGGTTCGGCCGGGTAGTGGGCGGCGGCCAGTACCACGCCGATGGCGGCGCGCTCGTCATAGACGGCGGCCTTGGTATCCAGCTTGCCTTCGCAGGCCGCCAGGCACAGCTCCACCAGATCGGAGCGCATGCGCAGCATGATGGGCTGGGTTTCCGGATCGCCGAAACGGCAGTTGAATTCGATCACCTTGGGGTTGCCCTGGGCGTCGATCATCAGGCCGGCATACAGGAAACCGGTGTAGACATTGCCTTCGGCGGCCATGCCGCGCACTGTGGGCCAGATCACCCGGTGCATGATGCGCTCGTGGATCTCGGGGGTCACCACCGGCGCCGGGGAGTAGGCGCCCATGCCGCCGGTGTTGGGACCGCTGTCGCCATCGCCGATGCGCTTGTGATCCTGGCTGGTGGCCATGGGCAGCACATGCTCGCCGTCCACCATGACGATGAAGGAGGCCTCTTCGCCCTCGAGGAACTCCTCGATCACCACCCGGGAGCCGGCGGCCCCGAAGGCATTGCCGGAGAGCATGTCGCGCACGGCCTCTTCGGCCTCTTCCAGGGTCATGGCGACGATGACACCCTTGCCGGCGGCCAGGCCGTCGGCCTTGACCACGATGGGGGCGCCTTTCTCGCGCAGGTAGGCCAGCGCCGGCTCCACCTCGGTGAAGTTCTGGTATTCGGCGGTGGGGATGCGATGGCGGGCCAGGAAGTCCTTGCTGAAGGCCTTGGAGCCCTCCAGCTGGGCGGCGGCCTGGGTGGGCCCGAAGATGGTGAGGCCGGCGGCACGGAAGGCATCGACCACGCCCTTCACCAGCGGAGCTTCGGGACCTACAATGGTCAGACCAATCTGTTCGGCCTGGGCAAACGCCAGCAGGGCCGGAATGTCGGTGGCGCCGATGGCCACGTTTTCCACCTTGGGCTCGCGGGCGCTGCCGGGGTTGCCGGGGGCCACGAACACCTTGTCCGCCAGCGTGGATTGGGCGGCTTTCCAGGCCAGGGCGTGTTCGCGCCCGCCGTTACCGATCACCAGTATTTTCATTCTGTTGTCCTCTTGTCTTGGCGGCCTCGAGCTGCCAGAACGGAATTAATCAAGTCACAAGCGGCGGGACGCGCCCGCCGTTGCCGGAATCAGTGGCGGAAATGGCGCATGTTGGTGAACACCATCGTCATGCCGTGTTCGTTGGCGGCGTCGATCACTTCCTGATCGCGCATGGAGCCACCCGGCTGGATGACGCAGGTCACGCCGGCGGCGGCGGCAGCATCGATGCCGTCGCGGAACGGGAAGAAGGCATCGGATGCCATCACCGAGCCCTTGACCTCCAGCCCCTCATCGGCGGCCTTGATGCCGGCGATCTTGGCGGAGTAGACACGGCTCATCTGGCCGGCACCCACGCCTATGGTCTGGCCGTCCCGGGCGTAGACGATGGCGTTGGACTTGACGAACTTGCCGACCTTCCAGCAGAAGAGCA
>JBFHKO010000170.1:0-5537 GCA_041595355.1 Aeromonadaceae bacterium
ACGCGATCGTTTGGAAAGAGCGCGTGCTCGCGGTTACCAGGCTGGTGCCGACGGGCGCTCAAAAGAAGGCTGTCCTTATCAAGGTGCCGATGCTCGCGGGTATTGGCTGGGGGGCTGGCGTGAGGCGATCGATGATCGCAACGCCGGATCAGTGTCGAAATAGTCGACCACGAATTACAACGAAAAGAGCCCCTAAGGAGGGGCTCTTTTCATGGGCGCGGAGCGTGGACGACTCAGAACGCCGAGGTGTCCTGGAACAGACCGACCTTGAGATCGCTGGCGGTGTAGATGACGCGGCCATCCACTTCCACGCTGCCATCGGCGATGCCCATGATGAGCTTGCGGAAGATGAGACGCTTCATCTGGATGCGGTAGGTAACCTTCTTGGCGGTCGGCAGGATCTGGCCGGTGAACTTGACCTCGCCGACGCCCAGCGCCCGTCCCTTGCCGGGGCCGCCCTTCCAGCCGAGGAAAAAGCCGACCAGCTGCCACATGGCATCCAGGCCCAGGCAACCCGGCATGACGGGATCGCCGGGGAAGTGGCAACCGAAGAACCACAGATCCGGGTTGATATCCAGCTCGGCGACGATTTCGCCCTTGCCAAAGGCACCGCCTTCGTGGCTTATCTTGACGATGCGATCCATCATCAGCATGTTGGGGGCCGGCAACTGGCTGTTGCCTTCACCGAACAGCTCGCCGCGGCTACAGGCCAGCAGCTCGTCACGGGTATAGGCTTGTTTGCCCTGATCGCACTGGGACAGGGTTGGGGCTTGGCTCATCGACTTCTCATCTTGCACAGGTAATATCCTATCTCATGTAAGCTTGCCATAATTTAGCGAACAGGTGTTCGCTAAACAAGTCCGATCACTTGCCCGATACGCTGCAGCAGGCTGCGCAGCAGCCCTTTCCTGGGAGCATTGCCATTCAATTCATCGAGGCGTGCCCGTATGCGGCCAAACAGCGTCTCTTCATCATCGATGTCGCCGGCCACGCAGCCGGTCAGCAGTTCGATGGCCTCTTCCACATGATTCACCGGATAGATGTGGAACTGTCCGGCGGCCACGGTGCTCCTTACCTCGTCGGACAGTATCAACTGTAGCCGATTGCTGGCCGGTATGATGACGCCCTGCTTGCCGGTCAGTCCCTGGATGCGGCAGACACGGAAAAAGCCCTCTATTTTTTCGTTCAGACCGCCAACCGGCTGCACGTTACCGAACTGATCCACGGCGCCGGTGACGGCCAGGTGCTGATAGATGGGCTGTTGTGCCAGGGCCGACAGCAGGGCACAGAGTCCGGTCAGGGCGGCACTGTCACCCTCTATCTCGTGATAGGACTGCTCGAACACCAGATTGGCCGACAGGGGCGAGGGGTGTTCGGCACCAAACTGGGTCGAGAGGTAGCCATGAATGATCATCATCGCCTTGGCATGTATATGACCGGCCAGTTCGGCCTTGCGCTCTATGTCCACCACGTCGCCATCTCCCAGGTGGACGGTGGCGGTCAGCCGCACCGGCTCGCCGAAGTCATAGGGATGGCCCATGATTTCGATGACCGACAGCCCATTGATCTGGCCAACCACCTCGCCATTGGTCTGCAGCAGGACCTGTTTGTCGATGATGCCCTGATCCGATAGCTCGACCACATAGTTGAGGCGGTACTCCTGTTCGGCCAGTGCACCGCTGATATGGACGCCGCTCACGCACTGGGCCTGCTCTTCCCGCGCCAGGCTGTCGGCCAGCCGCATCAGGGCGGCGAGCTGGGTTTCAGCCACGGAGAGCAATCCCTGATGTTCGCATAGCCGGCAGGCAAAGCGGGCCAGTCCGAGCAACGCGTCGGCATCGAAGTCGAGCAGCGCCATCCGTTGGCGTAGGCCGCTCAGCAGGCCCAGAAACAGTGCCCATCCCTCTTCGGTTGTGACTTCGGCGATGAGATCGGTGCGCAGAAAGATGCGCTCGGCGGTTTCCCGATCCAGCAGATTGAATTCCGCCATGGTCAGGCGATCCCCCACCAGGATCAGCTTTACCCTGAGGGGAGTCGGCTCCGGCTGAAAATAGGGGGTCAGGGTCTGGTTTTCGGGGGCGGAGGACCAGTCGAGGAAACCGGTTTCCAGGGCATTGCGCAGCTTGAACCAGAGCTCCGGTTTGCCGAGCAGCTCCTCCAGTGGCAGCACCAGGTAACCGCCGTTGGCCTCCCGCAGCAGACCGGGATCGAGCAGGTGGTGATGGCTGAAGACCGAGCCCTGTTCGGTCTGGTAATTGATGGAGCCGAACAACGTCTCCCAAGTCAGATCCCGGCCATAGATGACTGGAGGCGTCTGGGTCTGGTGGTGGATCAGCAGGTTGATCAGCACCGGATGCACGAAGCCGCCCCCCTGGGCCACATGGGCGGCCAGCTGGCCCAGATATTCGGTGAGCTTGGCGTCATTATCCTGTTTGCGCAGGATGCGGGTCACCAGCTCCTCGGCATCCAGGTGCAGGGGCAGCAGGCGCAGCAGTTCGCCAACCAGCTGGCAAAATTCGATACCGCTGCCGGGCTTGAGCTTCAGCCACAGCGGCTTGAATGGGTTAACCAGGTTTTCCGCGTAGCAGAGGTCGAACAGGGCCGCGTCATCCGGGGCACAGTCGTCGATAAGATCCATGACGGTCCGCTCGTAGTCCACGCCCGGGAAGCCGCTCAGCAACAAAATGGGGCAGGGTGTGCCAAAACTGGTCAAACGGTTGATGGCTGAGGCGGCCCGAGGCTGGATATCGGAGAAGCTAAGTGGCGTCAGGGCGGACAAGCGCTCACATGGCAGCGCTGCAAAGGTGGGGCATAAAGTTTCTGTTTTTAATTCAGCCACTTGCTGTTTCATCTCTCGGCATGGGAATACCCCGATTATAACTCAGGTTGACCTTGCACCGTACCAAAACAAGCATTCGTTCGACAGGAGGCGAGCTCCCATGGCGCGGGCTGGTATGGGAAATGCTTTGGCATAAGTGATGTTAAATATTTGTTCATGTAAGTACATTACAGTTTTGTGACGGGCATCTGAAAGTGTTTTCTTGATATTAAAATGCTTTAAATACAGATGCATGCAATATGCAGCAATGCTGAAAATCACATGATGTAATTTAATAACGTAAGGAAATTACAAAAAAGGTGGACAGGGTGCCGGTTTGGATCAATAATTACCCCGTGCCATGAGAAACCAACGGTTACAGCGTTGTTTAGGGCGTGTGACCGTCACCGCGGTAGGTGGTACAGGGATACAGGATGTATCCAATTGAGCAGTAAAACCACAATGTGTTACCAAGGAGGTATCATATGAACATCAAAACGATGAAAGAATGTGTCAAGAAGCTGGACGAGCTGAGCAAGGCTCGCCGCGTGGTACAGCGTGCCTTCGGGGTTCGCCGTGGCCATCATCACTATGAGTATCTGGATTGATTGCCGTCAGGCAGATTGGTTGTAAGTGCGTTTAAGGTTGGTTGTTATTGGCCCCAGGCAATCGTTGTGTACCACCCCATGCAGTGATTGTTCGGCGGGTTTTTTGAGTTGACAGACTTGTTTCCAGTAGCCTAAGGGCTACTTTTTTTTTGCCTCTCGTTCGCGCAACAACGCCAGCGCGAGTTCGTCTCCCGTCAAGACTTGCATGCATCTATTTTGCGGATAGAATCGAGCGTCTGCGCCTCGGCAGACCCGCTCGAGGCGGACTCTTGCGTGTGCGTGCCAGCCAGGGGGTGAGGCTGGGGGGCCGCTTGCGTCGCTCCCCTCTCACAGCCAGCGCAGTGACCGTTTCGCAGCTTCCCGTCGGCGCCTTATG
This sequence comes from Aeromonadaceae bacterium, assembly GCA_041595355.1. Classification (GTDB taxonomy): domain Bacteria; phylum Pseudomonadota; class Gammaproteobacteria; order Enterobacterales; family Aeromonadaceae; genus JBFHKO01. The sequence goes on from JBFHKO010000170.1 coordinate 3,803, forward strand.
CCGCGGTCGTTCTATTGGCAAGGAGCCTGAATGGACGTGGAGTTCTACACCCTGGCAGGGCTGGCCCTTTGTGGCCTGGTCGCCGGTTTTATCGATGCCATTGCCGGTGGCGGTGGCCTGCTCACCCTGCCGGCGTTGTTGGCGGTGGGCTTGTCGCCTGCCCAGGCTCTAGGCACCAACAAATTGCAGAGCGTGTTCGGCAGTGGTTCGGCGACCTGGTATTTTGCCCGGCGTGGCTATCTGGATATCACCGCCCTGCGACCCGCCATCGCCCTGACCTTTGTCGGCAGTGCACTGGGTAGCCTGCTGGTGCAATCCATCGATGCCAGTGCCTTGGCCCGACTGATCCCTTTTTTGCTGGTGGGATTTGCCCTCTACTTTCTCAATTCCCGCCGGGTGGGGGACTTGGACAGCCAACGCCGTATCGGTACCCTGGCCTTTGCCAGCACCGTTGGCATCGGAGTCGGTTTCTATGACGGCTTTTTCGGTCCGGGAACGGGATCCTTCTTCGCGATAGGCTTTGTCTCCCTGGCTGGCTTCAATCTGGTCAAGGCGACCGCGCACAGCAAGCTGCTCAATTTCACCTCCAATTGCGCCTCCCTGCTGCTGTTCGCACTGGGTGGAAAACTGGTGTGGAGCATCGGTTTTTCCATGGCGCTGGGCCAGATCATCGGTGCCCGCCTGGGATCCCGACTGGTCGTCACTCGGGGCAGCAAACTGATCAAACCCCTGATCGTCTGCACCTCGCTGGCCATGTCGGCGAAGCTGCTCTGGCAGCAGTACGGCTCCGCCTTGGGGCTCTGATGTCACGGGAGCATCAGGCTCCTGCGGCTGAGTCGCAGCCCCAACGTGAGGCTCCGCTTGTCGCTCCCTCGCCCCACCGACCTACGTTTTCGGCATGGCTGCCTGGCATTCATGGCAGCTATTTGCCATCTTCAATGAAAACGCAACGGGTGGTTGCCTATGTATCTGGAAAGAGTGGAGATCAGCGGATTTCGGGGCCTCAAGAAGCTGTCCATCAACTTTCAGCAGATCACCGCCCTGATCGGTGAAAACGCCTGGGGTAAAACCAGCTTGCTGCGGGCTCTCTGGTGTCTGTTGGGGCAGGACGAAGTGCCCTACCAGTTTGTGGCGGACGATTTTTACCGCCCCGAAGCGGGGGCCCCGGAGGCGGAGCCTCGGCTGGAGATCATCCTCACCTTTCGCGAATACAAAGCCGACATGTGCCAGCACTCACAGCGGCTGGCACGGCTGGCGCCGGTCTGGGTGAAACATCGAGATCGCCTGCATCGCATCCATTATCGGGCGGCGGCGGCCCTGCTGGAGGGAGAGCTGGTGGTCTCCGAGCATGGCTTCATGGATGCGTTGGGTCACGTCATGACGCTGGAGAGCACCGAACACTATATTCACCTGCTGATGCTGATGAATCCGGTATTGCGGCTGCGGGATGCCCGGGCGGCCCGGGGCGGCCGCCAGTTACTGGGCAACGGCTGGGAGGCGAGTCTGAGTCACCTTGCGGATACCCTGCTGGGCGCCCCCCAGAGCGCGGAGCCCGAGGAGGTCGATGCCGGCCTGGAGGCGGTCCGTCATCTGATGGACCACTACCTGACCAGTGTGCCGCCGATACGGGCGCGGCCACGCAGTCAGCGGGACATTGCCACCCGGCCGGCGAGCCTGCGGGGGCTCAGCAACCTGAGTGAGCTGGTGCGCTGCGGCGATAGCCAGACCACGCAAC
>JBFHKO010000171.1:0-5512 GCA_041595355.1 Aeromonadaceae bacterium
ACCGAAGGGCAGCTGCCGCAGGCAGGCCGGAGCCCGGAGCGGGTGGTGGTCGATGCGCGCCACAAGCTCATCACCAGCCAGGGGCCGGGCACCAGCATCGACTTCGCGCTGGCCATTCTCGGCGAGCTGTGCGGCGCCGAGACGGCGCTACGAGTCGGCAGGGCCATGCTGGTACGCTGATCTGTCACCGGCACAGGCTAAACGGCAAAACGCCGCGCTTTAAGCCGCGGCGTTGGCCTGTCCGGCAAGCGGACACTCAGCCCTGGCCGTGCTGGCGGTAGACCTTGACGTTGTCAAAGCCCTGCTCCTTCAGGTAGAGCGCCTGCAGCTTGCTCATCACGCCCCGCTCGCAGTAGAGCAGGTAGGTCCGCCCCGGGTCGAGATCGCCAAAGGCGGTGGCCAGCTTGTAGAACGGCAGATGCACCACCTCGTGACCCTCGACGCTGAAGGGACGCTCGTCATGCTCGTCCGGGGAGCGGATATCCAGCACCACCTCGTCCTGACCCATGGCCTGTACCGTCTCCACCTCCTGCACCTGCGCCTCGGTCTCCTCGGCGATGGCGCGAATGTCCATCAACCGTGAGTCGGCCAGCATCTGCTCCAGCACCGCGAAGTCGAACTTGGACTCCTCTTCCAGCACCCGCGCCAGGGGCGCCTTGATATTGGGCTTGTTGGAGATGACGCCGCAATATTCCGGCATGGTCTCGGCAAATTCGGCGGTGCCGATGCGGCGCGCCAGATCGATGATCTCCTGCTTGTCGCTGGTGATGAGCGGCCGCAGTATCAGTGTCTCGGTGACCCGGTCGATGACCGACAGGTTGGTCAGTGTCTGGCTGGAGACCTGCCCCAGGCTCTCGCCGGTCACCAGCGCCTCGACGCCCATGCGCTCGGCGACCCGGGCCGCGGCGCGCATCATCATGCGCTTGAGGATCACGCCCATGAGGCCGTTTTCCACCTTCTCCAGGATCTCGCCCACCACCGGCTCGAAGGGGACCGAGATGAACTTGACCCTGTGCGAGGCGCCGAATTTTTCCCACAGGTAGTAGGCGACCTGCTTGACGCCGATCTCGTGGGCCGCCCCCCCCAGATTGAAGAAGCAGTAATGGACCCGGCTGCCGCGCTTGATGAAGTGGTAGGAGGCCACGCCGGAGTCGAAACCGCCGGACATCAGGCTCAGCACATCTTCCTGGGTGGAGAGCGGGTAGCCGCCGAGGCCCGGATAGATGCCGCGCACCAGGTAGAGCTTGTCATCCTCGATCTCGAGGTTGATCTGCACATCCGGCCGCCTCAGGCGCACGCCGCCGGTGACATGATTCTGATTCAGCCCGCCGCCCACATAGCGCTCCACCTCGATGGAGGTAAAGGGATGCTGGCCACGGCGCCGCACCCGCACGCAGAAGCTTTTACCGGCCAGCTGGTCGCCATAGAGGGCGGCGGTCTGGCGATAGAGATCGTCCAGATCGGTGAAGCGGCTCTCCTGCACCTCGAGGTAATTCTGGATGCCGGGGATGCACCCCAGCCGCTCGATGAGCATGGCGCGGTTTTCCGGGCTCGCATCGCTGCTGGAGACCACCATCTTGTCCCAGTCCAGACGTACCTTGACGCTGGGATCCTGGCGGCGCAGCACGTTGCGGATGTTGCCCTGCAACACCTTGCACATGCGCTGGCGCACCGACTTGCTCTTGATGGTGATCTCGGGAAACAGCTTGATGATGAATTTCATGAAAATAGTGCCTGTGAGCCTGCGTGACGGGCGCGAATTATAACCAAGCTGGCGGCCAAGCTTAAGTCTGGATACCCGTTGGAGGGCAAAAAACCCGGTGCCCGCCCGGGACCGGCCCTCGAAAACGGCAGCCAGCCGCCGGCCGCGAGCCCCGGCCGTGACGGCTTTTGCGGCCTCACACGGCAAAAGCCGCAGCCTCGCTCCCCCATAACAGCAGAGAATGCTAAGATGGCCGCGTTTTTCCCACCCGCAGCGAGGATCCAATGGCCAGCAAGAAAATCGAGAGCCTGAGCTTTGACGGCACCATGGAGCAGCTGGAGAGTATAGTCCAGCAACTGGAGCAGGGCGCCCTGCCCCTGGAGCAAGCCCTCGACCAGTTCGAGCGCGGCATCCAGCTGGTGCGCGCCGGCCAGCAGAAGCTGGAGCAGGCCGAGCAGAAGGTGCAGATCCTGCTTGCCCGGGAGGGCGGGGAAAAACTTGAGCCCTTCGAGCCAGAACAAGGAGACGCCTAATTGGCCCTGGATGCCTTTCAGCAAGCCTATCGCCAGCGCATCGACGCACGCCTGCTGGCGCAGATCGATCACTTGCCGGACACCTCACCGCGCCTGAAGGCCGCCATGCGCCATGGCCTGCTGCTGGGCGGCAAGCGGGTGCGCCCTTTCCTGGTCTACGCCGTGGGCACCATGCTGGGTGCCGACGAAGCGGTACTGGACGGTCCGGCGGTGGCCATCGAATGCCTGCATGCCTATTCGCTGATCCACGACGATCTGCCGGCCATGGACGATGACGATCTGCGCCGCGGCCACCCGACGGTGCACAAGGCCTTCGACGAGGCCACCGCCATCCTGGCCGGCGATGCCCTGCAGACCCTGGCCTTCAGCGTGCTGGCGGACCACCCCATGCCGGCTGCCCTGCGCGCCCACCAGCTGCAGATGCTGAGCAGCCTGGCCCGCGCTTCCGGCTATGCCGGCATGTGCGGCGGCCAGGCACTGGATCTGGACGCCGAAGGCAAGACCATCGACCTGGCGGCGCTGGAGCAGATCCACCGCCACAAGACCGGTGCGCTCATCGAGTGCGCCGTCACCCTGGGCGCCCTGTGCCACTCGGCCACCGACGAGCCGCTGCTGGCGGCGTTGCAGGAGTACGCGGCCGCCATCGGCCTGGCCTTCCAGGTCCAGGATGACATTCTGGATGTCGTCGGCGATACCGCCACCCTGGGCAAGCCCCAGGGCTCGGATCAGGCCCTTTGCAAGAGCACCTACCCGGCACTGCTGGGCCTGGACGCGGCCCGCGCCCTGACCCGGGAGCTGCACCAGAAGGCGCTGGCGGCGTTGAGCCCCCTGCCCTACAACACCCACCTCCTGCGCGCCTTTGCCGATTACATCGTCGAGCGGGCCTACTGATGTCTGAAAGAAGCACTCATGAGTCTTGATATCACCCATTACCCCACCCTGGCCCTGGCCAACACCCCGGACCAGCTGCGCAACCTGCCCGAAGAGCGGCTGGATGGCCTGTGCGACGAGCTGCGCCAGTATCTGCTGCACTCGGTGAGCCAGAGCAGCGGTCACCTGGCCTCCGGGCTGGGGGTCGTGGAGCTGACCGTGGCCCTGCACTATGTCTACCAGACCCCCTTCGACCGGCTGGTGTGGGACGTGGGCCACCAGGCCTATCCCCACAAGATACTGACCGGACGCCGGGAGCAGATGAGCAGCATCCGTCAGTTCAAGGGACTGCATCCCTTCCCCTGGCGCGAGGAGAGCGAGTACGACACCCTGTCGGTGGGCCACTCCAGCACCTCCATCGGCGCGGCCCTCGGCATGGCCATTGCCGCCCGGCGCGAGCAGGCCGGGCGCAAGGTGGTGGCCGTGATCGGCGATGGCGCCCTCACCGCCGGCATGGCCTTCGAGGCCCTGAACCACGCTGGCGATCTGCATGAAGACATGCTGGTGGTGCTGAACGACAACGAGATGTCCATCTCCGAGAACGTCGGCGCCCTCAACAACCACCTGGCGCGCTGGCTCTCCGGCCAGCTCTACACTACCCTGCGCGAAGGAGGCAAGAAGGTCCTCTCCGGGCTGCCTCCGGTCAAGGAGCTGGCGCGGCGCGCCGAGGAGCACCTCAAGGGCATGGTGATCCCCGGCACCCTGTTCGAGGAGTTCGGCTTCAACTACATAGGCCCGGTGGACGGCCACGACATCGGGACACTGGTCAGCACCCTGCGCAACATGCGCCAGCTCAAGGGTCCCCAGTTGCTGCATGTGATGACCAAGAAGGGCAAGGGCTACGAGCCGGCGGAAAAGGACCCCATCGGATATCACGGCGTCCCCAAGTTCGATCCGAACGACGACTGCCTGCCCAAGAGCAGTGCCGGCAAGCCCAGCTTTTCGAGCGTGTTTGGCCAGTGGCTGTGCGACATGGCGGCCCGGGATGAGCGCCTCATCGGCATCACGCCGGCCATGCGCGAGGGCTCCGGCATGGTGGCCTTCTCCCAGCGCTTCCCGGATCGCTACTTCGATGTGGCCATCGCCGAGCAGCATGCGGTGACCCTGGCGGCCGGCATGGCCACCCAGGGATTGAAGCCGGTGGTGGCCATCTACTCCACCTTCATGCAGCGCGCCTACGATCAGATCATCCACGACGTGGCACTGCAAAAGCTGCCGGTGCTGTTTGCCATCGACCGGGCCGGCATAGTGGGCCCGGATGGCCCGACCCATCAGGGTGCCTTCGACATCAGCTGCCTGCGCACCGTGCCCAACCTGGTCATCATGACCCCCTCGGACGAGAACGAGTGCCGGCAGATGCTCTATACCGGCTATCAGCTGGATGGCCCGGCGGTGGTGCGCTATCCGCGTGGCACCGGCACCGGCACCGCCATCGACACCGCCATGCAGAGCCTGCCCATCGGTCAGGGCCGGGTGGTGCGTGAAGGGACCCGGCTGGCCATTCTCTGCTTCGGGACCCTGCTGCACCAGGCCTGGCCGGTGGCCGAGCAGCTGGACGCCACCCTGGTGGACATGCGCTTCGTCAAGCCGCTGGATGAAGCCCTGCTGCGCAGCCTGGCCGCCGGCCACGAGGGGCTGATCACCCTGGAGGAGAATGCCCTCCAGGGCGGCGCCGGCTCGGCGGTCAACGAATACCTGATGAGTCAGCGCCTGTGCCGGCCGGTGCTGAACCTGGGGCTGCCGGATCGCTTCATCGAGCAGGGCAGCCCGGAGCAGATCTACCGCCTGCTGGGATTGGACAGCGCCGGCATAACCGCGCGCATCCGCGATTACTTCGCCAGCTGAATCCCCGCCCCTGCGCAGTAACACAAAGGGCGCACCGGTGATGCCGGTGCGCCCTTTCACATGAGCGAATCCCCTGCTCGTTGCCTACCCCGAGGCCACCTCAGCCCCAGAGCAGCGCCAGTCCCTGCATGCAGAGCCAGGCAAAGAGCCCGGCCAGCAGGTCATCCAGCATGATGCCAAGGCCCCCCTTCACCCGCCGATCCAGCCAGCCAATGGGCCAGGGCTTGAGGATGTCGAACAGCCGGAACAACCCAAAGCCCGCCACTATCCAGCCCCAGCCCTGGGGCGCGGCAATCATGGTGATGCCAAAGCCCATGAACTCGTCCCAGACGATGGCGCCGTGATCCTCGACGCCGATGGCCCGGGTCGCCGCCTCGCAGATGACGATGCCGGCGAGACAGCCCAGCAGCAGCAGCAGCAGATAGGCCCACAGCGGCCAGTCGCTCACCAGCAGGTAAAAAGGCACGGCCGCCAGGGTGCCCAGGGTGCCCGGCGCCCGGGG
>JBFHKO010000172.1:0-5493 GCA_041595355.1 Aeromonadaceae bacterium
CAACTAACGGGCCTGAACTGCGGGTCCGTTGGGCGACATGCTCTTGGATGACTCATTGTGTACCCTCGAAGCTTAATGGCTTTTGAATGCCGGGTGACGAAAGCCAAGCCCCATTCGGATTTGTGAGCCCGCTCGCCTTTTGAGCTCCGCTTGCGGGGGATGTCCCGCAACGGGAGCTCGTGCTAATCTGTGGCGTCACAACAAGAGCAATCCAAGGAACAGATCATGCTGAAGGTAAATGAATATTTTGACGGTAATGTGAAATCCATCGGCTTCGCCAATGCGGCAGGCAATGCCACCGTTGGCGTCATGGCGCCCGGGGAATACCTGTTCAATACCGGTGCTCCCGAGCGGATGGTCGTGATCCGGGGCGCCCTGACGGTGCAGCTGCCCGGTCAGGAAGCATGGGTGACCTTCAAGGGGGGCGAGGCGTTCCCGGTGCCGGGCAACAGCAGCTTCAAGTTGCAGGTGGCCGAGGATACCGCCTACCTGTGCGAGTTCCTCTGAGCATTGCTGTGCTGCACCAGGTTCCCGGCGGCAGACGCCCGGAAAACAAAGAGGCCTTCCTATCGGAAGGCCTCTTGCGTTTACGTGCGATCATTGGTGGTCACGATGGCGGCAGAGGTGTTAGCCGACGGCCTGGGACTCGGTCTGTTCAGCGGGCTGGGGAGCCAGTTCCAGTGGCTCGGCCAGCGTCCCGATCAGGGAGCGGGTTGCCTCTATGGCCTCTTTGAGGCGCACCGGGATGCGCTGCCCCAGCTCGAACAGCGGAGCCTTGTCGAGATAGACACGGCCATCGTCCCAGCTGCACTCCAGGCGCTTGCGGTTGCTGCAGATCTGGGCGGCAGGAATGAAGGCGACGGCGCCATTTTCCTGCAGGCGCACCTTGATGCCGCCGCGGACGATGTCGATGATCTCGCCCTCGAAGGTCTGCTCGCTGCCTACGGCGGTTTGCAGGAATCGCACATAGAGCCAGTCGCCGATATCGCGCTCGGCCAGCCGGTTCAGGCGCCGCGCATCGCTCAGCGCCTGGGTCAGCGTCTCGTCCGGGCGGGCTGGACAGTCGCTCTGCTTGATCAGCGCCTTGAGCAACCGGTGGTTCACCATGTCGCCGTACTTGCGGATGGGTGAGGTCCAGGTGGCATAGAGGGGGAAACCCAGGCCGAAGTGGGGGCCGGGCAGCGCCGACATCACGGAGAAGGTCTGGAAGCGGCGGATGCGGTTGTCCAGGAAGGGGGTCTCCTGGGCATCCAACCAGTGGCGCAACTGGCGGAAACCGTCAAGTGTGCCCAGGCTCTCTTCGGTCACCGGGGCCTGGTGGGCAGACAGCAGTTCGGCGGCGCCTGCCACCCGATCCGGATCGAAACCGACATGCACGTTGAAGATGCCGTAACCCGGCTGGCGGGCCAGCTGTGCACCGGCACAGAGGTTGGCAGCGATCATCGCCTCTTCCACCATGCGATTGGCGATGCGGCGTGGCTCCACGTGAATGGCCACCACGTCGCCCTCGGCATTCAGTTCGAAGGCATAATCGGGCTTGTCCTTGAACATCAGGGCATGGGTGGTTCGCCAGGCCTGACGCGCTTCGGTGATGGCCTTCAGGGCCAGTATCTGCTCGGCGATGGCGGGGGCGGGGACAAAACCGTCGGCTTCGCCCTGCTCCAGCCAGTCGGAGACCTGATCGTAGATCAGGCGCCCCTGGGAGCGGATGTGGGCGGCGAAGAAGCGGGTATCTTCGTCGATGCTGCCGTCGCGGCGGATGTGCATGCTGACGCACAGGGTCGGCCGCAGTTCGCCTTCTTTCAGGGAGCAGAGTTCATCGCTCAGGGTGCGCGGTATCATGGGGATGTTGCGCCCTGGCAGGTAGACGGTGAAGGCGCGCTTGGCGGCCTCCAGGTCCATGGGGCTGCCCGGCACTATGTAGGCGGTCGGGTCGGCGATGGCGACCATCAACTGCCAGCCATCCTCCAGCGGCGTCACATGCAGGGCATCGTCCATGTCCTTGGTCGAGGCGCCGTCTATGGTGACGAAGGGCAGCGCGGTGAGATCTTCCCGCTCCAGCCCTTCGTCCAGCAGCTGCCACTCCTGCTCCAGCTCGGGGGCGCTGCGGGCCAGGTTGTGGCGGCGCAGCACCACCCACCAGGGGGCCTCGGGATCATCGCCCTGGGTGATGAGCTCGCTGATTTCGGCCAGGTGGCCGTTATCGGTGAGACCGTGACGCTTCAGGTTGGCCACGACCCAGTCGCCTTCCTTGAACTGCTTCTCGTCCAGCCCCTTGGCCGGTCGCGCCTTGATGACTTCTTTCAATACCGGGTGATCCGGCACCACGTTCAGACGATCCTTGATCAGCTTGATGCGACCGACGAAGCGGCTGAGGAAGGGCGTGAGCAGGCTCTCGGGCTCCGCCAGCTCCTTCTCGTTTTCGCTGCGGATAAGGGCCACGATGCGATCGCCATGCATCACCTTCTTCATGTGCGTGGGCGGGATGAAGTAGCTTTCCCGGCTGTCGGTCTCCAGAAAACCAAAACCACGGTCGGAGGCGCGAACCACCCCCTCTTTCTTCGGGACGTTGTCCCGCAGCTGCTGTTTAAGCTGCGCCAGCAGCGGATTGTCTTGAAACATAGTGCCCAACCTGATGAGGAAACGTGCCGACTATACGGTTTTGTGCCTCCGAAACCAAGGAAAACGGCGTTTTAATGGTCACAGCTGCAGTTGACGGCAGGCCCGCTCCCGCCACTGGTTGCGTGGCAACTTGAGACGGGTGTCGGCCTCGGTCGGCCAGGCCAGCCAGTGTTTCGGCACCATGAAGCCGGGCAGGCGTTGTCGCAGCCAGGCCTCCAGTTCCGCCAGTGGTCGCGGGCCCGCCTGCCAGCGCAGGAAGCAGGCCGGGCGTTGCCCCCACTCGCTATCGGGTACCGGAACCACCAGCGCCTGGCTGACCGCCGGATGCTGGACAAGTTGCTGCTCTATGGCCTCGGGCTGGATGTTTTCGCCGCCGGAAATGAACTGGTTATCGCGCCGGCCGCTGATCACCAGCTGGCCGTCGCTGTTCCAGTGGCCCAGGTCCCGGGTATGGAACCAGCCGTCGGCATCCAGCGGGCGTATCAGTCGTCCCGCACTGTAGTAGCCGAGAAACAGGGTTTCGCCGCGGACACAGATCTCGCCCTCTTGCAGGCACAGCTCGCGGCCGGGCAGCGGTCTGCCCACGGCAGCGGCGTCGCTGCCCGCTTCACCGGTGCAGACCTGGGAAGCCATCTCCGACAGGCCATAGCTGACCAGGGGGCGCAGCCCCTGGGCGTGGCAGATGTCCACCAGCGGCTGGGGAATGGGGGCTCCCCCCAGCAGCAGCCGGCGTACCCGGGTCTGGCCGAAGTGAAAGTCGTGGGCGCGCAGCAGACGATAGAGTTGGGTCGGCACCAGGGAGAGGTGGCTGACGGGCAGCCGGCGCAGCAGCTCGGGTAGCGGCCAGGCCGCCGGATTGAGGGCGATGGCGGCGCCGGCCAGAAAGCAGCGGACCAGTATCGCATAGCCACCGACATGAAACAGGGGCAGCGACAGCAGCCAGAGATCCCCGGGGTGCAGGGGGATCTGGCTGGCGGAGCCGGCAGCGCTGGCCCGGTGCTGAGCCAGCGCATGCCCCACAGCCTTGGGCGTGCCGCTGCTGCCGGAGGTGAGGGTCAGATTGGCGAGTCGCTGATCGTTGAGCCGACAGGGCCCGTGCGGGATCTGGCTGGCGGAAAAATCGAGTTGCAGTGAACGGTCGCAGCCGCAGGGCTCGCCATCACCGCTCCAGCCGGCCCGGGCATCCAGCTGCGCGGCCAGCCGGCGGCGCTCGGCGGGGGGAAAGGCGGGATTCAGCGGGCAGAATACCAGCCCCTGGCGCAGGCAGGCCCAGGCCAGCAACAGCAGTGGCAGGCCATTGGGGGCCACCGCCAGCAGGTGGTCGCCTGCCGTCAGTCCCTGGGCCTGCAACTGGGCCTGCAGGGCATTGAGGCGGCCATCCAGGGCCGCGTAACTGAGGCGCTCATCGCCCAGATGGAGGGCCATGCGCCCGGCATGCTGCCGGGCCTGTTGACGAACCGGGCAGGCTAGCTCTGCCATAGCACCTCGAGCCGGGACTCATCCACCTCGCCGGTATCCCGGTTCAGCAGACTGCCGGCCAGATAGCGCAGGGTGTCCACGCCGGGAGCCTGCTCCGGAGCCCACTCGCCGGCAAGCTGGGTCAGCAGCCGGTTGCCGACCTGGGATTCGAAGCTGGAGGAGAGAACCACCTTGATGCCCAGTTCATGGCCGCGATCGACCAGTTTCTTGCACTTGTCCAGGCTGCCGATCAGGGTGGGTTTGATGATCAGCCCCTTGAGCTGATTGAAGTTCTCCCAGGGTTGGTCGGTGCTCAGCAGCTCATCCAGCGCCACCGGAATGCCGGTATGGCCGGCGACGGCGCGCACATCCTCGAGGCGGGCGCAAGGGTCCTCCACATATTCGAGGTTGGCCGGATTGAGGTGGCTCATGAATGTCCAGGCCTCTTCCCGGGTCCAGCCCTGGTTGGCATCCAAAATCAACTTCAGCTTGGGCGCCAGGCGGCACAATTCGCGGATCATGGCGATCTCGTCGCGCATGGGGTAGCGGCCCACCTTGATCTTGGCCTTGGTGGGGTAGTCATACAGCCATTCGCGCCAGCCCCAGATGATCTCGTCCGGGGAGCCCAGCAGCAGTATGTAGGGCGACAGCGGGCTTTTCAGGCTCTTGGGCCAGACCCGGCGGGCGCAGTCGAAGCCGAATTGCACCGATGGCAGCTGGGGAAGCAGGTGGCGTCCCTGGCGGGCACTTTTCAGGCAGACGATGGCTTCGGCGCTGGCCTCCTCCAGGGTTTCGCGGGAGAGGCCGGGCAGGGGGGCTATCTCGCCCCAGTTCGCTCCCCATTTGAGCAGCAGCCCCTCCCGGGTCTCCATGCGGTGCCCCCGGATCTCCAGGGCTTGGGTCAGGGGCAGGCTATAGCGATAGAGGGTTGCGTCCATTCATGGATTCCGTGTGAATTTGGTGAAATCGGGCTGGCGCTTCTCGACGAAGGCGTTGCGCCCCTCCTGACCTTCCTCGGTCATATAGAACAGCATAGTCGCATTGCCGGCCAGTTCCTGCAGCCCGGCCTGACCGTCGCAGTCCGCATTCAGGGCCGCCTTCAGGCAGCGCAGCGCCATGGGGCTGTGCTGCAGCGTCTCGCGACACCAGCGTACCGTTTCCCGCTCCAGCTCGGCCAGGGGGACCACCGTGTTCACCAGGCCCATCTCCAGCGCCTGCTGGGCATCATATTGCCGGCACAGGAACCAGATCTCCCGGGCCTTCTTCTGACCGACGATACGCGCCATGTAGGCCGCGCCCCAGCCACCGTCGAAGGAGCCCACCTTGGGACCGGTCTGGCCGAAGCGGGCGTTGTCGGCGGCGATGGTGAGATCGCAGAGCATGTGGAGCACGTGGCCGCAGCCGATGGCGTAG
>JBFHKO010000173.1:0-5436 GCA_041595355.1 Aeromonadaceae bacterium
CACCAGTTCGCTGGTGCTGGCCAGCTGCCCGAGCCCCACCACGCCGCCCAGCAGTGCCCCCATGGGGAAGAACATCACCAGTTCCTTGGGGGTGGAAAGCAGCACATACCAGGCGGCGGCCCAGACATCATATTGCCCCTGTCCCACCTGCTTGAGCTGCTCGACGAACTTGATCAGCGCAGAGAGGCCCACCAGGGTCAGCGTGGCCAGCAATATGGCCATCAGCACGGTACGGCCGACGTAGCGCTCCAGAATACCCAGCATCAGCGGCAACCTCCCTTGATGCGCAGCCGCCAGCCGTTCCACCAGCGGGTTTCCGCCAGATTGAGGGGCAGGGCAAACAACAGCATGTACAGAACCGGCACCGCATAGAGGCCGGGAAACACCGGCAGGGTGCCACGCTCCAGGGCCGAACGCCCGGCACTCAGCAACAGGAAGTAACTCAGGTAGAGCAGTATGGCCGGCAACAGCTTGGCGTAGCGGCCCTGGCGCGGGTTCACCACCGCCATGGGCACCACGATCAGGGTCAGCACCAGGATGGAAAGCGGCAGCGAGACCCGCCATTGCCATTCGGCGATCTGCTTGATCTCCTTGCTGTGAAACAGCTCACCCACCGAGGTGGCCGACTCCTTGCGCGTCGAGGCGATCACCTCGCGCCGCTGCTGCAGCCAGGCGCTGAACTCCTCGAACTGGGACACCTTGAACTCCTGGCCCGGCATGGGGCCCGAATAGCGGCGCCCGTTTTTCAGGGTCAGCCATTGCAGGCCATTCTCGTCCACCGACAACTGGCCGGAGTCGGCCACCAGTATGGTGGGCACCTGGCCATCCCGCGGCTGCTGCAGCAGGAACACCCGCTGCAATCCGGTGCCCTCCTCCTCCAGCTCATCGACATAGGCCACCAGACGGCCACTGTCCACGTTCAGAAAACGCCCCCCCACCAGGGCGGTGAGGGTCGGATCGGAGCGGGCTCGGTCCAGCAGCTGATACTCGGCCTCCCGGGCCCAGGGGGCCAGCCACATGGTGTTCAGCGTGGCCAGCAGCATGGTGATGAGCGCCAGCACCAGGGTAATGCCCAGCACCGAGCGCGGCCCCATGCCCACCGCCCGCAACACCGTCATCTCGCTTTCGGCATACAGGCGGCCATGGGTGAACAGCACGCCGAAAAAGAGGCTGAGGGGAAACAGCAGCAACGCCATGTAGGGCAGATTGAGGCTCAGCAAGGTGACGATCAGCTGGGTCGGAATGTTGCCACTGGCCGCCTGAGCCAGGATCTTGATGAACTGCTGGCTGGAGAAGATAAGCAGCAGGATGAACAACACTGCCAGCTGGGTCTTGAGCGTTTCTTTGAATATGTATCGGAAAACCGTCACGCTTGCCTCGGTGAAAACTTGTAATTTCGGCCAAATCACTCAAAAATAGAGTTGAGTAATCGATTTTGTCATATTTTGCACGCCGAAACCTGCCGGGGAGCAATTGACCGAACCGTCATGCGCCTCATTATCGGATAATCGGCGCACTTTGTCTGTAGGAGCAAGGAGTCCCCCATGGAGTTCAGCGTAAAAAGCGGCAGCCCCGAAAAGCAACGCAGCGCCTGTATCGTGGTCGGCGTATTCGAACCGCGCCGCCTCTCTCCCGTGGCCGAGCAGCTGGATCGCATCAGCGACGGCTACCTGAGCTCCCTGTTGCGCCGTGGCGATCTGGAAGGCAAGGCCGGCCAGATGCTGCTGTTGCACCAGGTGCCCGGCGTGCTCTCGGAGCGGGTGCTGCTGGTGGGCTGCGGCAAGGAACGGGAGCTGGACGAGCGCCAGTTCAAGCAGATCATCCAGAAAAGCATCAGCACCCTCAACGAGACCGGCTCCATGGAGGCGGTCTGCTTCCTCACCGAGCTGCACGTCAAGGGCCGCGACAGCTACTGGAAGGTGCGCCAGGCGGTGGAAACCACCCAGGCCAGCCTCTACAGCTTCGATCAGTTCAAGACCAACAAGGCCGAAGTGCGCCGCCCGCTGCGCAAGCTGGTCTTCAACGTCCCGACCCGCCGCGAGCTGACCCAGGGCGAGAAGGCCATTGCCCACGGCCTGGCGGTCGCCAAGGGCGTCAAGGTGTGTCGCGACGTGGCCAACATGCCGCCCAACATCTGCACCCCCGCCTACCTGGCGTCCCAGGCGCGCCGGCTGGCGGACGCCTGCCCGAACATCAGCACCCGGGTGATCGGCGAGCAGCAGATGGCCGAGCTCAACATGAATGCCTACCTTGCCGTGGCGCGCGGCTCCGACAACGAAGCCATGATGTCGGTGATGGAGTACAAGGGGCACCCGGATGCCAAGCCCATCGTCCTCATCGGCAAGGGGCTCACCTTCGACTCGGGCGGCATCTCCATCAAGCCGGCCGAAGGCATGGACGAGATGAAGTATGACATGGGCGGCGCCGCCTCGGTGCTGGGGGCCCTGCACGCCCTGGCCGAACTGCAGCTGCCCATCAACGTGGTGGGCATCCTCGCCGGCGCCGAGAACATGCCGGATGGCAAGGCCTACCGGCCGGGCGACATCCTCACCTCCATGTCCGGACAGACCATAGAGGTGCTGAACACCGACGCCGAAGGGCGACTGGTGCTCTGCGACGTGCTCACCTATGCCGATCGTTTCGAGCCCGAGTGCGTCATCGACGTGGCCACCCTCACCGGGGCCTGCATCATTGCCCTGGGCCACCACACCTCCGGCCTGCTGGCCAACCACAATCCGCTGGCCCACGAGCTGCTGAATGCCTCCGAGCTCTCCGGCGACAAGGCTTGGCGCCTGCCGCTGTGGGACGAATACCAGGAGCAGCTGGAAAGCCCCTTCGCCGACATGACCAACGTGGGGGGGCGCCCGGCGGGCACCATCACCGCCGCCGCCTTCCTGTCGCGCTTTGCCAAGAAGTACAACTGGGCCCATCTGGACGTCGCCGGTACCGCCTGGAAGTCCGGCAAGGACAAAGGCGCCACCGGTCGTCCGGTGCCGCTGCTGACCCAGTTCCTGCTGGGACGTGCCGGCGATGACGCCGGCGAATAAGCCCACAACCGCCACGCCGGGAGCTCGCCTGCGCCCTCCCGGCCCGGTCACCTGACGGATGCCCATGACCCTGGTCCAGTTCCATAGCCTGCCCGATGAGGCGCCGAGCGACGAACAGCCCGCCGCCCTGGCCCTCGCCTGCCGACTGGCCACCGACTGCTACCGCGCCGGCGGAACCGTGTTCCTGTTCACCGACAGCGAAGCCGATGCCGGCCGGCTGGACGAGGCCCTCTGGCAGCAGGATGCCGACAGCTTCGTGCCCCATGCCCTGCAGGACGAACCCGGTGCCCAGCAGGCCCCGGTGGAAATTGGCCATCAGCCGCCCCGGCGTGGCAAGCAGCTGCTCATCAATCTGAGCCGCCAGGCGCCGCCATTTGCAGGCCGCTTCCCTCAGGTGATAGATTTCATCCCCGCGGACCCCACCCACAAACAGCTGGCCCGTGAACGCTACAAACAGTACCGTGCCGCCGGCTTCACGCTGGAGATGGTTCAGCCCGGCTGACCTCCCCGCCCAACGAGACAGACAGACCACCATGGAAAAGACCTTCAATCCCAACGCCGTCGAACAGGCGCTCTATCAGCACTGGGAAGCACAGGGCTACTTCAAGCCCCATGGCGACACCAGCCAGGATGCCTACTGCATCATGATACCGCCGCCCAACGTCACCGGCAGCCTGCACATGGGGCACGCCTTCCAGCAGACCATCATGGATGCCCTGATCCGCTACCAGCGCATGCAGGGCAAGAACACCCTCTGGCAGGCGGGTACCGATCACGCCGGTATCGCCACCCAGATGGTGGTGGAGCGCAAGATCGCCGCCGAAGAGGGCAAGAACCGCCACGACTACGGTCGCGAGGCCTTCATCGACAAGATCTGGCAGTGGAAGGAGGAGTCCGGCGGCACCATCACCCGCCAGATGCGCCGTCTCGGCACCTCGGTGGACTGGGAGCGGGAACGCTTCACCATGGATCCGGGCCTCTCGCGCGCCGTGCAGGAGGTGTTCGTGCGCCTGTACGAGCAGGATCTGATGTACCGCGGCAAGCGGCTGGTGAACTGGGATCCCAAGCTGCACACCGCCATCTCCGATCTGGAGGTGGAAAACCGGGAAGTGAAGGGGCACATGTGGCACCTGCGCTATCCGCTGGCCGACGGCGCCATGACCGCCGAAGGGCATCATTACCTGGTGGTGGCCACCACCCGTCCCGAAACCATGCTCGGTGACACCGCCGTGGCGGTCAACCCGGAGGATCCGCGCTACAAGCCCCTCATCGGCCAGTTCATCGAGCTGCCGCTGGTGGGCCGGCGCATTCCCATCGTCGCCGACGAGCATGCGGACATGGAGAAGGGCACCGGCTGCGTCAAGATCACCCCGGCCCACGACTTCAACGACCACGAGGTGGGCAAGCGCCACGCCCTGCCGATGATCAACATCTTCACCCTGGACGCCCATGTGCGCGCCCAGGCCGAGGTGTTCGACTCCAGCGGCCACCCCTGCGAGGCCTACCCGGCCACCCTGCCGGCCCAGTTTGCCGGCCTGGAGCGCTATGCCGCCCGCAAGGCGATCCTGGCCGAACTGGAGGCCCTGGATCTGGTCGCCGAGGTCAAGGAGCATGTGCTGCAGCAGCCTTACGGCGATCGCGGCGGCGTGCCCATCGAGCCCATGCTCACCGACCAGTGGTATGTACGGGCGGCCGTGCTGGCCAAGCCCGCCATCGAGGCGGTGGAGGATGGCCGCATCCAGTTCGTGCCCAGGCAGTACGAGAACATGTATTTCTCCTGGATGCGCGACATCCAGGACTGGTGCGTCTCGCGCCAGCTGTGGTGGGGCCACCGCATCCCGGCCTGGTATGACGAATCCGGCCAGGTCTACGTGGGCCGCGACGAGGCCGAGGTGCGTGCCAAGCATGGCCTCGGCGCCGAGATAGCGCTGCGCCAGGATGAGGACGTGCTGGACACCTGGTTCAGCTCCGCCCTCTGGACCTTCTCCACCCTGGGCTGGCCCGAGCAGACCCCGGATCTGAAGACCTTCCACCCCACCGACGTGCTGGTCACCGGCTTCGACATCATCTTCTTCTGGGTG
Source organism: Aeromonadaceae bacterium (assembly GCA_041595355.1). Classification (GTDB taxonomy): domain Bacteria; phylum Pseudomonadota; class Gammaproteobacteria; order Enterobacterales; family Aeromonadaceae; genus JBFHKO01. Next base: position 5,129 of record JBFHKO010000173.1, read on the forward strand.
GCGCGCATGATCATGATGACCATGCATTTCATGAAGGACGAGACCGGCGCGCCCCAGGTCCCCTTCAAGACCGTCTACGTCACCGGCCTCATCCGTGACGAAGAGGGGCAGAAGATGTCCAAGTCCAAGGGCAACGTGCTGGATCCGCTGGACATGATCGACGGCATCGATCTGGAGTCGCTGGTCACCAAGCGTACCGGTAACATGATGCAGCCCAAGCTGGCTGCCAAAATCGAGAAGGACACCCGCAAGGAATTTGCCGATGGCATCGAAGCGCACGGCACCGATGCCCTGCGCTTTACCCTGGC
>JBFHKO010000174.1:0-5401 GCA_041595355.1 Aeromonadaceae bacterium
CCGTAGTTCAGTCGGTAGAACGGCGGACTGTTAATCCGTATGTCACTGGTTCAAGTCCAGTCGGGGGAGCCAAACACAGAAAAACAAGCGGGGCCGCATCATGATGCGCCCCCGCTTGTTTTCGTGCCTGCGGTAACAACTTGGCAAACGCTGCGGCCTGCCGCCAGGAAGACGGCAGGCCGCAGACAGAAGCTTACTGTGTATTGGCTGACAACGCCTTCAGCATATCCTTGGTGATCAAGACCACCCCGTTCGGTGATACATAGAAACGCTTTGCATCCTCGACCGGATCTTCACCCACCACGGTTCCCGCCGGTATCACGCAATGCTTGTCGATGACCACCTTGGTCAGGCGACAGCCACGGTTGATCACCACGTCCGGGAAGATCACCGCCTGCTCTACCACGCAGCCGGAATGCACCCGGGTGTTGGTAAAAAGTACCGAGTTGTGGATGGTCGAACCGCTGACGATGCAACCACCGGCAAACAGCGAGTTGCTGGTGCTGCCCGACTGGCCAGTGTAGTCCTGCACGAATTTGGCCGACGGCAACTGCTTCTGCTCGGTCCAGATGGGCCAGTTGTGATCGTAGATATCCAGCTGAGGCATCGGGGAGGCCAGATCCATGTTCGCCGACCAGAAGGAGTCGACGGTGCCGACATCACGCCAGTAGCAGCTATTGCCATGCTGATTGCGCTCACCGACACAGGACATGCTGAACGGGTGGGCGAAGACACCGCCCTGACGCACCAGCTTGGGAATGATGTCCATGCCGAAGTCTCGACGCGAGCTGTCGTCCAGCTGATCCTCTTCCAGCAGCTGGAACAGGTAATCCGCGTCGAACACATAGACCCCCATGGAAGCCAGTGACAGCGACGGGTTGCCGGGCATGGCGGGCGGATCCACCGGTTTTTCGACGAACTCGGTGATCAATCGCTCTTCGTTAACCTGCATCACGCCAAAACCGGTTGCTTCGGCACGCGGCACTTCGATACAGGCCACCGTGGCCTTGCCACCCAGCTCGATGTGATCCAGCACCAGGGAGGCATAATCCATCTTGTAGATATGGTCACCGGCCAATACCACTATGTACTTGGGACCGTAGTCACGCACTATGTCCAGATTCTGATACACGGCGTCCGCCGTGCCACGATACCAGTTCACCTCATCCACCCGCTGCTGGGCCGGCAGCAAGTCGATGAACTCATGCATCTGATTGCGCAGGAAGGACCAGCCGGCCTGGATATGGCGCAACAGACTGTGTGATTTGTATTGAGTCACCACGCCCACGCGGTTGATGCCCGAGTTGATGCAATTGGACAGCGCAAAATCGATGATGCGGAACTTGCCACCAAAGTGTACCGCCGGTTTGGCGCGGTTGTCGGTCAACTGCATCAGACGGCTGCCGCGCCCCCCTGCCAGCACCAGGGCCATGGTCTGGTTGATGGCCTGTCGTGCGGAACTCATTTTTTTCGGATCAAAAGCAACCAAGGCCGCCTCCTATTTCTATTCATTTATTGTTGTTGTGACCAAATATCTGGAGGAGATATTCAGTTTCCCGTGTTTCTATTTGCTGGCGGCCATTTTCGTCGTTTATGTGATCCAAAACTGACGCCTCGATCACGAAAGCGTTTTCGCAGGTAAAAAAGCACGACCAAGGCCCCAATGTGCTTATTGAAACACAGCGGCGAATCCAAATGCGCCCACCCGTTGAGGTCGGGAATCGCTGCCCCCTACGCCATGACTAACTTATTAAAATCGCGCACTATCTGTCAGATAGACGGCCCAATACCGCCGTTCTGGGCATGGCGGAGCCCCAAGGCGGCGGCGAACGCAACATTCCCGGCCATTTTTAGGTGGGCCAAGCCGCATGCGATGCGGTATCCTGTCGCGCGGGACTGCCGTCCCGTCTGGATTCAGTGCGTATGGATGTGCTAGGGAAATGATGAAAAAACCGGGTTCAGTGACGCTCATGTCGTCGGTCATGGTAGTCGGCTTCTGTGTCAGCCTCTTGATTGGCCTCTTCATCTATCGGCAGAGCGATGATCTGCTGGCGCAGACCCAGGAGCAGATCCGCCAGCAACTGAGCGGCCTGTATGAGAGTGACGAGGATCTTGCCGTACTGAGTCGCCGCGCCGTGGCCAGCCTGCCACTGAGCTGGCTGGAAGTGCGCAGCCGCTCCAGCGGCCAGTGGCTGGCCGGTGCCGAAGGGCAAACCAGCACCAGCCTCCTCGCCTGGATCTACCCCCAGCATTTTCGCGCCCTGAGCCTCACCACCGACCGCTATATTCTCAATTACCAGAGCCACTATGCCCACTATCTGGGGTGGTTGTGGCATGGTCTGCTGCTGACCCTGCTGCTGTTGCTGCTGGCCGGGCTGGGCCTCTTTGGGCTGTACCGTGTGCAGATGCGCCGCCTCGAGAATGCCCTGGTGCATCAAATCATGCAGGACGGCTCGCCCGCTGGCCCCCTGCCCCGCTTCTCCGAGGCCCTGGCGATGCGTTTTCAGACCCTCAATGTGCAACTGGAAGAGGCCCTGCGGCTGAACCGGGATCTGGAGCACAAGGTGCATCAGGACAGTCTGACCGGGCTCGCCAATCGCCTGAGCTTTCGTCGCGAGCTGACCGAATTGCTGAATGTCCAGGATCCCGGCCAACAGGCCTGCCTTATCCTGGTGCGCGCCACCGAACTCCATCATATCAATCAGCAGCGGGGCTACCTGTTCGGCGACGAGTACCTGATGAATGTGGCCCGCATGCTGCTGACCCTGTGCCGGCGCCTGCCCAAGGCCCAGGCCTACCGCCTGGCGGGGGGGGACTTTGCCCTGCTGGTGCCCCAGGCCGGCGAGACGACACCGACGCTGCTGGGACCCGAACTCAAGCAGTTGTTCGACAGCTATGGCCTGCAGCAGGAGTTGGATAGCGTCGCCAGCGCCGGCCTGACCCTGCTGCGTCCGGGCCAGCAGCCCGAGCAGGTGCTGGCACGCGCCGATCTGGCCTTGGCCAAGGCCCAGACTACCACCATCAACGGCTGGGTCGTGCAGGAGGGCGATGGCAAGGATTCCCTGCACGGTGAACATCACTGGCATCAGGTGATCCTCGACGTGATGGAGCGCCAGGGGATCAGCCTGATGCAGCAACCCATCCAGCCGCTGAAACTGTCGGTACGCAGCTACAGCGAAATCTTCGCCCGCTTCACCGGTCCCAACCAGCAGATGCTGCCAACGGACACCCTGCTGGCCATGGCCCAGCGCCACGGCCTGCTGCTGCGCCTGGAGCAGCAGATCATAGAAACTATCGTCCGCCGCCATGCCGGTCAACCGACCCCGATGCCGCGCTGGGGCATCAATCTGTCGCTGATCGCCCTGCTGAATACCGCCTTCCTGGTGTGGCTGGAGCGACTGTTGCTGCGCGACAGCAACATTGCCGCCAATCTGGTCTTCGAGCTGGACGAAGATCTGTTGGACGCCAACCTGGCGGCCAGCAAGCGGCTGTTCGAGATGCTGCGCCGGGTCGGCAGCCGCTCCTGCATCGCCAAGTTCGGCAAGGGGCTGGGCTCGTTTCGCCTGCAGCGTGAATTGAAACCCGACTATATCAAATTGGATCAGAGCCTCATCGGCATGCTGGATCGCGACAGTGCCGGCCAGCAGTTCATCCGCATGATCGTCGAGGTCTCTCACCGCGTGGGCTGTATCGTGATTGCCGAGGGTGTCGAACAGCTGCCTCAGAAGCTGTTGCTGGAGGGGATGTTCGTGGATGCCATTCAGGGCTATCTGGTGGCCAGGCCGTCACCGCTGCCGGATCAGGAACACGCCTAACCCGGAAGGCAGGCATGCCCGAGGCTAGCCGGTGGGCGTTTTCAGGCGCATCAGCAGACGGATAACCTCGTTAAGACGCCGATAACGCTCCAGATCCGCCTGACTGTATTTGGTGGCCAGCAGCGCCGGGTTGTTGCGCTGCTTGAGGTAACGGGCAATCTGCAGGCGGTTGAAGCCGCCCACCTGGTAGATGAGGGCCAACAGCTGCTCCAGCTCGGCACTCTCGAGCCCCAGCTGCTGCATGTAATCCGCCTCCCCCGGCTGGTGGATGCGCAGGGTGAGCTGACAGATCTGCCCCCGCTCCTGCAGGTAGTTGAGCCACTGCTCGACATACAGGGGCTTGCAGCCGGCCAGCAGGTTGAAGAAGCCGCCGCTGTCACTGCGACAGTCGGTCAGCAACAGGCAGGCGAAGGCATCGTCATTGCATTGAAAGGCCACACTGCCGGACAGGGTCCAGTCCACCGAGCAGATGCGCACTTCGGCCCGCTCTCCGCCCGCACCCTCACAGGAAAATACAAACACGGCTTCTCCTCCTTGATGACACCTGATCTGGCATTTGCCAGTGCAGGTCAAATTGTCCGGCACGGCCGGTGACACGGCCTGCCCGTGGAGGGCTCCGGCGCGACCACAAGGGCGCGACGGCAAAAAAAAACAGGGCCCGACCTGGGGCCCTGTTGCGTCACCGGCATCAGGCCGGCTGGCTGATGGAAGCCAGCTTGTCGAAATAATCCGGGAAGGTCTTGGAAGTACAACCCGGATCATTGATGGTCACCGCAGTATCGCTCAGCGCCACCAGAGAGAAGCACATGGCGATGCGGTGATCATTATAAGTATCGATGGCGGCGTGGCGCAGCTGGGCGGTCGGCGTCACCTCGATGAAGTCCTCGCCTTCCACCACCTCGGCACCCAGCTTGCGCAACTCGGTGGCCATGGCATGCAGACGATCCGTCTCCTTCACCCGCCAATTGTAGATGTTGCGGATGGCGGTCTTTCCCTTGGCAAACAGCGCCGTGGTGGCAATGGTCATGGCCGCATCCGGAATATGGTTCATGTCCAGATCCACGCCCTGCAGCTCGCCGCGCTCGGCCTCGATAAAGTCATTACCCCAGGTGATTTTGGCGCCCATCTGCGCCAGCACATCGGCGAAATGGATATCGCCCTGAATGCTGAGCTTGCCGATGCCGGTGACCCGCACCTTCCCCTTGATGGCCCCCGCCGCCAGGAAATAGGAGGCTGAAGAGGCATCGCCCTCCACCAGGAAATCACCCGGCGAGGTGTAGCTCTGGTTACCGGCAATGTAGAACACCTGGTAATTGTCATGCTCCACCTGCACACCGAACTGCTTCATGATGTGCAGGGTGATGTCGATATAGGGCTTGGAGACCAGCTCGCCCTTGATCCTGATGCGGGTATCACCAGATGACAGCGGCGCCGCCATCAGGAAGGCGGACAGAAACTGGCTGGAGACGGAGCCATCGATATGCACCTCTCCGCCCCAGAGCCCCTTGCCCTCGATGCTGATGGGCGGGTAGCCGTCCCGCTTCAGGTAGTGGATCTGGGCGCCGGACTGGCGCAAGGCGTCGACC
>JBFHKO010000175.1:0-5350 GCA_041595355.1 Aeromonadaceae bacterium
GCTGATCCCCGCCTCGTTGACGGCAGCGCCCACGACGATGAGCTCGGAGTTGACCTCCTCCTTGCTGGTCGGCAGCGTCAGGGTGTAGCCATTGATGGTGCTGGGGGTGAAGTCACGCTGATCCACATCCACGAAGGCCTGCAGATCGGCATAGCTGTTGATGAACAGCGCCCCGGGCAGACGATGGCCCGGCAGGGCCACGGCGGCGGCGACCCCGGCGCGCACATGGCCGCTGTCCCCCTCCAGGCGCTGCAGCTCGCCGGTGGCCTGCTGGTTCAGATCCAGCACCGCCTGCCCCGTGGCGGCCGAGGGGGTGGCCCGGTAGTTGGCTATCGCCAGGGTGTAAGCATCGTAGGTGTCCATGAAGTCATCCGCCTGGTGGCGCAGATCGTCCTTGTCGAACACCTCGACACCGACCACCGGCAGCAGTATGCCGAGTCTGTCATCGTTCCCGGCGTGGGTCAGCAGGGCCGGGTTGTAGAAGGGAGCTGCCAGGTAGTTGGCCGAGGCGACCCCGGTGCCACCCATGGCGTCGTTGCGGGCATTGAAGGCGAAAGGGGTGGCGGCGGATGGGGCGATCAGGGCGGCATTCACCAGGGCAAACAGCAGGGTCCGTTGCAGTGTCATGGGGACGATCTCCTTGAGCAGATGGCCAGCGGGCGCGGGGGGGAGCCGGTGGTGTTTTCAGTCTGGCAGAGGAGTGCGAGATCACAAGCCGCGACGCCGCTTGTGTGAGTCGGCTCCCCGGGTGGCGGTGGACCCGGGGATGTTCTTCGATCGGGTGAATCACGACATCCTGAAGCAGTAATTATCGAGGCGGAGGGACGACAAGGCCGTGTTTCGGCTGGTACGACGTTATCTGGTGGCCGGGGTTATGGGTGTCGGGGGCACGGAGCGGTACGAAGGGGCGCCGCTCCAGTAAGCGTTGTCGAGTTGAATGAAACCACGGAGCCTATGTTCATCGTCGTGCGCTTTCATGGCTGACATCCGATTGAGCTTGAGTCGTCAGGCGGCGTTGTAGGAGATGCCCAGTGGCCGGGATAGCTCAGGGGCGGAAATGCCATTCCTCTCCTGAATGATGAGGTAAATGGCCAACACGCCTGGAACAGCCGCTGTTGACACGGCGATTCGTCACCCTGATGTTGTATAAAGTGAATGAAAATGCCTTTTTGAAATTAAATCTTGCTCTTGGCCATGATGCTTCCCCTCCCGAACCGGGTCATTCAAGTTTGGCTCGGGAGGGGCTGAGTCATGATGGTAATCCAATACTTGGATACAGGGAGCCGCTTCTCACCACCACCTTCACAAGCACATCTGAGCTGGCTGGCACCTTAGAAGGTCAGGGCGGTCTGCGCCACGACACCCAGCTCCCGGCTGCCGCCATAAAGAGCTGCCACATCAAGGTGGAATACCTTAAAGGGGCTCAGCCCCAGGCCTGCGGTGTAGGCATCATCCAGATGCTGTTTCAGATCGTGCCGAAAGCCCGCGCGCAGCTGGGCCCAGCCCAGCAGATCGCCCTCTATGCCCACGGCCAGCAACTGGACATCATCGTTGCCGGCCTGGAAAGACGTACTGGTGCCGCTTAGCCCGGTGAAGCGCTTCTGTGGTACCAGATCCAGATCGCCCGCCAGGGTCAGTCCCGTCATCTGGTAACTCAACCCGGCGGTGGGCTGGGGGCCCAGTTCGTAGGTGGCGGCGATGCCCTGTGTGGTGGGCGCGGACTGGGAGCGCTTGAACAGGTTCTTGATCATCAGCCCGGCGGTCAGACCGTTGTCCCAGCCCATGGCGGTGCCGGCATCCAGGTTGAAGCCGGTTTGCCTGTCCTGATAGCGCTCGGCATCCACATCATCGAAGTCATGATTAGCTACGTTGGTCACATAATTGATCACGCGCAGCTCCTGCAGCTTGGGAGTCAGTCCCAGCGACCAGTTGCCGCCCGGTGCCGGCATGGCCTGAGCCAGCGCGATGCCCACCTCGGTGACGCTAGCGCCAATGGCGATCAGTTGGGAGTTTATCCCGTCTTCATTTTGCGGCAGGGTCAGGGTATAGCCATCGATGGCAAAGGGCGTGAAGTCGGTTTGATCCACGTCCACGAAGGCCTGGATATCGGCATAGCTGTTGACGAACAGGGCGCCCGGCATGCGGTGGGTCGGCAGGGCCACGGCAGCGGCCACGCCCGCCTTCAGATAGCCGGTATTCCCTGCCAGTTGCTGCAGCTGCCCCGTGGCCTGCTGGTTCAGATCCAGCATCGCCTGGCTATTGCTAGCGGAGGGATTGGCCTGATAGTTGTTGATGGCCTGGGTATAGGCATCGTAGGTATCCATGAAGTCGTCGGCTTGGTTCACGAGGTTATCCGGATCGAAGACCTCGGCGCCGATGGCTGGCAGCAGGATTCCCAGGTCGTCGCTGTCATCGAAGCGGGTCAGCAGCGCGGGATTGTAGAAGGCGGCCGCCAGGTAATTGGCTGAGGCGACTCCGGTGCCGCCCATGGCGTCGTTGCGGGCGTTGAAGACGAAGGGGGTGGCGTCGGCGGGCAGGGCCATCAAGCCGCTGGTCAGCAGGCCAAATAGGGCAGTCCCTGGCAGTTTCATTATGGTTATCTCCTCTGGGTACAGGGCCAATAGGTGTAGGAATGCTAATATGCTGGCATGAATAGGTGAGCCAGGTCACAGCGTGATGGCCAAAAAAGAAACGACCAGCCCCCTTCGGAGCTGGTCGTTGTGGATTATACCTTACCGGTGTGGGTTTAGGCCATCTGCACCAGCAGGGTCAGGGTCGCCGCCGAGACCAGAAAGGCAAAACCGTAGAACAGGTAGTGATGCAGACGGGTGGTATGCACGCCCAGGTCGTGCAGGCCGTGATAGATGCGGTGCATGCCGTGCCAGATGGGCAGGGCGATGGCGGCCAGCAGTATGGGCGCGCCCCACCAGCTGCCGGCGAAGGCCCGCAGCTTGTCGTAACTCAGGTTATCCGCATCCAGCAGGCCGATGGGTACCAGTATGCCGGTGATGAGTACCAGTATCGGCAGCAGCAGGGCGGTGACCACACCACCGGCACCAAACAGCAGCCAGTACACGGGTTCGTCGGAACGTTTCATGATGTCTCCTCCTCAGCTCACCAGTACCACGATCAACACTACCAGAGACACCACACCCAGGGCGATGTATTGGGCCATGATGATGGGTTTGTCCGGCACCATCTCGGTGCCGCGAAAGATGCGCGTGGCCTTGGGTGCCAGAGCGAACCAGGTCTTGGCATGGAACAGGCACGCGGCCAGCACTGCCAGGTGGAACAGGATCACCAGCGGATGGCTCAGGGATGCCAGCCAGCCGGCGAAGGCCTCGGGGCCCTGGCTCAGGCGCAGCAGCCCCCACAGCAGGGTGACGGCATAGATGGAGACGAACAGGCTGGTGCCTTCACGCAGCATGTAGCCGGTGTAGAAGGCGTTGCGCAGCCACCAGGTCTTCTTCATGGTGCGCACATAGGGTTTGCGTTTGCTTTGGGTCATGTCCATGAGCTCATTCTCCCGGTTTCAGCATGGCAATGAGGTAGTCCTTGCTGCTCTCCACCTTGCCCAGCTGGATGGCGGCGGCCGGGTCCACGCCCTTGGGGCAGACCTCGGAGCAGTAACCGACAAAGGTACAGCCCCAGACGCCCGACTCCTGGTTCAGGATGGCCATGCGCTCGGCCTTGCCGGCATCCCGGCTGTCGGCGTTGTAGCGATACAGCAGCGCCAGCGCTGCGGGACCGGTGAACGACTTGTTGAGTCCGTACTGGGGACAGGCCGAATAGCAGAGGCCGCAGTTGATGCACATGGAGAACTGGCTGAACTTGGCCAGTTGCTCCGGGGTTTGCAGGTACTCGCCTTCGCAGACCGACTTCTCTTCCTTGGGGATCAGATAGGGCTTGATGGACTCCAGTTTGGTGATGAAGTCGGACATGTCCACCACCAGATCCCGCTCGATGGGGAAGTTGGCCAGCGGCTCCAGCTTGAGCTTGCTGCTGACATAGTCGCGCAGGAAGGTCTTGCAGCCCAGCTTGGGAATGCCATTGACCATCATGCCGCAGGAGCCGCAGATGGCCATGCGGCAGGACCAGCGAAAGCTCAGGGTGGAGTCCAGCTCATCCTTGATGTAGCTCAGGGCTTCCAGCACCGACATCTCGTGGGTAAAGGGCACCTCGAAGCGCTGCCACCAGGGCTCCTGATCCTGCTCCGGACGGTAACGCAATATTTCGATTTCAATTATGTCAGCCATGTTGTTCGGCCTCCTGTTGCTCTGCCTCGGCACCGTAGACCCGTTTGGCTGGCTGGGATTTGGTGATGGTCACGTCGCTGTACTCCAGGGTCGGTGCCCCCTCGGGGTTGTAGTAGGCGAGCGTGTGTTTCAGGTAGTTGATGTCATCGCGGCCGGTGTAGCCATCCAGTCGTTGGTGGGACCCCCGAGACTCCTTGCGTGCCAGGGCCGAGTGGGCCATGGACTCGGCCACATCCAGCAGGAAACCGAGCTCAATGGCATACAGCCAGTCGGTGTTGAAGACGCTGGACTTGTCGCCGACGCGTACCTTCTTGTAGCGCGCCTTCAGCTCGGCGATCTTGTCGATGGTCTTCTGCATGCCCTCACCGGTACGGTAGATGCCGATGCCGAGCTCCATGCTGTCGCCCAGCTCGTTGCGGATGGCCGCCGGGCTTTCGGTGCCGTCGCCCTCCATCAGGGCCATGGCGCTGGCCACCGAGGCGACCGCCTGCTTGTAGAGCGCATCGGTATCGCCATGGGGATGACTCTGGGCGTAGCGGGCCGCCTGCTCGCCGGCCAGCCGGCCGAAGACGATGAGCTCGCCCAGGGAGTTGGAGCCCAGGCGGTTGGCGCCGTGCAGCCCCACCGAGGCGCATTCGCCTACCGCATACAGGCCGGGCAGCTGGGTGGCGCACTTGAAGTCGGTCTCGATGCCGCCCATGGTGTAGTGCACCGTCGGTCGTACCGGTATGGGATCGGTCACCGGATCGACCCCCACATAGGCCTTGGCCAGCTCGCAGATGAAGGGCAGCCGCTCCAGCAGCTTCTTCTCGCCCAGGTGGCGCAGATCCAGGTAGACCACATCGCCCAGCGGGCCGGCCACGGTGCGTCCCTTTTGCTGTTCGTGCCAGAACGCCTGAGAGAGACGATCGCGCGGGCCCAGCTCCATGGTCTTGTTCTGGGTCTCGCCAAGCAGGGTTTCCGGGCCCAGGCCATAGTCCTGCAGGTAGCGGTAGCCATCCTTGTTGACCATGATGCCGCCTTCACCCCGGCAGCCTTCGGTCATCAGGATGCCGCAGCCGGGCAGGCCGGTGGGGTGATACTGCACGAATTCC
>JBFHKO010000176.1:0-5296 GCA_041595355.1 Aeromonadaceae bacterium
GATGGCCGTGAGCATGGCCCTTGCCGTGGTGGTGCTTATGTTTGTGTTTGTGCTTATGTTTGTGGCCATGATGGTAATGATATCCATCGTCATGGCGGACATAACGGCGTTCGCCATCGCGGCTTGAGCGCTTGTGCGTATCGCCGGTGCTGGCACCGATGGCCGCGCCCGCCGCGCCACCAACACCGGCGCCGATAAGCTGACCATTGCTGCCGCCCAGGCTCTTGCCAATGGCCGCCCCGCTCAGGCCGCCCACCGCTCCGCCGATGGCCGCTTCATTCTTGTTGCCACGATCGGCCGTGGCGGCACCGCCCGCGGCACCACCGACGGCCGAGCCGACCAGGGCGCCGGTATCGCCGCCCAACTGCTTGCCGATGATGGTACCCGCAACGGCGCCCGCGCCCCCACCGATGGCGGTATTGAGGGTCTCGCCGGCCAGGACGGGCAGGCTCAGCAGACTGCCGACCCATAACAGATGGCGATAGTGACGAAACAGTGTTGCCATGTTGGCGTTCTCCGCGAGATGACTGACTGGAAGGGATTGGCGAATTGGGCGGGATGTTAGCATGGCCATCCGGGCAACAAAACATGCCGGCTGAAGCGCCGGGCCCGACTCTGGAAAAGCGGTTGAATCGCATGAATATATTTATCTTGCCGCCGGCAATGCCCCCTCGCACTGCCGGCGGTATCAATTGAGCCGAAATATTTACAGGGAATTGATTTTAAATGACTTTAATGGTCTGGCCCACACCGGGAGCCAAATGTGAATGCACGATGCCGGCGCCGACAATAGCGCCGACAATGGCGGACTACTCCGGCTCCCTGGCCTCGCGCAGACGAGCCTGTCGTGCCTGCTCTTCGGCCAGCACCGTATTGATCTCGTCCAGCACGGCGCCCACATCCACGGTTTCGGTGCTCTCCTCGACATGACCGGTGAGCTCGCTGTCGACGCTCAGCTTGCCATCCTCGTACAGCGTCCAGATCTCCCGGCCGTACCGGCGGCCCTGCAGTTCGGGGGCGAACTGGGCATAAAAGCTCGTCATGTTGTTGACGTCGCGCTCCAACATGGTCTGGGCGTGGTTGTTGGCCGCCGCATCGACCACTTGTGGCAAGTCGATGATCACCGGCCCCTGCTCATCCACCAGCACGTTGAATTCGGAGAGATCGCCGTGAATGAGGCCGGCGCAGAGCATGCGCACCACATAGCCGAGCACGGTGGCATGTGCGTCCCGCGCCTCGGCGGCCGATAGCGACACATCCGCCAGTCGCGGCGCCACATCGCCCTCGGCATCGCTGATGAGCTCCATCAGCAGCACGCCATCGAAACAGCCATAGGGTTGCGGCACCCGCACCCCCACCTGGGTCAGGCGATAGAGGGCGTCCACCTCGGCATTCTGCCAGCTCTGCTCCTGCTCCCGTCGGCCGAACTTGGAGCCTTTCTCCATGGCACGGGCACTGCGACTGCTGCGCACCTTGCGCCCTTCCTGATACTGCACCGCCTGCTTGAAGCTGCGCTTGGCCGCTTCCTTGTAGACTTTGGCGCAACGGATGGCCGTGCCACAGCGCACCACGTAGACATCGGCTTCTTTGCCACTTTTCAAGCGACGGATGACTTCATCAACCAAGCCGTCATCAACCAGCGGTTGGATCCGCGTTGGAATTTTCATCCCGCCCTTGTACCTTCTTCCAGCGTTGACAAGGTCGCTATTGTGCAGCGTTCCGGCAGCCGCGCCAAGGAGGAGTCACCTCAATTTCGCCGCGCCGCCCCCCGTTACTCAGTCGAAGCTGGCCGGGGCGGCGTCTTCCCAGTCGGCCTGCAAGCCCATCACCGCGGCCTCCAGGGCCGCCAGCGCCAGCCCCAGATCTGCCGGCAGCACCGCCTCGGCGGGATGGTGGCTGATACCGCCGGCGCAACGCACGAACAGCATGCCTATCGGGCAGAGCGTCGCCATGGCCATGGCATCGTGGCCGGCGCCGCTTGACAGCGACAGCACCCGGCCCTGCACGCCCTGCACCGCCTCGACCAGCCGTCTCTGCAGGCTGGCCGCACAGGGGGTCGCCGGCGAGCTATAGAAGCAGTCATGCTGAAAGGTGAGCCCGCGGCGGGCAGCAATGGCCTCCCCCGATGCCAGCAGCTGCTCAAGCCCCCGGTCCCGCTCGCTGTCCTCGGCGGCGCGGATATCCAGGCTCAGGTTCACCCGGGAGGGGATGACATTGACTGCGCCGGGATGGCACTGGATCTGGCCGACGGTGGCCACTATGCCCAGCTCGTGCGCGATCCGCTCGGCTGCCAGCACGAACTCGCTGGCGCCAATCAGGGCATCCTGGCGCAACGTCATGGGTACGGTGCCGGCATGCCCCGCCTGACCGCCAAAGCTCAGATGCAGACGCTTGGCACCGTTGATGGCCGTCACCACGCCGAGGGCCAGTCCGGCCTGTTCCAGCCGCGGTCCCTGTTCGATATGCACTTCCAGGTAGGCCAGCAGCGCCTCGGGACGGCGCCGGGCCTCGTGCACCCGAGCGGGGTCCAGGCCGAACGCGACGAGCGCCTGGGCCAGGCTGATACCGTCCCGGTCTTGGGTCTCCAGCCACTGTGGCTGCCAGCCGCCATCCAGGCCCCGGCTGCCCAGCAGGGTAATGCCAAAACGCACTCCCTCCTCGTCACCAAACCCCACCACCTCGATGGCAAACGGCAGCCGCTCACCCCGGGCGTGAAGGCGGGCCACCAGCTCGATGCCGGTCACCACCCCCAGCATGCCATCGTACTTGCCGGCATTGCGCACCGTGTCCAGATGGGATCCGATCAGCAGCGCGCGTGCACCGGGGAGCTGGCCTTCATAGCGGCCGCAGATGTTGCCCACCGCGTCCTGCCACACCCGCATGCCGGCCTCGTGCATCCACTCCCCCACTAGGGCGTTGGCCTGCCGGTGCTGGGGCGACAGATAGGTACGGGTCAGACCGTCGGTCGTTTCGCTGAGCCTGCTCAGCGCCTCGCAACGCTCAAACAGACGGGTGCCGGCCGCCATGTTACACCCCGGCCTGTGCGTAGCTGTCCCAAGCGGCCTGCAAGGCGGCGCCCTGGACGGTGGCAAAGCCGAAGCGATTGAGCACTGCTTCCAGGGCGGCCAGGGTCATGAGCACCGTATCCTTGCGCGCGTTGTAGCCCATGGTACCGATGCGCCAGATCTTGCCATGCAGGGGCCCGAAGGAGGTGCCAATCTCGATGCCGAAATCACTCAACAGGGTCTGACGGATCTGCTCCCCCTGGATGCCGGCCGGGATGGTGACGCCGACGATATTGTTCATCTTGTAACGCAAGTCACCGAAGGGCTGGAGGCCCATGGCCTGAACCCCCGCCAGCATGGCATCACCATGCAGCTTGTGGCGGGCGATACAGGCATCCAGGCCCTCCTGCAGTATGATGCGCGCGCACTCCCGGGCGCCGAACAGCATGCTGGTGGCCTCGGTGTGGTGGTTGAGCCGCTCGGGACCCCAGTAATCCATGATCATGCCCAGATCGAAGTAGTTGGAGTAGACGAACTCCTCCTCGCCATCCTCATGCTGGGCACTGCGGATACCCTGCTCCACATGTTTGCGACGCTTGACCTGCTCGGCGAAGGCATCGCTCAGGGTGATGGGCGCACTGCCGGAGGGGCCGCCCAGGCACTTCTGCAGGCCGGCGGAGACGGCGTCCAGCTTCCAGGCGTCCACCTCCATGGGGTTGCCGCCGAAGGAGGCGGTGGCATCGGTGTAGAAGAGCACACCGTGGCGCTGGCAGATCTCGCCCAGCTGCGCCAGTGGCTGCAGCATGGTGGTGGAGGTGTCCCCCTGCACGGTCAGCAGCAGCCGCGGCTGGATGCGCTTGATGGCATCTTCCACCACCTGAGGCTCGAACACCTGGCCCCAGGGCACCGTCAGGGTGTGCACCTCGGCGCGGCAGCGGCGGGCGATTTCGCACAAGAGATCGCCAAACCGGCCGAAAATGGGAATCAGCACCTTGTCACCGGGACGAATGGCGGAGACCAGCACCGCCTCGATGCCGGCGCGGGAGGTCCCGTCGATGAGCAGGGTCCAGCGGTTTTCGGTACGGTACAGCGCCCGATACAGCGCCATGGTCTGGTTCATGTACTCGGTCATGGCCGGATCGTACTGGCCAACCAGCTGACTCGACATGGCGCGCAATACCCGGGGGTCGGCATTGATGGGACCCGGCCCCATCAGCAGACGGGCCGGCGGATTGATCTGGTCGAAAGCCTGGATATCCAACATGGGCTGCTCCTTACACTACGGACATCAGCATGCGCGCGCCGGTCAGTGCCAGCGCCAGCGCGAATGCCTGTTTCAAACGAACGGGATTGAGTTTCTGGCCCAACTGCACCCCCAGCGGCGCAAACACCATGGACATGGGGACGATGCAAGCCAGACCCAGCAGGTTGACCAGCCCGAAGCTGCCAAAGGGGGCATCCACCGGCGTCTGCCCGCTGACCAGCATGGTGATGGCCCCCGGCACGGCGATGATGAGGCCGATGGCCGAGGAGGTGCCCACCGCACGATGCGGCGGGACATTGCAGCTGGTCAGCACCGGCACGCTCATGGTGCCGCCGCCGATGCCCACCATCACCGAGATGGAGCCGATGATCATGGCCATCAACGACTGGGGCCCCTTGCCGGGCAATTGCTGCGCCAGCGGCTTGGCCTTGGCGCGCAGCAGCATGTTGGCTGCCACCAGCAGCGCCAGGCTGCCGAACAGGGCCGTCAACCAGAGGCCGCCGAAATGGGTGGCCAGCGACGCCCCCCCCAGCACCCCCACCAGCAGGAAGGGGCCCCAGACCTTGAGCAACAGCAGATCGACGTTGCCACGCTGCAGCTGGGAGCGGATGGACATGATGGAGGTGGGGATCATGGTGGCCAGGGAGGTACCGGTCGCCAGCATGATGGCGTGTTGCGGCGCCATCTCCAGATACTGGAACACGAAGTAGAGTACCGGCACCATGACAATGCCCCCCCCCACCCCCAGCAGGCCGGCCAACAGGCCCGCCAGCACGCCGGTCAGTACCAGCCCCAGTATCACGGGTCCCATCGATTGCAAGAGTTCCACAGGGTTTCTCCAGGTTAGAAGTTGAATATTTAAAGGGTAAGAGAAGCGATGCCGGCCAGGCCGTCGGAGCGCGGATCGGTGGCCGCGTCCAGCACGCCACCGGCATCCGCCAGGATAGCGCCGGCATGGCCCATGAGTTCGTTGCAGGCCGGCACGGTTTGCAGGGCATGTCCCCCCGCCTGCAATGCGGCGACCAGC
>JBFHKO010000177.1:0-5281 GCA_041595355.1 Aeromonadaceae bacterium
CAGCTGATGGCCGAATATGACGCCAGCCGGGTTTCGGTGCGCCGGGCTATTGAGGAACTGGTGGCCGCCGGGCTGGTGCAGAAGCGCCACGGCAGCGGCACCTACGTGACCAACAAAGAGGTGGTCAACGTTGTTGATTCCCTCAAGAGCGGTCAGGAGTTTGCCCAGGCAACCGGCAAGGAGTTGAGCAATGAAGTGCTGCAATTTGCAGTCATTCCCGCCGACAAGGAGATAGCTGGCCGGCTCGAACTGGCACCCGGGGACAAGGTGTACCACATACAGCGCCTGCGCAAGATAGACGGCCGGCCCCAGAGCGTTGAGGAGAGTTTCATGCCGGTGGCACTGTTCCCGGAACTGAGCATGCGGGCGTTGGAAAAATCCAAGTACGAGTATTTGGAACTGCAACTGGGCATTCGTATTGACGGTAGTTATCAGGAGTTTTCTGCCGTTCCGGCCGGCAGAGAGATGGTTAAGTTGCTGAACCTCAAGGACAGGGAGCCCACACTGCAGATCACCTCCCTGTCCAGAATGAAGGATGGCACGCCGTTTGATTATTCCATCACCCAATTCAAGTCCAGCGAATACCATATCGGCATCTATTTGCACCGGGAGTTGAAAGGTAACGCCTACAACATGGGCAAAACGGCGACGCTGCCTGATCTTCCCCATCCCTGAGCGGGCATGGCATCGCCATACAGATCGCCTCCGTTTGGAGCCCTCCCTGAGGCCGATTTTACCCTTGTGTCTGATCCGCCGGAAACACCAGCCCTATCTCGCGGCGGATGGCCTGCATGACGCTGGCGACCGCTTCCGACAGCGCCAGGGGGTGCCGTTGTGACTCCGGTTCGCCGCGCGCTATGGTGGCCATGAAATCCGCCAGCTCGTAGGCCATGGGGTGGGGCGACTGCAGCTCGGAAATACGCTCTTCCCGCCCGTCCCGGTAGCGGATGTTCACCTCGTTCAGCTGCGAGATGTGATCGATGAGCAGGGTGCCCAGCTCGCCCTGGATCTCGGAGGGCGCCGCCATGTCGCTGATCTTGGAGAAGCTGACGCTCGCCACCTGCTGCGGATAGCTCAGCAGCGCCGCGCCCAGGCCGTCGATGCCGCTGCCGAGCATGACGGCACTGGCCTGGATCCGCTGCGGCAGCCCCAGCAGATCGATGACCGGGTAAAGCGCGTAGACGCCCAGATCCATCAGCGCCCCGTTGGAGAGCTCGGGGCGGAAGGCGTTCATCACCTCGCCGGCCTTGAAGCGGTCATAGCGGGAGGAGTACTGGCAATAGTGGCTGGCCACATGGCGGATTGGACCTATCTTGTGCAGGTTCTCCTTCAGCAACCGGTAATTGGGCAGCGAGCAGGTCTTCATCGCCTCCATCAGCACCACGCCGTGCTCCCGGGCCGCCCGGATCATGGTTTGTACCTCCGCCAGGTTGGAGGCGAGGGGTTTTTCACAGAGCACATGCTTGCCATGGCGCAGGCACAACAGCGCCTGCTGGCAGTGCAGGGCATTGGGGCTGGCGATGTAGACCGCATCCACGACGTCGGAGCAGAGCATGGCCTCCAGGTTGTCGAAGCTGTGGGCCGCCCCGTGCCGGGCGGCAAAGGTGCGAGCCGTCTCCAGGCTGCGGGAATAGACGGCGTTCAGTTGGAAGCCGTCGACCCCGGCCGCGGCGGCCAGCAGATTCTGGGTGATGGCATTGGTGCCTATGATTCCGAAACGTAGCATCTGCAAGGCGTCCTCATGGAAGGGGGGCTTCTCGGGCCCCGGATTACGACAGCGAATCGTCATGCCCGGCAACTCGCGCGAGGGTACATGCATAAGCCATTTGGCCGCCGGGGACAAGAAAAAGCCCTCACCGGAACCGGTGAGGGCAATGCCAACACTATGATTGGCCTGAAACATGAGTGAACAACACACTTTTCTCTAATTCTGTCCAGCCGCTACCCGATGGCGGCGAGGATCACTTCAGGGTTGGCCAGTACGCCTGATTGGCTTCAATCAGATCATCCAGTATGGCCTTGGCCACGCTGGCGCTGGGCACCGTCTTGGACAAGGTGATGGCTTGCCACAGTTTGGCGTAGGAGCCTTCGATCCAGGCTTCCACTACCAGTTTTTCTACCGCCACCTGCTGGCTCATCAAGCCGGCCTGGAAGGTCGGAATCTCGCCGATTGAGAGCGGCTCGGGACCTGAACTGCCCACCAGGCAGGGGATCTCCACCATGGCGCTGGGGTCGAAATTACGGATGGCGCCCTTGTTCTCCACGATGAGCAGCATTCGCTCCTTGGTGTTGTAGGCGATGGCGCGCGCCAGATCGACGATGTAGGAGGCGTGCTCGTCGATATGCAACTTGGTGCCCTCTGAGGAGCCTTTGCTGGCGATGGTGTGGCATTCGCCGAACACCATTTTCTCCCGGCCATCCATCACTTCGTTGGCCCGGGTGTACTCCGCGTTGGCATGTTCCACCACGTAATCCGGGAACAGGTAGTACTTCAGATAGGTGTTGGGCAGGGTGTCGGTATCCAGGGCAAAGACATCCTTGGCCTTGGCAAAAGTATCGTTCCAGCTGGCTTCCACGTGCTGGGACTGGATTTCGGTGTTGACGGTGTAACCGTGTTTGGCCACATGCGCTTTGAGCTTGGGCATCAGGTCATTGCCGGCCTTGTCGCGGATATCGTTCCACCAACCGAAGTGGTTAAGACCGTAATAGCGCACATCCATCTCTTTGCGGGAGGCCAGACCCAGGATCTCGGCCATGCGCACCTCTATGCCCACGGGCATGTCACAGATGTTGAGCACCTTGGCGTTGGGCTTCAGGCGACGGGTCGCCTCCGCCACGATGGCCGCTGGATTGGAGTAGTTGAGCATCCAGGCATTTGGTGAGTACTGCTCCATGTAATCGATGAGTTCCAGCACACCGCCGATGGAGCGCATGCCATAGGCGACGCCGCCTGGACCGCAGGTCTCCTGACCCACCACGCCATGGCGCAGGGGGATTTTTTCGTCCAGCTCGCGCATGGGATATTTGCCGACCCGTATGTGGGCCATCACGAAATCGACGTCGCTGAAAGCGGCCTTGGGATCGGTGGTGTAGGAGAATCGGATCTGGGGTGCTTTCTCCTTCAGCAGCACCTTGCACGCCTCACCGATGATCTCCTGGCGTGCGCCATCGTTGTCGTAGAACTTCAATTCCTTGATGGGGAACTTGTCCTGATTATCCAGCAACATCAGCACGATGCCCGGCGTAAAAGTACTGCCACCACCGGCGACCAGAACGGAAAACTGTTTCATTTGATATCTCCTTCGATTAGGCGTGCTTGAGCACGTTTTGTTTGAGCATGGTTTCAAGACTGTCCCGTACCTGGGGGACGGATAGACCGATGATGACCTGAATGGCTGTGTCGTTCTTGACCACACCGTGGGCACCCAGCTCGCGGAAGGCGCTGTCCGGCATCACCCTACTGCCATCCACCACGCTGATGCGCAGGCGGGTGGCGCAGTTGTTCAATTCTGCAATGTTCTGTTCCCCGCCCAGAGCTTCAATCAGCATGGCCGCTTGACCGCTGTAGGGGTCCTGTTTGGCCTCGCCTCGGGCCTTGTAATCCTGTTTGCTGAACAGCTTGATTTCGCCATCATCCGTGGCTCGGCCCGGGGTCTGGACGTCGAAACGGACGATCAGAAAGCGGAACAGCATGAAGTAGAGCAGTGTGAAAATGGGGCCTATGGTCCATTGAGCCAGCATGACGCTGCTGTGGTTCTTGAGCATGGGGATCCAGTTTTGGGTGGCGAATTCGATGAGACCTCCGCCAAAGTTGCCCACCACACCGTTGATGTACATGACCATGGCCAGGGTGGCCGCCAGCAGGGCATGGATGGCGAACAGGAAGGGCGCTATGAACAGAAAGGTGAACTCCAGCGGCTCGGTGATGCCCACCAGCACGGCCGTCAGGGTGGCAGGGATCAGCAGACCGGCGATCTTGTGCTTGTTGGCCGGCGCTGCGGTGGCATAGATGGCCAGGGCAATGCCGACAGTACCGAAGATCTTGGAGTTGCCGTGCAGGGCGAAGGCGCCTTGGGGGAACAGTTCGCTCAGTGGCTGAGTGGCGTTGCTGAACTCCATGATGTGCTGGATCCAATAGGCCTGAATGCCGCCTTCGACCACGGCCGGGCCGAAGATGAAGGGACCATAGATGAAGTGGTGCAGACCGGTGGGGATGAGAATGCGCTCCAGGAAGGTGTACACCCAGACACCGATCGGACCGGAGGCGACCATGAAATCTTGCAGCGAACCAATGCCGGCCTGGACCTTGGGCCAGAGCAACGCCGTCAGGAAGGCGCAGGGCAGCATGGCCAGAAAAGCGACTATGGTGACGAAAGCGGTACCCTGGAAGATGCCCAGGTAATCCGGCAATTTTTTGTCAAAGAAACGGTTATGCAGTGCGGTCACCAGGGCCGAGACGGCGATAGCCCCAACTATGCTGGTATCCAGGGTCTTGATGCCCGCGATCAGGGTCAGGCCGCTGACGCCGCCGATCTCCTGACCGAAGTCGACACCGAAGCTGGTTCCCCAAATGGTCAGCATGGCGTTGATGAACCAGTTGAAGGTCAGGTAGGCGATCATGACGGCCAGGCAGGCGCGGGCATGAGCGCTCCTGGCCAGACCGATGGGCAGCGCCACCGCAAAGATGAGCGGCATGTTGCGAAAAACGGTCCAGCCACCTTCCATGATGACGGTCCAGATCTGGGTCCAGAGGGTGCCGGGTGCGGCGATGGAACCGACCAGAGCAGGGTTGGTCATGACGACCGACAGGCCCGCTACCAGGCCGGCAAAGGGGAACAAGAGCACGGGCGTGAACATGGCTCCCCCGAAGCGCTGAATCATTTTTAACATGCTGTCTCTCCTGGATATCGCATGGTTATTATTGGGTTGTGTCAGAGTAGGATGCCCCTGCTCTGGTCCTGTGCTGATTGAGTTGCTTGCCATCGAGTCTTTTGCGCCGGGTTCTTCTGCATCGGCCTTTGGGCGTCGGCTTGCCGTGTATCGCGGCTCGCCACTGCGATGGCGAGATGAATATAATACAACGCGGCAGATCAATATGGGATCTGTGTCGCATGATTATGGGTGCGTGGTATTTTATTGATTTGTTGGCGGTGTCGCTGACGGGGAGCGATGTGCCGTCGGGAGCGGCTATTCCCGGCTGCGGTGTGTACCGTTATCCGCTTGACGGGGGATGAGTCAGGACAGAGGGGAGGGAGATGGGCGCCGATGCCATGGCATCGGC
>JBFHKO010000178.1:0-5278 GCA_041595355.1 Aeromonadaceae bacterium
ATTCGGCGCCGCGATAGAGCTCGGTGTGTCCCTTCTGGCGGCCAAAGCCCTTGACCTCGGACACCGTCATGCCGTCCACGCCCAAGGCCGCCACGGCCTCGCGCACGTCGTCCAATTTGAAGGGTTTGATGATCGCACTGATGAGTTTCATATTGGTTCTCCCACTCCCTGGTTGCTATTGGGCTGCATGGGCCAATTCAATGTCTGTGCCATCTATTTAAATTTGTTAACTTTCAATGCGTTGTGTTCAAATGGCAACATGGCGGCCCGTGCATGAATTTCTTTTGGTGCAGGGCGGCTCAGATTGAGGCAGACAGCGTTCCATTATGGTGCATTTAGCCACCGGCGACGAAGTGCAGCCAGGCGCGCAGCAGCACCTCGAAATCCGCCAGCCCGCAGCCCGCCAGCTGCTCTTCATCGTAATAGCCCATGTCTGGCTCCAGTTCATCCCCGACATCGAAGGCCAGGGCATGGGCCGCCACCTCCACCTCGTCATCGGCCACCGACAGCCGGAACTGGCTACCACAGTGCACCAGCGTCTCGCGCTCCCCGCTGCGCAGCGCGGCCAGCTCCGTCAGCAGTTGCTGACCGAAAACCTGATCGCGGCCCAGCTCCTCGGTGAGCCAGGCGCCCAGGGCTTCGTGGCCCATGGAGAGACGGGCGGAGTGACGTCCCGCCGCGTCGCGTAAAAATTCGTAATCCATCAACACTCCCCTGAGGCCGGCCCGCTCCAGGCCGGCACACGAATAAGAAAAGGGCGGGTCCAAGACCCGCCCTTGCGTCCCCTTCAGCCGTCAGTGCGCTCAGGCAGGCACCTGCAGGATCACCTGCTCCGCCTTCTGGGTGTAGCTGGCAATCTGATCGAAATTCAGGTAGCGGTAGGTATCCGCCGCCGTGGCTTCCAGCTGCCGGGCATAGGTCATGTACTCCTCGACACTGGGAATGCGCCCCAGTATCGCCGCCACCGCCGCCAGCTCCGCCGAGGCCAGATAGACATTGGCCCCCTTGCCCAACCGGTTGGGGAAGTTACGGGTGGAGGTGGAGACCACGCTGGCGCCATCGGCCACCCGCGCCTGGTTGCCCATGCACAGGGAGCAGCCCGGCATCTCCAGACGGGCGCCGGTGCGGCCGAAGATGGCGTAATAGCCCTCCTCGGTCAGCTGGGCGGCATCCATCTTGGTGGGCGGCGCTATCCACAAGCGAGTGGCGAGCTGGCCCTTGAACGTCTCGAGCAGCTTGCCGGCGGCGCGGTAGTGACCGATGTTGGTCATGCAGGAGCCGATGAACACCTCATCGATCTGATCGCCGGCCACCTCGGAGAGCAGGCGGGCATCGTCCGGATCGTTGGGCGCACAGAGGATGGGCTCCTTGATGTCGGCCAGATCGATCTCGATCACCGCCGCATACTCGGCGTCGGCATCGGCGGCCATCAGCTGAGGATTGGCCAGCCAGGCTTCCATTCCCTCGATGCGCCGCTCCAGGGTACGGCGATCGCCATAGCCTTCGGCGATCATCCATTTGAGCATCACCACGTTGGAGGTGAGGTACTCGGTGATGGGCGCCTGGTCCAGCTTGATGGTGCAGCCGGCGGCGGAGCGCTCGGCGCTGGCATCGGCCAGCTCGAAAGCCTGCTCCACCTTGAGCTGCGGCAAGCCTTCAATCTCCAGAATGCGACCGGAGAAGATGTTCTGCTTGCCGGCCTTCTCGACGGTCAGCAAGCCGCTCTGGATGGCCGCATGGGGAATGGCATGCACCAGATCCCGCAGCGTGATGCCGGGCTGCATCTCGCCCTTGAAGCGCACCAGCACCGACTCGGGCATGTCCAGCGGCATGACGCCGGTGGCGGCGGCGAAGGCGACCAGCCCCGAGCCCGCCGGGAAGGAGATGCCGATGGGGAAACGGGTATGGGAGTCACCACCGGTGCCGACGGTGTCCGGCAGCAGCATGCGGTTCAGCCAGGAGTGGATGATGCCGTCGCCCGGGCGCAGGGCCACGCCGCCGCGGTTCATGATGAAGTCCGGCAGGGTGTGGTGGGTCTGCACGTCCACCGGCTTCGGGTAGGCGGCCGTGTGGCAGAAGGACTGCATCACCAGATCGGCGGAGAAGCCGAGGCAGGCGAGATCCTTGAGCTCGTCGCGGGTCATGGGACCCGTGGTGTCCTGGGAGCCGACCGTGGTCATTCTGGGCTCGCAGTAGGTGCCCGGCCGAATACCGGCCACACCGCACGCCTTGCCGACCATCTTCTGGGCCAGGGTGAACCCCTTGCCGGAATCGGCCACCGGCTTCGGGCGGCTGAACACCTCGGAGTGGGGCAGCCCCAGGGCCTCACGGGCCTTGTCGGTCAGGCCGCGGCCGACGATGAGCGGAATGCGGCCACCGGCACGCACCTCGTCCAGCAGCACCTCGGTCTTGAGCTCGAAGCTGGCCAGCAGCTCGTCGCTGTCGTGACGGGTCACCTTGCCCTCGTAGGGGTAGATGTCGATGACGTCGCCCATCTCCAGCTTGGAGACATCCAGCTCGATGGGCAGGGCGCCGGCATCTTCCATGGTGTTGAAGAAGATGGGGGCAATCTTGCCGCCCAGCACGAAACCGCCGGCGCGCTTGTTGGGGACATGCGGCATGTCCTCGCCCATGAACCAGAGCACCGAGTTGGTGGCCGACTTGCGGGAGGAGCCGGTGCCGACCACGTCGCCGACATAAGCCAGCGGGAAGCCCTTGGCCTTCAGCGCATCCAGGGTCTTGATGGGACCTATGTTGCCCTCGTCATCCGGCTCGATGCCGGGACGGGCATTCTTGAGCATCGCCAGGGCATGCAGCGGGATATCCGGCCGCGACCAGGCATCCTGGGCCGGAGAGAGATCATCGGTATTGGTTTCACCCGGGACCTTGAATACCGTCAGGGTGATCTTGTCCGCCAGCTTGGGGCGGCTCAGGAACCATTCAGCATCGGCCCAGGATTGCATCACCTGCTGGGCTAAGGCGTTGCCGGCCTTGGCCTTCTCCTGCACGTCATGGAAGGCGTCGAACATCAGCAGGGTGTGCGAGAGCGCCTTGGCGGCCAGGGGGGCCAGCTTGGCGTCATCCAGCAGATCGATCAGCGGATGGATGTTGTAGCCGCCCTGCATGGTGCCCAGCCACTCGACCGCCTGTTCGGCGCCGAGGATCGGCGAACTGGCTTCCCCCTTGGCCACCGCCGCCAGAAAACCGGCCTTCACATAAGCCGCCTCGTCCACGCCTGGCGGTACCCGCTGGCTCAGCAGCTCCAGCAGCAGGGCCTCTTCACCGGCCGGCGGGCTCTTCAGCAAGTCGACCAGCGCCGCCACTTGCTCGGCATTCAGGGGTTGGGGCACCACGCCCTGGGCGGCACGCTCCGCCACATGTTTACGATAGCTCTCTAGCACTGTGCAATCCTCTCTTTGCGGGGGCGTCAGCCATTGGACGCTCATCCATGCGCCGGGCAACAGGCGGCCAGGCGGGGTGTCGGTACTATATCGGGTTTGCCGGTAAAGTTAAATTGGGGCCAGCCGGCGTCCCTAGCAACGCCCCTTCTTCGCCTGCCCCGGGGGGCAGAAGTAGCCGCGGTCGCGACGCTGGTCGTCATGGTGGTGCGGACGCTCGAAGCCATGGCGGTGATAGTGGCGATGACCATCCCGGTAGTGATAGTGGTGAGGATCGTAATGGCGCCGGCCATCGGCATCGATGATGACCCGCACCCCCTCGACATCCAGATCGGCCCTGCGCACCGCCACGGGCCCATGATGAACGCAGCCGGCGAGCAGCACGGCAGCCATCAACACAACAGGCAACTTGAGCATGATAGTTCCTCGGGTGAACACGCTTGTAGCAAGCATAGTTGGCTCCCATCCTCTCCGGGTAGGCCGGCGCTGCGGCGGCCCCATAGAAAAAGGACGTGCCCGCACGTCCCTTTTCGTCATCCCATCCCTGACCGGTGCGCCTCAGCAGCGCCCCTTCTTGGCCTGCCCCGGCGGACAGAAGTGCCCGTCATCCCGGTGACTGTGACCCTCATCGCCCAGGATGATGCGCGCCCCCGGCAGATCCACATCGGCGCGTCTGACCCGTACCCCGTCATGGTGGACACAGGCCGTCAGCATCAGGGCCACGCCTCCCAACAACCAGACTCTGTTCATTGCCACTCCCGTTGGTTGTCACCGTTCAAGCCTAGAGAATAAAAGCCGGATGGCTGGAGGAAAAGCAGAAAAAAGGCCCCGACGGGGCCTTCTCATGACGCAGGCGGCTTACTTCTTCTTCGCCTTGGCGTTGGGCAGATCGGTGATGGAGCCTTCGAACACCTCCGCCGCCAGGCCGACCGACTCATGCAGGGTCGGGTGGGCATGGATGGTCAGGGCGATGTCTTCGGCATCGGCACCCATCTCGATGGCGAGGCCGATTTCACCCAGCAGCTCGCCGCCGTTGGTGCCGACGATGGCGCCGCCGATGACCCGGCCATTGCTCTTGTCGAAGATGAGCTTGGTCATGCCATCGGCGCAATCCGAGGCAATGGCCCGCCCGGAAGCCGCCCAGGGGAAGACCGAGGTTTCAAAGTTGATCCCCTTCTCCCGGGCTTCCTTCTCGGTGAGGCCGACCCAGGCAATTTCCGGCTCGGTGTAGGCGATGGAGGGGATCACCTTGGGATCGAAGTAGTGCTTCTTGCCGGCGATGACTTCCGCCGCCACATGGCCTTCATGCACCCCCTTGTGGGCCAGCATGGGCTGGCCGACGATGTCACCGATGGCGAAGATATGCGGCACATTGGTGCACAGCTGCTTGTCCACCTCGATGAAACCGCGCTCGCTGACCGTCACGCCCGCCTGTTCGGCCGCCAGCAGCTTGCCGTTGGGCACCCGGCCCACCGCCACCAGCACGCTGTCGTAGCGCACCGCCTCGGCCGGGGCATGCTTGCCCTCGAAGGAGACATAGAGGCCGTCCTCCTTGGCTTCCACCGCCGTCACCTTGGTCTCCAGCATCAGGTTGAACTTGTTCTGCACCCGCTTGGTGTAGACCTTGACCACGTCCTTGTCCGCCGCCGGCACCAGCTGATCGGCAAACTCCACCACGTCGATCTCGGCACCCAGGGAGGAGTAGACGGTGCCCATCTCCAGGCCGATGATGCCGCCGCCCAGCACCAGCAGCTTGCCGGGTACCGTCTTCAGCTCCAGGGCGTCGGTAGAATCCCACACCCGCGGATCATCATGGGGAATGAAGGGCAGCTTCACCGGCCGGGAGCCGGCGGCGATGATGGCGTTGTCGAACTTGACCA
>JBFHKO010000179.1:0-5277 GCA_041595355.1 Aeromonadaceae bacterium
GGCGGCTGCACGAGCATGGCCCAGGCGCCTATGACGACAAGCGGGCCGCCTCGCTGCTGGCGTAACCGAAGCCCCGCAGCCCCACCACATGCACATGTTCCTGCTTGCCATGCACCTTGCGGATCAGCTTGTAGGTGGTGCCCTTCTCCGGGCTGATGTTCTCCGGCGCGGCGATGAGCAATTGCAGATCCTGGCGTTCACACAGCTCGAATAGGGTGGCAATGGACTTGCCATCCAGGCGCGCGGCCTCGTCAAGGAACAGCAGCCGGCAGGGCAGCAACTCCTTGGCCCGCAGCAGACGCGCCTCCTCCTCCCAGCTTTGCAGCACCATCAGCAGTATAGCCTGACCGGTGCCGATGGCCTCTCCGGTGGACAGTGCCCCGCTCTCGGCTCGCAGCCAGCCATCCACCCCGCGCTGGACCTCGATCTCGAGCTCCAGGTAATTGCGGTAATCGAGCAGCGCCTCGCCGAGCACCTGGAAACTGCGCTCGCCCTGGTCGATATGCGGATTCAGGCGCTGGAACAGCCGAGCCATGGCCTCGGAGAAGCTGAGCGCCTCGTCGGCGAACAGATCCTGATGGGCCGCCTCCTCGCCACCGAGGGCCGCCAGCAGACGGGCGTAGGCATCCCGCACCTTGACGTTGAGACGCACCCCCCGCACCAGACCGAAGGCGATGTTCTGCAATCCCTGGTTCAGCACCCGGATGCGATTTTGCTCGCGGCGAATGATGTTGGTGATCTTGGCCGCCACCTCGTGAGAGGAGAGCGACAACTGGCTCTCGCGCTGCTTGAGCTCGTCCGCCAGGCGCGCCAGTTCGATCTCCATCTCCTCGATGGCCTCCACGGGATCGTCGGAACGGATGATGTCGTGGCGAATGCGCTCCTTCAGATGCCGGTAGACCTGCACATAGAAAGCCACCTTCTGCTCGGTGTTGCGGTTGCCCTCGGACAGGCGCAGACCATCGCGCAGCTCGCTGTCGTGGGCCACCGCCAGCCGCAGGGCGCCCAGCGCCTTGTCGGACATGGAGCGCAGCTCGTCGGCCTCCAGATAGGCCAGCTCGCGACGATAGAGACGGCTCTCCATGCCATTGTCACGGGCCAGGCGCACCACCCGGCTCCAGCTCTGCTTGTGCTGAATGAGCTGCCTGCGGGCAGTCTGGTACTCCTTGCCATCCAGCCCCAGCCGCTGACTCAGGCTGTCGATGTCGCGGCGGCAGACCTGGAACTGGGCCTCGGCCTGACTGCGGCGCGAGCGGGTGCGCAGCAGCTGCTCCTCTACCTCGCGCTTGTGCTCCCGGGTTTTAGGCTCCAGCTCCTCGCTGAGAGTCAGCCCCATGGCCGTCAGCTCCTGCTCGAACTCCCCCAGGATCTGGCGCTTGGCATCGCGGCTCGACTGCAGGGCCGTCTTGACCTGCATCGCCTCGGTGAAGCGGCTTTGCACCTGCTGATGACGCTCGCCCAGCTGGCGACGACCCAATTCGGCCTCGGCCAGCTTGAGCTTCAGTCGCTCGCTTATCTGGGAGGTCTGCCCCAGCATGGCCTCGGCATCCTGATAACTGAAATAGGGACTGCGGGCCTGCAGCTCATCCAGAGCGAAACTCTGGCGCCGCGCCTGGGCCAGCTGCTGCTCGGCCTGCTGGCACGCCTGCTGCAACTCGGCCAGATTGTGGGGATCCTCGCGCAGCAGATGGGCATCACGCTCAAGCGCGGCCAGCCAGGTTCCGTTCTGCTGCAGGAAGGTCTCGG
The DNA here is from genome assembly GCA_041595355.1 of Aeromonadaceae bacterium. Classification (GTDB taxonomy): domain Bacteria; phylum Pseudomonadota; class Gammaproteobacteria; order Enterobacterales; family Aeromonadaceae; genus JBFHKO01. The sequence goes on from JBFHKO010000179.1 coordinate 1,747, forward strand.
CCTGCTGCCACTCGGTCAGCTCGGCACGCGCCTCCTCCAGCCGTTGCTCCAGTTCATCGTCCCCCAGCAGCGGCAGCTGGGGCAACAGGCGCTCCATCAGCACCAGTGCCTTGCGGGAGGCGGCCTGGACCCCGCGCAGCTGGGCATCGGCCTGTTGACGCTGCAGCTGGCGACTTTCCAGCTCCCGTAGTTCGGCCTGGCAACGCGCCAGTTCGGCTTCCGGGTCGGACTCGAAAGCCACCCCAAGGTGCTCGGCGATGAACTGGCTGAAATGGTGGTAGGTGCGGCTGAACTTCTGCTGTTCGACGGCCCGTCTGGCATACCCCTCCGTCAGTTCGTCCCGTCCTGCGGCGAGCACCTCGATGCGCTGCTCGCGGGCCGCACGCCCGAACAACGGCGTCTTGGGATAGGGGGAATAGCGCAGCTGGCGATCACTGATGCGCACCAGCAACGCCTGATCCAGCTCCCGGGCATCCAGCAACTCCTCGTCGAAGGCATCCGGATTGCCCTGGATGAGGAACAGATCCTCGGGCAGATTATCCAGCGTCGCCAGTCGCGACAGGGCGCCGTCCAGATCGCCGACCACGATGGCCGCACGCGCCGGCCCATAGAGGGCGGAATAATAGGGTGCATCCTCCAGGGCGATATCATCGTACACCTCGGAGAGCAGCGCTCCACCCAGCTGTTCACAAAGCTGCGCCAGCCGCTCATCGCCCGCCCCCATCCCCTGTTGCAGACGGCGGATCTGGCTCTCCAGCTCGCTCTTCTCGCGCGCCAGCTGCTGCTTGTCGGCCTCGGCCTGACGCTCTAGAGTCAGGGTGGCCTGCATGGCCTGGGTCACCGCCTGGGGATTTTCCAACGCCGAGCCACTGAGCTCACGCAAACGTGCCAGTTGCTCCTGGGCTTTCAGCCAGGCCGGTGCCCGTTGCCGCAGCTGGCCGATGCGCTCGCGCACCTGGGCAAGGCGCTGCCCCTGCTCGGCCTGCTGCTGGCTCGTCTCGGCCAGCTGGTGCGTGGCCTCCTCCAGCTTCTGCTGCTCCAGCGCCATGGCCTGCTCCAGCGCATCGGCGTCGGCAACGTCGATGCGATACTGCTGCACCAGCTCCTCGCGCTCGCGCAGCAATTTGGCACGCAGCTCCCGGGCCCGCTCCCCTTCCTGCACGGCCCGCTGGATCTGGCTGGCGCGCGCCTGCAGATGACGGTAACGAGCGGCCTGGGCCAGCGTCGCCTGGGCGCTCTCCCAGGCCTGCTCCCGGGGGACAGGCCCCTGGATGCGGGTCAGCGATGCCAGCGCCGCCTCGTACTGGCTGGCCGCGGTGCGCGCCAGATTGAGGCGCTGCTGCAGGCCCAGCAGGGTTTCCGTCAGGGCCGCCTCCTGCTGTTTGAAGCGGAGCTGATGCGCGGCGGCATTGTCCACCGCCAGCTCGGGCAGCTCGCACAGCGTCCGTGCCTTGTCCAGCGCCTGCAGGGCCTGCCGGTACTGGATGGCCCGGGTCTGCTGAATATCCAGCGCCTGCTGGTAATCGGCCAGCTGGGTCTTGAGGCTGTCCACCTCGGCCTCGATCTGCTGCTTGCCGGACTCCACCTCCGCCTTGCTCTCGCCAAGCTCCTCCAGCATGGCCAGCTGCTCTTCCAGCCGCAGATCCAGATCGCCGGCCTCCTCGCGGTACTGGGCGATCTTTCTGCCGAGCCCCACGGCGGCGATCACCTTGGCCAGGCGCTCGGCGGCCATCTCCAGCTCGTCGGTGAGGTGTCGTTCACGCTCGCTGAGTTGCTCGACCTCGGCGGACAGGTGGATGGCACGCTGGCGCTCCTCGCGCAGCAGGCGGTTTTTTTCCTGACGCTGGCGGCGGGCCGCCAGCGCCAGTTCGGAGAGCCGCGCCTTCTCGGTGCCACCGCGCACATAGTCGGCCGCCACATAGTGCGTGGTCTCGGTGATCAGATTGCGGAACAGATCCCGCTGCCCCTGGGTCTCGCGAATGGCGTCCAGGGTGCGGCGGTTTTCGTGAATGGCCGCCTCCATGTCCTGGAACGCCTTGCGCACCCCGGAATTTTCCGGCAGCAGGTATTCGCGCAGCGAGCGGCTGATGGACGACGAGATGCCGCCATACAGAGAGGCCTCGATAAGCCGGTAGAAGCGCGAGCGATCCTTCTGATCCCGCAGTTTCTTCGGCGTGATGCCGTACTCGAACATGAAGTTGTGATAGTCGGTCACCGAATTGAACTTCACCAGCCGCAGGGCACCGAGCTCAGTCGCCGCCTTGCGCAGCTCCGCCAGCGGGCGCACCTGGGCGCGACTGTCGTCCAGATGGGCCAGCAGCAGATCCGTGGGGGCCACCTGATCGGGTACTTCCAGCACGGCGAAGGGGGTAATGTTGACCTTGTGGTCGCGGTTGGCCACCTGCTCCAGGTGCACGCCAACCCAGATGCGCTGCTCCCGGGAGTTGACCAGATCCAGCAATGCATAACAGTGGCCACGCTGCAGCTTGCCATACAACCCCTTGTCACGGCTGGCACTGGCACTGCCCGCCTCGGTGGTATTGCGAAAATGCAGCAGCGTCTGATCGGGGATCAGGGCCGTGATGAGGGCCGCCATGGCGGTGGACTTGCCGGCGCCGTTGCCGCCGGAAAGCGTGGTGACCCGTTGGTCCAGCTCGAAGGTGCGGGCAAAAAAGCCGTTCCAGTTGATCATGGTCAGGGAGGTGAATTTTCCGCGCATTTTATATGTCCAGTCCCGGTTGTTCATCGTCCAATTCATCCTCGACATCGTCCTGCACACCATCGCCGGTCGGTGGCTCGTCGTCGGGCACTATCGCCTCGCCCTCGCGGATCATGCGCAGCAGTACCGCCTTGGGATCTTCATCACCGCGGACATCGGCGCCGAAGCGGAACACCGCCTCGTTGACGCGAAAGCGCTCGCCCTGGCCAAGGGGGGCCACCATGCCCAGTCGCTGCAGCCGGCGCAGCGAGGTGCGCATGCGCTCCAGCAGCTTGCGCTTGTCCAGATCCGAACCTCCGCTGCGTTGAGTCACCATGCGCAGCAGCTGACGCTCATCGGCCAGGTTCAGCAGCTCCTCCTGCAGATCCGTGATGCTGAACACCCCTTCATTGGCCAGCCGCTCGGGGCTCAGGTAGAGGTAACAGAGCACCTTGCCCACCAGCATGTCGAGTTCGGCGAGCACGGAGGTACCCAGCTCGCTGCTGGGGCGCGGGCGCAGATAAAAAAAGCTCTCCGGTGCCTTGATGAGCTCCGCCTGATAGCGGCCATAGAAGCTGTCCAACTCGTCGTGGAATTCCAGCAGGAAGGAGTGATTGTCCAGATCGTCGGCACTGATATGGCGCCCACTGCGCAGGGCGTTATCCAGCTTGGGAAACAGCGGGTTGGCCAGGGCCTGGGCCAGGCGCAACCCCAGGGGGTATTCAGTATTGGTCAATGACATGAGCCTGTACCTTAGCTCCGGATTCGTTGATGGGTTTCCATTTCGGTTGCCGCCGGCCGCGCAACTCGGCGCCGGCATGGCCAAGGCGCAC
>JBFHKO010000180.1:0-5132 GCA_041595355.1 Aeromonadaceae bacterium
AACAGCAGCAGGGGGCTCTTGCCCTGTTGCTGGGTCAGGCGATTGGCGCCGAAATCGAGCTGCCGCTGCGTCACCGCAAACCGATCCAGCCCCTCGGCCGCGTCGGATCCCAGCAACCTGGCCACCTCATCCCGGGCCAGATGGTGCCACAGTTGCGCCAATAAGGTATCCATGACAACCCCCCGTCAGGCTGGGTGTGCCGGGCGGCAGCCTCGGCCCCGGTATCTCCATTACCTGTTCAGTGTAGTGCCTGACGGTCGGGCCGGGGGGCAGTGGCGGCCTGCGTCAGGAGCAGGCGCGAGGGGGGCTCAGGCCGGTTCGCGGGAGTGGCTACGGTAGGGTGTCACCTGCTGTTCGCCCTCCTTCTGAACGATCACGTAGAATTGGGGCAGGTTGAAGTTGATGAATTTATTGTCGAAATTAAAACGATCGTGGGTCAGGGTGTAGTAGCGGTTGACGCTCTGCACCAGCTCGTCCTTGCTGCCGGAGTAGTCGCGGAAGATCTCCACCTGGTTGTGCTCGTCCAGCACATAGACATTGAAGCCGCTCTCCTTCTCCTCGATGAAGAACTGGATCAACCCCTCGCTGGCATAGTTATCCACCACCGAGGGCACCCGCTGGCCACTGGGCTCATCGATGGCCGGCACCGGCTGGCGCTCCAGCTTGTTGTTGGAGATCTGGCTATAGAAATCGATGGCGCTCTCCAGCCGTTTGATGGAGACCCCGCGCCGCTCCAGAAACAGGGCGTAACGCTCCGACCCCAGCGCCAGCAGCTTCACCAGTTGCTGCTTGTCATGGGCCAGCCACATCTCCAGGCACTCGGCAACCAGGCGCTTGAACTGCTGGCGGATGAGCCCCGGGAAATGCAGGCTGTAGCAGAAGACGTCAAGGACCTCCGGCATGGCCGCCTCCTGGGGCATCTTGCCCAGCAGGGTGGCCAGCGCCTCGACCACCGCTTCGGGACCGTTGAAATGCAGGGTGCGGATCTCGTTCCAGGAGTTGCGGTACACCAGATCCACGGTACCCACCAGGCACTCCTGCTGCTGGCCGAATGCGAGCACGTCAAAGTGGTCGCTGTCGAATGCCAAATCATCGCTCTGCCAGTGGGAGGTGGGATCCAGCTCCAGGTTGAGAAAAATGCCCAGATGGCGGATCTCGCAGGGGCGGCTCAGTGCCAGGTTGCTGACCGGCGGCAGGTGCACCGGAAAGAACTCCCCCAGATCCTGACTGAACTGCTTCAGCATGCGGGCATTCAGATCGGCCCCCTTGGCACGCAGATGCAGTCGGGTGCGGTCGGTGAGCAGGCCATTGAAATGGGCCCAGACCACCAGCTTGGATAGGTAGCCATTGTATTCCAGCGGCGCCCGGCCAAGGATTTGCTCCGGCTGGAGGCCGTACTTGTAGAGGTACCAGCCCTGGCGATTCATGTGCCCCGGCGGCACCTGGATGAAGCTGAGATCCGACTCCTGCAGGTTGGGCGCAATCTTAAGGTTGATGCGCTGCACCTTGCCCGGCAGGGTTTCGAAGGCCGCATACAGCTTGCGCGACAGCACGCCGATATCCTCGGCATTGATGGAATCGCTGATGTTGTGGCGACGGGCAAACTGGATGAGTTTACCGTAGCTCTGCATCAGGGCATCCAGCAGTTCGGCGTATGCAGCCTTGACCTCGACCACGGTCCAGCTGCTGCGGTTATCCATATGCTGCAAGGTGTCGTCATCCCAGCCCCATTCTGACACCAGTTCGGTCAGCATGCTGCGCCGCTTGACGTAGCGCCCGGGGTCGCTCGACTGGTTGAGCCCCTGGGAAATCTTGATGTAGAAGCAGCGGCGCACCAGATCCAGCCGCTTGTGGTCACCGCAGGATTCGAGATAGCTGGTGGCCTTCTGCAGCATCAGGAAATAGGGGTCCAGGTGGCGGCTGTAGCCGTCATGCTGCTGCAACCAGCGCTTGGCTTCCACCGACAACAGCCGGGTATGGGGAAACTCGGCGGAATAGGCCTCCATCAGCAGTATCTTCAACACCGCCTTGTAGGGGGAATCGAGCCCCTTGTAGAGCAGCCACAGGGCGGCACCGAAATACTCCTTGGCCGGAATATCCTGCACGCCGCCCAGATCCAGCCAGTCGGCGGGCTCCAGCCCCTCCCGCACCAGTTCGGCCACCCGTTCGTCATAGCCGGCGTCGTCCTCGTCGCCGGTGAGCGGCACCAGAGGCCAGAGCAGGCGCTTGCCGGCGATATGCAGGGCACTGCGATAGAATTCATCCAGCAGCAGCAGATGCTGGGTACTGCCGCAATTGTCCCCCCCCAGCTGCGCCTGGTTGGCCAGCCGGAACTTGTTGTCGGGGATCAGGAAGAAGTTGAGCTCGACCCCCCGGTGTTCCGCCAGGGTGGAGATGAGCAGGCATTTGTGCTCCAGCAGCTGCACCTGCTCCGGGCTCAGGCCATGGGCATGACAGACCCAGATGTCCAGATCCGAACGCTCGCACTGGCCGATGGAGGCGGTGCTGCCCATGGAGTAGATGCCGAGGATGCTCTCCTGCTGGGAGTAGATGCCGCCATAGCTGTTGGTAGCCATGCAGAGATCGTCGATGAACTGGCGCTGGGCGGGGCTCAGGGACAGGTTGGCGACCCCGTGGGGAACATTCCCGGAGACATAGCCGGGCAGCAGTGGGTGGTTGTAATGCAGCAACACCGGCAGCAGCTGGAATACCTGCTGTCCCTGGGGACTCATCGCATCCAGCGCACGCTCGGTCCTGATCTGGTTGATAGCATCATAGCGGGCTATGCACGACTCGAATTCGCTGAACAACGGACTGGGCATCGATCTCACGCATGATGAAAACGGGGACAGGGCTTGCGCCTGACAAATTGTGACCATGTTAACAACGGACGTGCGCCGGGTAAACCATTTACCCGGAGCCGGCATGGGGGTAAATAACCAGGGGGGCGCCGAGCCGCCATGCAGGCGGCCACCAAGAATGTTACTATTCTGATCACCTTGAATTACAAGCCAAAGACGCGCCCATGACCCAATGCCTTCGCATCGCTACCCGCAAGAGTCCACTGGCACTCTGGCAGGCCAATCACATCCGCCAGCGGCTGCAGCAGCTGCATCCGGGGCTGGAGGTCGAACTGCTGCCCATGAGCACCCGCGGCGACAAGATACTGGATACCCCCCTGGCCAAGGTGGGGGGCAAGGGGCTGTTCGTGAAGGAGCTGGAGCACGCGCTGCTGGACGGGCGTGCCGACCTGGCCGTGCACTCCATGAAGGATGTGCCCGTGAGCTTCCCGACCGGGCTGGGGCTCACCGTCATCTGCGAGCGGGAGGACCCGCGGGATGCCTGGGTAAGCCCCCGCTACCCCGATGTGGAATCCCTGCCCGCCGGCGCCCGGGTCGGCACCTCCAGCCTGCGCCGCCAGTGCCAGCTGCGTGCCCGCCGCCCCGATCTGCAGGTGCTGGATCTGCGCGGCAACGTCAACAGCCGCCTGGCCAAGCTGGATGCCGGTGAGTTCGATGCCATCATACTGGCCGCCTCCGGCCTGATGCGCCTGGAGCTGGGCGCACGCATCACCCGTCTGCTGCCGGTTACCGAGAGCCTGCCGGCCAATGGCCAGGGCGCCCTGGGCATAGAGTGCCGGCTGGCGGATACCGGGCTGCATCGACTGCTGGCCCCCCTCGAACACCCGGCCAGCCGCCTGCAGGTGCTGGCCGAGCGCGCCATGAACCGGGGCCTGCAGGGCGGCTGCCAGGTGCCCATCGGCGCCTTTGCGGTGCTGGAGGGCGACAGCCTCTGGCTGCGCGGCCTGGTGGGCACCCCGGATGGCCAGCGCCTGTTGCGCGACGAGATCCGCGGGCCGGCCAGCCAGGCCGAACATCTGGGCGAACTGCTGGCCCTGCGCCTGCTGGCCCAGGGCGCGGGCGACATATTGCGCGCAGTGCACGCCTCATGAGACCGCTGGTGCTGCGGCCCCAGCCTCAGGCCGATGCCCTGGCGGCGGCCCTGCGGGCCGCCGGTCACCAACCGCATGTCTGTCCGCTGCTGCAGATCACCCCGGGGCAGGCGCTGCCCCGGCTGGCCAGGCACCTGGCCTGGGCCGAATTCGTCATCGCCACCAGCGCCCATGCGGTTTACCAGGCCACGCAGCAGTTGCATGCCCAAGGGTTGAGCTGGCCGTCACGTCCCTGCCTGGCGGTGGGCGCCGCCACCGCCAGCGCCTGGCAGGAGTGCGGCGTGGCGGCGCAGGTGCCCCCCGATCCGCGCAGCGAAGGGGTGCTGCGCCTGCCGCTGCTGCAGCAGGTCGCCGGGCGCCGTATCCTGATACTGCGCGGCAATGGCGGCCGCGAGCTGCTGGCCGACACACTGCGCCAGCGGGGCGCCACGCTTCGCCACTGCGAATGTTACCGGCGTCACTATCTGCCGCTGCCGGGCGCCATCCTGTTTGCCGAATGGCACACGGCCGGCATCGACAGTGTTATCATCAGCAGTGGCGAACTCTTCAGCCGCCTGCTGCAACTGGCTCCGCCAGAGCGGCTCGCATGGCTCCACACTTTATTGTTTATCGTTCCCAGTCCCCGTGTCGCCGCCCTGCTGCAGGCGGCCGGTTGTCTCCGGATCCGCTCGGCACAAGGTGCCGGCCACTCCGCCGTGGTGGCGGCTTTACGGCAAGAGGAAAATTGAATGACCGACTCGAAAAAACCGGCCTCGTCCGACGGGGCTCTGCCCGTCGACCCCGCCATCATCCCCCCGGCTACCGGCGCGGAGGGCCCCCGCCCCGCAGCCCAGGCGCAACCGCGGCGCCACCCAGGCCAGCTCCTCGGCCTCATCGCCCTGCTGCTGGTGTTGCTGGCTGCTCCGGGCTTCTATTTCTACACCCAATGGCTGCAGCAACAGCATCAGGCCGCCCTGCACCAGCTGGAAATCCAGCTGGCGCAGCTGGAAGCGGTGCAGGCGCCGGTCCAAAGCGGGCAACAGCAGCTCCAGCAGACGCTAAGCAACCTCGAACAGGCCCAGCGGCAACTGCTGGACCGCCAGACCCAGGTCGAGCAGAAAGTGCTGTCCCTGGATGCGCGCCGCCCCAATGACTGGCTGCTGGCCGAGGCCGACTATCTGGTCCGCATGGCCGGCCGCAA
>JBFHKO010000181.1:0-5106 GCA_041595355.1 Aeromonadaceae bacterium
CCATCAAGGGCGATCAGGCCGCCTGGGCACCGCGGCTGGCTCAGGGTTTCGACACCCTGCTGAGCCATGCCCTGAACGGCTACAACCAGATGCCGGCCCGCGGCGCCTGTGCCACCTGCTCCGATGACGACATCGCCAACGCCATCCGCTTCATGACCGAGGGACTCTGAGCCGGCGCCCGCATGGGCACGCCTCGGTGTTCTGGCCGCCATGCAACTACACTTGAGGCAGCGCTGTCTCAAGGAGTGTTGTCATGCCCGGGCCCTCAGCCCCCCACTTCCAGGCCGAGCCCCAGCTGCTGGCCCGCGTCCTCAACAGCCTGGCGCAGGCCCCCCTGCCCGATGCCGAGCGCCCCGACGTCCTGCAACCGCTGCTGGAGCTCATCGACCGCCTCTGCCCCCTGCATGCCTTCGCCATCTGGGCCAGGCTGGGGGCCGATGGCTGCTGTCTGCTGGCTCCCCGCGCCCTGCCGGCCCCCCTCTATGAACAGCTGCTGGTCAACCCGCCCCATCTGCGCGACCACCTGGCCGCCCTGCATGCCGCCGATGGCTGGTGCAAGATACCGGTGCGGACCGGCCCCCTTGGCTGGATACTGGCCCGCACCGACGTCGCCCAGCGGCCGCTGCTGCAACTGCTGCTCACCGTGCTGGCCAACCGCTTCGGCGGCCTGCAGAGCAGTCGCGAGCTGGCGCGCAGGCCCGCCCAGCCACCCGGCTGGCCCGGGCGGCTGGAGCACATCACCCGCCTGCTGCACCAGGCGCAGCGTCTGCCTCCCTCCCGCTTCTGGGCCCGGCTGGCCACGGCCCTGGGCGACTGGCTGGACAACCGGGAAATGCTGCTGTTGCAACAGGATGACGAAGCGCCCATGCGGCTCGCCCATCCGTGCCAGCGCCTGGCGCCGGACACCCCGAGCCTGCTGGCCTGGGGCGAGATCCCCCACGGCGGTGAACAGGATCTGCATGGCCGGCACTGGTACCGCTTCCCGTTGTTCGTGCAGCGCCGCCATGTCGGCAGCCTGCTGCTGGCCCAGCCCCGCCCCCTCGCCCGGGAAGCACGCCGGCTGCTGGGGCTGTTGCTGCCCCAGCTGGGACTGCTGCTGGAGCTGGAGGCGTTGCGCCGCCAGCTCGCCCTGCCGGGCAGCACGCATGCCCCCGCCACTGTGCCCCGTCGCGCGCCGCGGGCCGCGCTGCGCGCCGGCGCGTCCGGGCAGGCACTGCGCCAGGCCCTGGCCAACGGTCGCATTCAGCCCTACTTCCAGCCGGTCATCCACCTGCCGGATCACCGCTGGCATGCGGTCGAGGCGCTGGCGCGCTGGTTGACGGAGGGGGGGGAGCTGCGTTCGGCCTGCGACTTCCTGCCGCTGGCCGAGCAGGCGGGGCTGGTGCTGGAGCTGGACAGAGCCATGCTGCGCCAGGTGTGCAGCTGGCTGGCGCGCCTGGATCCGAAAGGAGCGCTTCGCGTCATTCTCAACCTCTCCGGCCAGCACCTGCACAGCCGCCAGCGGCTGGCTGCCCTGCTGGCCATTCCCCAGCAGGCCCAGGTGCCGCTGTCACGGCTGGTGTTCGAATTCCGGGCCCGGGAGCTGCTGGCCCAGAGTGGCCGCGTCCAGACCCAGCTGCATGGTCTGCGCGCCCGGGGGGCCGGCATCAGCGTGGATGAGGTGGATGCCGGCTTCAGCGCCCTGGATCTGCTGATCCGCCTGCCGGTGGATTACCTGAAGATAGATGACCGCCCCAGCCGCCATCCCTCCTTCTCGCCCCGGGAGCAGGCGCTGCGCCGGGCGGTACGCAGCATCGCCGATGATCTGGGCATGCGCCTCATCGTCTCGGGGATGGAGCGCCGCGACCAGCAGCAATCCTGGCTGGACATGCCCTGCGAACTGGCCCAGGGCCACCTGTTCGGCGCCCCCTTCTCGGGCGCCGCCCTGCTGGACCAGCTGCACGCCGGTCGCCACACGCTCGCCACCGCGCCGGACAACCGCCGTCACTGACCGGCCCAGACGCCGCGGCTACCCCTTTTTCAGCAACGCCCGCAGGTGGGCTATGCCGGTCTGGGCCTTCTGCTGGCGCTCCTCGACCGTGGCCTCGGGCTTGCGGTTCTCCCACTGCAGATCCTGCTGCGGCAGCTCCAGCAGGAAGCGACTCGGCTCGGGACGCACCGCCTCGCCGAACTGGCGCCGCTCCTTGCAGAGGATGAAGGTCAGCTCGGTCTGGGCACGGGTGATGCCGACATAGGCCAGCCGCCGCTCCTCCTCGACATTGTCCTCGTCGATGCTGGCCTGGTGGGGCAGCAGTCCCTCCTCCATGCCGATGAGAAACACATAGGGAAACTCCAGCCCCTTGGAGGCGTGCAGCGTCATCAGCTGCACCTGATCCAGCTCGCCCTCCTCCTCGTTGCGCTCCAGCATGTCGCGCAGCGTCAGCCGCGCCACCACCTCGGAGAGGCTCATGGCCGGCTCGTCGGCCTTGGCATCCCCCTCCAGCATGTCGGTGACCCAGCGATAGAGGGTGGAGACATTCTGCATGCGCATCTCGGCGGCCTTGGGGCTGGGCGAGCTCTCGTAGAGCCACGCCTCGTAGTGGATGTCGCGGATCATGTCGCGCACCGCCTCCACCGCATTGCCGCGCCCGGCCTGGTCGCCCAGGCGCACCAGCCAATCGCAGAAATGGCGCAGCGCCTGCAGTCCGCGGCCGTGCAGGCTCTGCTCCAGCCCCAGTTCGAAACTGGCGGCGAACAGGCTCTTGCCGCGGCCGTTGGCATACTGGCCCAGCTTCTCCAGGGTGGTGGGGCCTATCTCGCGGCGCGGCAGGTTGACCACCCGCAAAAAGGCGTTGTCGTCGTCCGGGTTCACCAGCAGCCGCAGGTAGGCCATGATGTCCTTGATTTCGGTGCGCGAGAAGAAGGAGGTGCCGCCGCTGATGCGGTAGGGGATGCGGTTTTGCATCAGCACCTTCTCGAGCAGCCGCGACTGATGATTGCCCCGGTAGAGGACGGCGTAGTCGCTCCACTTGCAGCGATTCATGAAGCGGTGGCCCATGATCTCGGCCGCCACCCGCTCCGCCTCGTTCTCCTCGTTCTTGGCCTGCAGCACCCGCACCGGCTGGCCATAGTCCAGCTCGGAGAAGAGCTGCTTGTCGAACACATGGGGATTGTTGGCGATGAGGATGTTGGCGCACTTCAAGATGCGCCCCTTGGAGCGGTAGTTCTGCTCCAGCTTGATCACCTGCAACCGCGGAAAGTCCTGCTGCAGCAGCACCAGATTCTGGGGCCGGGCGCCGCGCCAGGAGTAGATGGACTGGTCGTCGTCCCCCACCACTGTCACCCGGCCGCGCTCACCCACCAGCTGCTTGACCAGCTCGTACTGGCTGCTGTTGGTGTCCTGATATTCGTCCACCAGCAGGTAGCGGATCTTCGCCTGCCAGCGCTCCCGCACCTCGGCGTTGCCCTGCAACAGCAGGGTCGGCATCAGGATCAGATCGTCGAAATCCAGCGCATTGTAGGCGCTCATCTGCCGTTGATAGCGCTCATAGAGCAGCGCCCGCTGCTGCGCCTCGCCATCCTTCGCCTGCCTGAGCGCCGCGCCGGGCAGCACCAGATCGTTTTTCCAGTTGGAGATGGCCGTCACCAGCTGGCGCAGCTTCTCCTTGTCGCCCTGCAGCTCGCTGTCGGTGAGCTCCTTGAGCAGCGCCAGCTGATCGGTGTCGTCGAACAGCGAGAAGTTGGCCTTGAGATTGAGCACCCCGTGCTCGCGACGGATGATCTCCAGCCCCAGGGAGTGGAAGGTGGAGACGGTGAGGCCGCGCGCCTCCTGGCGCCCCAGGGTCTGGCCGACCCGCTCCTTCATCTCCTTGGCCGCCTTGTTGGTGAAGGTGACGGCGCAGATATGGCGCGCCTGATAGCCGCACTTCTGGATCAGATAGGCAATCTTGGTGGTGATCACCCGCGTCTTGCCGCTGCCGGCGCCGGCCAGCACCAGGCAGGGGCCGGAGACGTAGTGCACCGCCTCGAGCTGACGTGGATTCAGTTTCATGGCTCACCCGCTAGACTGGAAAACAAGGGCGGCGATTGTAGCAAAAAAGCGCAGCCGCCGCAGGCGCGCGCCCCGACGTTGCCATCGGCGCCGGATTTGGGGATCATGGCCGACCCAAGAGGAGTCCTTCATGCCCGCAGCCTTTGACGTCGCCACCCTCCGCCGGCAGTTCCCGGCCCTTGAGCAGACCATCAACGACCGGCCGCTCATCTACCTGGACAACGCCGCCACCACCCAGAAGCCCGAGGCGGTGCTGCGCGCCATGGATGACTACTACCGCCGCGACAACGCCAATGTGCATCGCGCCTCCCATGCCCTGAGCGCCCGGGCCACCGGGGCTTTCGAGGCGGCCCGCGGGAGGGTGCGCACCTTCCTCAATGCCCGCGAAAGCCGGGAGATCATCTGGACCCGCGGCACCACCGAGGCCATCAACCTGGTGGCCCACAGCGTCGGGATGCACCGCCTCAAGGCCGGCGACGAGATTTTGCTCTCGACCCTGGAGCACCACGCCAACATAGTGCCCTGGCAGCAGGTGGCCGCCGCCACCGGCGCCGTACTCAGGGTGATACCGCTGACCGGGCGGGGCGAGCTGGACATGGACGCCTTCCACCGCCTGCTGTCACCGCGCACCCGCCTGCTGGCCCTGAGCCAGGTCTCCAATGCCCTCGGCACCGTCAATCCGGTGGCCGAGTGCATTGCCGCCGCCAGGGCGGTGGGGGCCCTGACCCTGATTGACGGCGCCCAGGCCGTGGGCCATTTGCCGGTGGATGTGCAGGCGCTGGGCTGCGATTTCTACGCCTTTTCCGGCCACAAGCTCTACGGCCCCACCGGCATCGGTGTGCTCTACGGCCGCGCCGAACTGCTACAGACCCTGCCGCCCTGGCAGACCGGCGGCGAGATGATCCGATCGGTGAGCTTCAGCGGCAGCCGTTTCAACGACATTCCGTTTCGCTTCGAGGCCGGCACCCCCCCCATCGCCGAGGCCATCAACCTGGTGGCCCACAGCGTCGGGATGCACCGCCTCAAGGCCGGCGACGAGATTTTGCTCTCGACCCTGGAGCACCACGCCAACATAG
>JBFHKO010000182.1:0-5088 GCA_041595355.1 Aeromonadaceae bacterium
CCTGCCCGAAGGGGAAGACAAGGCGCGCATGCAGCAGACACTGCAACAGATGGAGGCCATGCTCAATGCCACCCTGAGTTTCGCCCGGGATGATCACCACACTGAGCCGAGCCGCAACGTCGAGCTGATCAGCCTGCTGAACAGCCTGTGCGACGACTACGTGGATGCCGGCCATCCGGTGGAATGCCGGGCAGAAGGCAAACTGATCTACCCCTGCCGGCCGGCCATGCTGCGACGGGTGCTGCAAAACCTCATCGGCAATGCGGTGAAATATGCCGGCAACGCCGTGGTGAGCCTGAGCAGCGATGCCCATGCCATCCACCTGACGGTGGAGGACAACGGTCCCGGCATTCCGCCACCGATGCTGGAGTCGGTATTCAAGCCCTTCTTCCGCCTGGATGAAGCCCGCAATACCGAGGAGGGCAGCGTGGGGCTGGGGCTGTCCATCGCCCGCACCCTCATCCACCAGCTGGGCGGCGACATCCGCCTGGAAAACCGTGAAGAGGGCGGCCTGCGGGCGCGCGTCAGCCTGCCGCGTTGAAAGCGGAGTCCCGTCCCGGTTTGATCGCCGCAGCGCCCCCCCGCCTTTACAGCCCCGCGACGCGGGGCTAGATTGGACATCCATTGCCCCAAGAACCTGCGCAAGGATGATGCCATGCAAGATGCAACCCTGGCCCTGCACCACGGCTTCCAGAACGATCCCACCACCAAGGCGGTGGCCGTGCCGATTTACCAAACGGTCGCCTATGAATTCGACAATGCCCAGCACGGGGCGGATCTGTTCAACCTGGCGGTACCCGGCAACATCTACACCCGCATCATGAATCCCACCAACGACGTGCTGGAGCAGCGCCTGGCCGCGCTGGAGGGCGGCCTGGCCGCGCTGGTGGTCTCCGCCGGCAGTGCCGCCATCCACTACGCCATCCAGACCCTGGCCCAGGCCGGTGACAATATCGTCTCCACCCCCCAGCTCTATGGCGGCACCTACACCCTCTTTGCCCACATGCTGCCCAGCTACGGCGTCGAAGTGCGCTTCGCCCGCGATGACTCCGCCGAGGCGATTGCCGAGCTCATCGACGAGCGCACCAAGGCGGTCTATTGCGAGAGCATCGGCAACCCGGCCGGCAACATTGTCGACCTGGCGGCCCTGGCGACGGTGGCCCACGCCCGGGGGGTGCCGCTGATGGTGGACAACACTGTCGCCACGCCCATCCTCTGCAAACCCATTGAGCACGGCGCCGACATCGTGGTGCACTCCATCACCAAATACGTCGGCGGCCATGGCAATTCGCTGGGGGGCGTCATCGTCGACTCGGGAAAATTCCCCTGGGCCGAACACCAGACTCGCTTCCCGTGCCTGAACCAGCCGGAGCCCTCCTACCATGGCGTGGTCTACACGGAAACCTTCGGTGCGGCGGCCTTCATCGCCCGCGCGCGTACCGTGCCGCTGCGCAACACCGGCGCCGCCCTCTCGCCCATGAATGCCTTCCTGCTGTTGCAGGGGCTGGAGACCCTGGCGCTGCGCATGGAGCGGCATGTGGAGAACGCCATCAAGGTGGCCACCTACCTGCAGCAACACGAGCAGGTGGCCTGGGTCAGCTACGCCGGTCTGCCCGAGCACCCGCATTACCCGCTGGCGCAGCAGTACATGGGCGGCAAGCCTTCGGCCATCCTCTCGTTTGGCCTCAAGGGGGGCTATGACGCCGGCGTGCGCTTCTACGATGCGCTGCAGATCTTCAAACGGCTGGTGAACATCGGCGATGCCAAATCGCTGGCCTGCCATCCGGCCTCCACCACCCACCGCCAAATGACCGAGGAGGAGCAGGCCCGGGCCGGAGTGAAACCGGAAATGATCCGCCTGTCGGTGGGCATCGAAGCCATCGAGGATCTGCTGGCCGATCTGGACCAGGCACTGCGGGCCTGAACCCCAGCCGGTGACCGCACACCATAAACGGGGCTCATCGAGCCCCGTTGTGCATGCGCCGCACCGGCGGTTTGATTTCGATTTCCAGGTCGTCGGGACACTGCGCCTGGCGGGGCGGTTGCTTGCCGCGTTCCTCCGGCTTGATGATAATCAATGTCATTTGCCAACTGCGGGCGGTACACTGCCCGCATCCGCCCTCTACAGAGCACTCTCCTCATGAGCCAATCCTGCGGCTGCGGCCTTGCCTGTCACTCCGGCCCCGAGGCCGCCTCTCCGCCCCCGTCGCTGACCCACCACTGGCGCGTCGGCGGCATGGATTGCCCGGCCTGCGCCCGCAAGGTGGAGCAGGCCGTCAGCCGTTTGGACGAGGTCAACGGCGCCAAGGTGCTGTTTGCCAGCCAGCGCCTGAGCGTCGACCTGGCCCCGGGGGCCGCTCCCAATCGCGTCGAGGAGGCAGTGACCCGTCTGGGCTTCACCCTGGAAAGCGAGGGCCCGGCAAACAGACAGCGTCAGCCGCTGACGCCGGCTGGCGCCGCGAGCACTCGCCGGATCTGGCGCGATGTCGCCTGGTTGCTGGGCCTCATCCTGGCGGGCTGGGGGCTAGGCCTGCTCTGGCCCGGCCGCTGGGATGGCTGGGTCTTCCTGCCGGCGGTGCTCTGGGGCGGCTGGCCCCTGGCCATCAAGGCCGGGCGTCTGCTGCAAAGCGGCTCGCCGTTCACCATAGAGAGCCTGATGACCCTGGCCATCGGCGGCGCCCTGTTGCTGGGCGAGACCGCCGAGGCTGCGGTGGTGCTGTTGCTGTTCCAGCTGGGCGAACGCATGGAGGCCCATGCGGCACACCGTGCCCGCCAGGGCGTGCGCGCCCTGCAGGCACTGGTGCCGGAGCGGGCCCTGTTACTGCGGGATGGCGAACGCCGCAGCGTGGACGTAGCCGACTTGCAGCCAGGGGATCGCATCGAAGTGGCCCCCGGCGGCCGGCTGCCGCTGGATGCGGTGCTGGAATCCCCCATGGCCAGTTTCGACGAAAGCGTCCTCACCGGCGAATCCTTGCCGGTGCTCCGCCAGGCCGGCGACACCCTGGCCGCCGGCAGCCTGGCGGTGGATAGCGTGGTCCAGTTGCGGGTCTGCTCGGCGCCCGGCCACAGCAGCCTGGATCGGCTGCAGCAACTCATCGACGAGGCGGAAGCCCGCCGGGCGCCCATCGAGCGGCTTATCGACCGCTTCAGTCGCTACTATACCCCCGCCATGCTGGCCGCGGCCCTGCTGGTGGTGGTGATACCCCCGCTCCTGACCGACGCCGACTGGCAAACCTGGAGCTACCGTGGATTGGCCTTGCTGCTCATCGGCTGTCCCTGCGCCCTGGTCATATCCACCCCCGCAGCGGTCACGGCCGGGTTGGCGGCCGCCAGCCGCAAGGGGGCCCTGGTGAAGGGGGGCGCCGCCATGGAGCAACTGGGCAACATCCAAATAATGGCCTTCGATAAAACCGGCACCCTGACCCGAGGCCGGCCGGAGCTGACCGGCATCGCCTGTGTCGCCGGCGAGTCGGAGGCGAACGTGCTGGGATTGGCCGCGGCCGTCGAGTTGGGCTCATACCACCCCCTGGGCCAGGCCATCGTCATGGCCGCTCAGGCGCGCAATCTGGTGCTGCCCGAGGCGCAGGCAAAACGCACCGAGCCCGGCCTGGGAGTGGAGGGCCGGGTCGGCGACCATCACATCCGCGTCCTCGCCCCCCACCGCCTGCCCGCTGGCCAGCTCCCCGCGGCGCTGGCCGGGCGGCTGGCCAGCGATGAACATGAGGGCCATAGCGGCGTGGCGGTGCTGCGCGACGACAATGTCATCGGCCTGCTGTTGCTGCGCGACGCGCTGCGCCCCGATGCCCGCGCCAGCCTGGCCGAACTGCAGGCTCAGGGCATCCGCTGCCTGATGCTGACCGGCGACAATCCCGCCGCCGCCGCCGCCATCGCCGGACAGCTGGGTATCGACTTTCGCGCCGGACTGCTGCCGCAGGACAAGGTGGCGGCCATTGCGGCGCTGAACCAGCAGGGGCTCACCGCCATGGTGGGGGATGGCATCAACGATGCCCCCGCCATGAAACAGAGTCGAATGGGCATCGCCATGGGCACCGGCACCGATGTGGCGCGCGAGGCCGCCGACATCGCCCTGACCCACAACCGGCTGAGCGAACTGCCGCGGCTAGTGGCCCTGGCGCGCGCCACCCATGGCAATATCCGCCAGAACATTGCCATCGCCCTGGGCCTCAAGGGCGTGTTCATGATAACCACCCTGCTGGGGCTCACCGGCCTGTGGCTGGCCGTGCTGGCCGACTCCGGCGCCACCGCTCTGGTAACCGCCAATGCCCTGCGCATCCTGCGCCAGCGCTGACAACAGACATGCCCGCCGGTGACGGCACACCATAAACGGGGCTCATCGAGCCCCGTTGTGCATGATGGGCAGCACCGGCTATTTGATTTCGATGTCCAGGACGCTGGGATGCTGCGGTGTCGTCTTGGGCAGATGCACATACAGCATGCCATCGCGAAAATGACTGCTGATGGTCTCCGGTGTGACATCATCGGGCAAACTGAAGCTGCGGCTGAAGCGGCCATAGAAACGCTCCAGGCGGTGCTGTTTCTCGTCACGTTTCTCCAGCTTGCGCTCGCCGGAAATGGTCAGCATGCCGTTGCTGACCTGCAGTTTCACCCCCTCCTTCGGGATCTCGGGAAGCTCGATCTTCAGCTGATACTCCTTGTCGTTTTCGACAATATCCACCGCCGGCATCCAGTCCGAGCCGCTCACGCCGTCCCGATCGCTCCCTGGCTTCACCAGGGCGCGATGGTAATCCCGAAAAAAGTCGTCGAACTCCCGGAAGGGATTCCATCTTACGATGCTCATGGCCGCCTCCTTCTGTTGTTGCCGAGCTGGCAGGATTGCCACCCTAAGTGTGGATCATCCCGGCCGCTTTTTCATTGTCTGACCGCCTGGGGCGCCATCACGCCCCGACGAGGCCGCCCGTTGCTCGGCGACGCATAGACGAACAGCCCGCAAGCGGGCTGTTCGTGGGGCGGGCTGGATGCGTCCGTTCAGGCCTTGGGGCGTACGCCCAGGGTATGGCAGATGGCATAGGTCAGCTCGGAACGGTTCAGGGTATAGAAGTGGAAATC
>JBFHKO010000183.1:0-5053 GCA_041595355.1 Aeromonadaceae bacterium
CAGCGCGCCCTTCCAGTTCATCAGCCGCGATTATCAGCGGCCGGTGGTGGTGAGCGGCTTCGAGCCACTGGATCTGCTGCAGTCGGTCTGGCTGCTGCTGGGGCAGCTGCTGGAAGGCCGCGCCGAGGTGGCGATCCAGTACCGGCGGGTCGCCAGCGAGCAGGGCAATCTGCGCGCCCGCCAGGCGGTGGCCAAGGTGTTCGAGCCGGCGCCCATGAGCGAGTGGCGCGGGCTCGGCTGGCTGCCGAATTCGGGCCTGCAATTGCGACCTGACTATGCCCACCTGGATGCGCGCCCGCTGTTACCGGCCAGTGCCGGTGTGGCTGCGATGGACGATCCGCGCTGTGGCTGCGGCCGGGTGCTGAGCGGCCATCTGAAGCCGCCCCAGTGCCCGCTCTTCGGCGGCGAGTGCACGCCCCGGCAGCCCCGGGGGGCGCTGATGGTCTCCTCGGAGGGGGCTTGTGCCGCCTGGTACCAGTATCGACGTCACGGGGAGGATGCGCATGCAGCCGAATGAGGTCATCAGTCTGGCTCAGGGGGGCGGCGGCGAGGCCATGGCGCAGCTGCTGCATTCGCTGCTGCTGCCGCTGTTTGACAACCCGCTGCTGGGGCAACAGGAGGATCAGGCCCGGCTGCCGCTGCAGCTGGTGCCCGGCGAGCGGCTGGCGTTCACCACCGACTCCTTTGTGGTCACGCCGCTGGAGTTCCCTGGCGGTGACATCGGCCGGCTGGCGGTGTGCGGCACCCTCAACGATCTGGCGGTGGGCGGCGCCCGGCCCCACTACCTCAGCTGCGGGCTCATCATCGAGGAGGGGCTGCCGCTGGCACAGTTGCGGCGACTCTGTGGCTCCATGGCTGCCGTCTGTAAAGCGGCGGGGGTGCTGATCGTCACCGGTGATACCAAGGTGGTGCCCCGCGGCGCCGCCGATGGCCTGTTCATCAACACCAGTGGCCTGGGGGTGATACCGGCGGGCCGGGATCTGGGCATGCACCGCATCCGCGCCGGCGATCGGCTGCTGGTGAGCGGGCCGGTGGGCGATCACGGCGGCACCATCCTCGCCTGCCGCCAGGAGCTGGCGCTGGAGGTGGACTTGCAGAGCGACTGCGCCGATCTGACGCCCCTGATCCAGCCGCTTTTGGCCACGGGGGAGGGCGTGCATGCGCTGCGGGATGCGACCCGGGGCGGCCTGAGCGCCGTATTGCACGAGTTTGCCGCCGCCAGCGGGCTTTGTTTGCAGGTAGAGGAACATGCGGTGCCGGTGCGCCCGGCGGTGCGCGGTCTGTGCGAACTGCTGGGGCTCGAGCCACTGGAGCTGGCCTGCGAGGGGCGGTTTCTGGCGGTGGTGGCGGCCGACCAGGCCGAGGATCTGTTGGCCTGCCTGCAGCGCCACCCCCAGGGCGGGCAGGCGGCCCTCATCGGCCGCGTGCAGCCCCCGGGAGCCTGCCCGGTGATCCTGGTCGGTCCCTATGGCATGGCGCGGGCGCTGCCGCCGGTCAGTGGCGAGCTGCTGCCGCGCATCTGCTGAGTTTTGCCAGCAAGGGCCCGGCGTCCTGCCCGCGGCTCCTCTGCCCCCGATGCTGTCAGGCGATGCAAAAATCGATTAATCTGGCGGCCAAGGCGACTGGCAGGGGGTGCCGGGCCAGATCTAGATAAGGAAGATTGAAACGCATGTGGCAAGCGATGATGGCCCGCGGGCGCTCGGTATTGAACCGCCTGTCGACGCATCCGCAGCGGGTATGGGTGGTGTCTCGGCATGACGACCTGACCCAGCAGGATATCGGCCTGGTGAATGAGGCGGAGCTGGGGCCCGGTTACTGGCAACAGCGTCGTCGTTACAGTGCTCCCATGATTGCGCGCATCGAACGCATGGGGGTTGGCGCCGTACTGGAGCTGCAACTGGCGGGGTACAGCGAGACGGTGATGCGGGTCAAGTAGCGCCGCCTCGGCATGGAAACGGGCCTGCTCAATCGAGCGGGCCCGTTTTCATGTCGGCGTCCCGGTATCGTCAGCCAGCGGCTCCATGGTCACGCCGACCGCCAGATCGTGGGCTCCGCCTCCCAGTATCACGCCGCGTATGGGGCTGACGTCGGAGAAATCCCGTCCCCAGGCCAGGGTGACATGCTGGGTATCTACCAGATGATTGTTGGTGGGATCCAGATCCACCCAGCCCAGGGGCGGGCACCAGGCCGATACCCAGGCATGGGAGGCATCGGCGCCGATAAGCCGCGGCTGGCCGGGGGGCGGCTGGGTAAGAATGTAGCCACTCACGTAGCTGGCCGGCAGCCCCAGGGAGCGCAGGCAGGCGATTTGCAGGTGGGCGAAGTCCTGACAGACGCCGCGCCGCTCGGCCAGCACCTGCTCCACCGGGGTGGAGATGGTGGTGGCCTGGGGATCGAAGCAAAACTCGTCGAAGATGCGCGCCGTGAAGTCGAGGAGTGCCTCCAGCAGCGGGCGTCGCGGGGTGAAGCTGTGGCCGGCATAGCGGGCCAGGGCCTGGGTCACCGCCACATGGGGCGAGGCAAACAGGAAGGCGCTGGCCTCCAGAGCGCCGGCATCGGCGGAGCCCATCAGGCTGTCCCGCACCTGCTCCCAGGGGGGGCTCTCGCCGGATGCTGGGCTCGGGGCTCGGGGGCTGACGCAAAGCCGCGACTCCACCTCCACCCGCAGCTCACTGTGGGGTTGCTGCAGCGCAAATTGCACCATGGGATTGCCAAAGAAGTCCTGCAGCTCAATCCATTCGTTCGGCTCGGGAGTCACCCGTATGGCATGGCTGTGTACCTGCTGCCAGGGCGTCTGCCGGGGCGAGAGGCGCAGCAACTGGCGCGAAAGCTGCACCGGGCTGCTGTAGCGGTAATCGGTGCTGTGGTGCACCCGGTAGTGCATGGTGCTCATCAGTCGGCTCCGATCCAGTGTTCATCCACATGGCTGAAAAAGCGCAGGCTCAGCTGATCCGACAGGTTCAGGGCGGCGGTGCGCAGTTCGTTCAACAGCGGGGGCAGTGCCACGCCCCCCGGCGCCGCCAGTTCGGCGCCCAGATCGATGGCCTCCAGGCGGGTGGCCAGCTCGTCCATGATCTCCTCGCCACAGGGACCGGACTGTGCCGCCAGCCGGCCCAGGTAGTCGCTGAGCCCCTTGACCTGGAACAGGACGGCGCGCGGATTGGCCTCGTCCAGCAGCAGCAGATCCAGAACCGGCAGCAATTGCGGCTGCATCATGTAGCGTGAGCGGTAGGTAATGCTGCTGTCGGCCAGCTCCAGCAGCCACTCCAGTTCGCCCTGGCGCAGGCTGGTGTCGGTGAGCAGCAGTTCCAGCACGCTGGCGTTGAATTGCAGGCGCTCGATGCGTCGGCCGACGCTCAGAAAACGCCAGCCCTGGTCCCGGGTCATGCCATCCAGGGCGAAGCCGGCCAGGGTCATCATGGCGGTGATGGCGCTATCCAGAAAGGCCAGCACGTCCCCCAGTATCTCGTCTCCATCGGCTTTCTGGCGCACCTGCAGCGCCTCCAGCTTCTGTACCAGCAGATTGAGGCTGCGCCAGTTGTCCAGGGAGAGCCGCTCGCGCAGCTGAAAGCCGGTATGCAGCAGGGCTCTGAGGTTGGCGGCAAAACCGCTGGCCTGCTCCGGATCCAGCAGGGCCTGCAGCAGGCTCAGCTCCAGCGAGCGTTGATGACGCTGCTCCCGGTTGCGTTGGCGTGTCTCCCGGCAGTTGCCCGGTGGCAGCAGGCCCACGTTGCGGCACAGGGAGAGGATGATGCTGCGTCGCTGCACATGCTCCCGGCTATCCTCGTCCAGCAGGCGGCTCAGGGCCACCCGCAGCAAGCGCGCCGTATTGTCGCAACGCTCGGTATAGCGGCCAAACCAGAACAGATTTTCCACCACCCGGCTGGAGAGGTTGCTGCCACTGCGGATGAGATCCTGGGGCCGGATCTCCTGACGGCGCAGGGGAGCCGGCCGGATGAGCTCCCGGGTCTGCACCCAGGTATCCTTGCTGGCACCGCCGCGCTGCATGGCCACCATGCGGGTATCCTGGGGGCCGGCTACCCGGGTCAGGCCGCCGGGCATGATGCGATAGCCCTGGGGGGTGGCCACCGCATAGACCCGCAGGCAGACGGCCCGGGCGTCGAGCGCCAGGGGGGCATCGCGACCCAGGGTCGGGGCCTGGGGCAGACTGATCCGCTCCTGGGCCACATAGTTGTAGGGGCGGGCCCGCATCTCGGTTTCCAGTTGCTGGCGCTGGGCTGCGCTCAGATCGGCGCCGAACACCGATTTTAAGCGCAACTGGGGAAAGGCGCCCTGGATCACCAGCGCATCCAGCTTCTCCAGGGCCTCCTCGAGCGCCGCCGGCTCGCCGCACCACCAGCTGGCCACCGAGGGCATCTGCAAGGGCTCCTTCAACAGCCTCTGGCTGAGGGCCGGCAGGTAGCCGTACAGGGCGCCGGACTCCAGCAGGCTGGCGCCCAGGGCATTGGCGATGAGTACCTTGCCGTCCCGCGCCGCCTGCACCAGTCCCGGTATGCCGAGGGCTGAGTCGGCCCGCATCTCCAGAGGGTCGCAGAAGTCATCATCCTGACGCCGCAGTATGACGTGCACCCGCTGCAGTCCCTCCAGGCTCTTGAGCCAGACGCAGCCCTCGCGCACCGTCAGATCGTGCCCCTCCACCAGCGGGAAACCCAGGTGGCGGGCCAGATAGGCGTGCTCGAAGTAGGTCTCGTTGTAGGGGCCGGGGGTCAGCAGCACCACCCGCGGCGGCCCCACCTCGGTTGCGTCCCGGGGGGCCCAGTGGACCAGGCTCTGCTGCAGGGTGCGAAAAAAATCGCCCAGGCGTTGCACCCGCAGATCCCGGAACAGATCCGGAAATACCCGTGAGATGAGTTGCCGGTTTTCCAGGGCGTAGCCGGCGCCGGCGGGTGCCTGGGTGCGGTCGGCAATCACCCACCAGTGGCCATCCTCCGAGCGCGCCACATCGGCGGCGTAGAGATGCAGGTGGATGTCATCGGGGCAGCGGATGCCATGGGCCGGACGCAGGAAGCCGGCGTGACCGTGGATCAGCGCC
>JBFHKO010000184.1:0-5003 GCA_041595355.1 Aeromonadaceae bacterium
CCCTGCTGGATATCCGCAATCTGACCATCGAGATCGACACGCCCCAGGGGCGGGTCAAGGCCGTGGACAAGGTCAATCTGACCCTCAACGAGGGCGAGATCCGCGGCCTGGTGGGAGAATCGGGCTCCGGCAAGAGCCTGGTCGCCAAGGCCATCCTCGGCATGAAGAAGGACAACTGGCATATCAGCGCCGATCGCATGCGCATCGGCAACCTCGACCTGATGAACCTCAGCCAGCGCCAGCGGCGACGGGTGATGACCCAGGACATCGCCATGATCTTCCAGGAGCCGGCCAGCTGCCTGGACCCCTCGGTGCCGGTGGGGGCCCAGCTGATCGAGGCCATTCCCGGCCGCGCCTTTCAGGGGCAGTGGTGGCAACGGCTCTTCTGGCGGCGCAAACATGCCATCGGCCTGCTGCACCGGGTGGGGGTCAAGGATCACAAGCGGGTGATGGCCGCCTATCCCCACGAACTCTCGGACGGGGTCTGCCAGAAGGTGATGATTGCCATGGCCATCGCCCTCAAGCCGCGCCTGCTGGTGGCCGATGAGCCCATCAGCGCCATGGAGGCCACCACCCAGGCCCAGCTGCTGCGCCTGCTGGACAAGATGAACAAGGTCAACAGCACCACCATACTGCTCATCAGCAACGACCTCGGCAATATCGCCAACCTGGCCGACAGCATCAGCGTCATGTACTGCGGCCAGATGGTGGAAACCGGCAGCCGCGAGCAGGTCCTCAACCAGCCCCACCACCCCTACACCGACGCCCTGCTGAATGCCATTCCCGACTTCAGTGGCTGCCTGCCCCACAAGTCGTTGCTCAATCCGCTGCCCGGCGCCATTCCGCCCCTGCAGCATCTGCCCATCGGCTGCCGCCTGGGTCCCCGCTGTCCCTACGCCCAGAAGCTCTGTGTACAGACGCCGTCCCTCAGCCAGATCAAGGGGCAGCTCTACCGCTGCCACTTTCCGCTCAACATGGAGGAGCCGAAGAAATGAGCATCCCACCACTGCTGAGGGTGGATGCCCTCGGCAAGACCTTCATGAACCGGGTCGGCCTGTTTCGCCGCGAGCGCCAGGCGGCCCTCCACGCCATCTCCTTCGAGCTGCAGCGCGGCGAGACCCTGGCATTAGTAGGAGAAGCCGGCTCCGGCAAGAGCACCCTGGCCAAGATATTGGCCGGCGTGGTGACCCCCAGCCAGGGGCAGATCCGTGTCGATGGCGACATCATAGCCCCGGAGGAGCATCAGAAACGCTGCCAGCTCATCCGCATGATCTTCCAGGACCCCAGCAGTTCGCTGAACCCGCGCCTGCGCATCGGCCGCATCCTTGAGGCCCCTCTGATCCTCAACACCAGCCTCTCCCCGGAAGCGCGCGCCCATGCCGTCATCGATACCCTGCGTATGGTCGGCCTGCTGCCCGAGCATGCCCTCTTCTACCCGCAGATGATCTCCGCCGGCCAGAAACAGCGGGTGGCGCTGGCGCGCGCATTGATCCTGAAGCCCAAAATCATCGTCGCCGACGAGGCCTTCTCCATACTGGATGTCTCCATGCGCTCGCAGATAGTCAACCTGCTGCTGAAACTGCAGGCGGAGCTCGGCATCTCCTATGTGGTGGTCGCCAACGATCTCGGGCTGGTACGCCACATCAGCGACAAGGTGATCATCATGCACCAGGGCGAGGCGGTGGAAAACGGCCTCACCCGGGAGGTGTTTGCCCAGCCCCAGCACGACATCACCCGGCGCCTGATCCAGAGCTACGAACATGAATACCGCCGCAAGGTGGTGGTCTGCCCGCTAAGCTGATAGACAGCCCCCCGAACGGGACGGCGAGTTGCCAGATATTCCCGACCGGCGTGGCTGCCGAGTCGTACATAACCATAACCGGAGTTGCAGTGATGAAAAAACTACTGTTGAGCGCTCTGATGGTGGCCATCTCCAGCGCCGCCCATGCCAATATCCTGGTCCGCGATACCGCCGGCTTCTACCTGGGCGCCGGTCTGGTGGGCACCGACAATGACGGTTGCGCCAATTGCGACAGTGACGGCCTAAGCCTGGAGCTCGGCTATGATTTCAACAACATGATCGGCCTCGAATTCAAATATGCCGAAACCGACTACGACCACTACCCCCGCTTCGATCTCGACTTCAATTATTACGGCGTCAATTTCGGCTACGATTTCGGCACCCCGTTCCTCAACCTGTACGCCAAGCTGGGGCTGATGGATCTGGTCGAGCGCGGGCCGGGACATTATGTCGACGAGTTCAATCCCGCCTACGGCGTGGGCCTGCGCTTCACCCCCTTTGGCGATCAGAACCAGTTCTACATCAAGCTGGAGGGGCTGATGACCACCCTGGACGATGGCGAGTTCGACGACGACCTCAGCATCGGCTACCTGGGACTGGGCTACAAATTCTAGGTATCAGGGCCTGTGACCGGCGGCCAGGCCGTCACCGGCTGCCGGGCGCAAGCCCTCAGCAGCGCCTCCAGGGCCGGTAATTGCCGCAGCGCGGCGGCCTGCGCGCGCCGCCGCTGGCATCGGATCTGCCGGGCCAGGCGCCGGGCCGCCGCCGCCTTGAGCCAGGCCTGCAGGGCCACCAGATCGGCAATCTCCCCCAGCCTATCCTGCCAGCCCTTGAGCGCTTGCAGCGCCTCGTGCCAACCGGGCTCCCGAGCGGCCAGCAGTTCCAGCAGGTAGCGCAGCCGCTTGAGGGCGATGCGCAGGCGATGCAGCGCCGCGGCGCGACGGTGCCGCGGGCAGCCGGGTCCCGGCCCCTCATGCCGGCTGCGCCCCGCCTCGGCCAGGCGCAGCAACGCCTGATCGCAATAAATCTGCTTGTGCAGGGTCAGCAACGAAGGCAGATCCAGCGCCTCTCCATAGTGCTGCCAGCGCAGCTGCAACCTCTGCAATTGCGCCAGCTGGCGCCCGAAGGCCCGGCCCGGGCGGCGGGCGCGACCAGCCTCGCGATACAGGCGTGCCAGCAGGGGCTGGCTGCCATCGAGCCCCTCAAGATAGGGCGCGAACACATCCAGGTTGCGGCTGGCATTGTAGCGCTGCAGCGTGGCCTTGAGTTCACCCCGCAGGCTGAGGCGGTCGGGCCACACCGACTCCAGCAGTGGCAGCAGGGCCAGCAGGCCGCGCAGCTGAATGCGAAACGCATGCAACGCCGCGGCATCCCAGTCGGGCAACGCCAGCAACCGCTCCAGGGTGGCCAGCCGCCGGGCCAGAAGCGCGCCCGGCACCTCAATAGGCCCTGAAGTCCGCCTCCGGGTGCGTCTCGGGGGGCTGCTCGCTGATCTCGATTCGTTCCACCTCGGCAAAGCGCGGCCCCCGGTGCAGCCAGGCCAGTAATCGGTCGATGGACACCGCCTCCCCCTGGGCCAGCACCTCCACGGAGCCATCCGCCAGATTGCTGGCCCGGCCAACGACCCCGAGCCGCTCGGCCTCCACCCGGGTGGAATAGCGAAATCCGACCCCCTGCACCACGCCATAGACCCGCACCTTGACTCGTCTTGCCATCATCATCTCCTCGCTGCGGCCGGGCCGGCCGATTGCATAAACCCCTGCGCCCGTGTTGGAATTCTAGCCCATGCCCCCAGCGGCGGGCACCGGCCCGCTCGTTTGTCGGCATGCGCGACCGGCAAAGGTTTGAGTTTGCCCCGCCGCCCGCTAGAATGTGGCCCCTTTTCTCCTAGCCACAGCGAGTCAGCCATGAGCGCCTCCATCATCCTTCAGAAAGAGCGGGAGAAATCCCTGCTGCGCCGCCACCCCTGGATCTTTTCCAAGGCCATCGACAAGGTGAAAGGCAAGGCCCTGCCCGGCGAGCCGGTCGACATCTTCGATCACGGCGGCCGCTGGCTGGCCCGCGGCGCCTGGTCGCCGGAGTCCCAGATCCGGGTGCGGGTGTGGACCTTCCAGCGCGACGAGGAGATCGATCTCGCCTTCTTCCTGCGCCGGCTGCAGGCCGCCCAGTGCGGCCGCGACGACCTCATTGCCCGCCAGGGACTGAGCGCCTACCGACTGGTAGCGGCCGAGTCCGATGGCCTGCCAGGCATCACCATCGACCGCTACAACGACCACCTGGTGTGCCAGCTGCTCTCCGCCGGGGCTGAATTCCACCGCGAAACCCTGTTCGCCGCCCTCAACCAGCTCTATCCCGGCTGTGCCATCTATGAGCGCTCGGACGTGGCCGTGCGCAAGAAGGAAGGGCTGGCCCAGCGCAGCGGTCTCGTCAGCGGCGAACTGCCACCGGCCGAAGTGATGATCGAGGAGAACAACGGCATCAAAATCGCGGTGGACATCCAGACCGGCCACAAGACCGGTTTCTATCTGGATCAGCGGGACAACCGTGCCATCGCCGGCCGCTATGCCGCCGGCCGGCGGGTGCTGAACTGCTTCTGCTACACCGGTGGCTTCGGCGTCTATGCCCTGCAGGGCGGCGCCAGCGAGGTGGTGAACGTCGATGTCTCCGACTCCGCGCTGGCGCTGGCGCGCCGCAATGCCGAGCTCAACGCCCTGGATCTGGGCCGCGCCCGCTTCGAGAAACAGGATGTGTTCAAGCTGCTGCGCGAATACCGGGCCCAGGGCGAGCGCTTCGACATGATAGTGCTGGATCCGCCCAAGTTTGCCGAGAGCAAGGCCCAGCTGGACGGTGCCTGCCGGGGTTACAAGGACATCAACCTGCTGGCCTTCCAGCTGCTCAATCCCGACGGCATCCTACTGACCTTCTCCTGCTCCGGTTTGCTGAGCCCCGAGCTGTTCCAGAAGATCGTCGCCGATGCGGCGCTGGATGCCGGCCGCGAGGCGCAGATCCTGGAGCGCATGAGCCAGGCCGCGGATCATCCCATCGCCACCCCCTACCCGGAAGGTTTCTACCTCAAGGGGCTGGTGGTGCGGGCGCTCTAGTGCCAGCACGGTATCGCCCGAACCGGTAACTGTAGTGGTCTGTAGCCCGCCGCGAAAAATGAAAAACAGTGCCGCCTAAAATGAAAAACCGCCACTTCGGC
>JBFHKO010000185.1:0-4997 GCA_041595355.1 Aeromonadaceae bacterium
AATGGGGCTGAGCAGAGGCAAAATGCCGCGCCGGTACTTGTCTATGGTCTCGTTAAGCTCCGCCTTCTGGGACGGGCTCAGCTGCCGCTTGAAATAGCCCTGCAGGTGCTGCAGCACATTGGTGTGGTTCTTGCGGCTGGCCCGCTGCTGCAGTGCCTGCATCAGACCACTGATGTAGCGC
Organism: Aeromonadaceae bacterium; assembly: GCA_041595355.1. Classification (GTDB taxonomy): domain Bacteria; phylum Pseudomonadota; class Gammaproteobacteria; order Enterobacterales; family Aeromonadaceae; genus JBFHKO01. Next base: position 182 of record JBFHKO010000185.1, read on the forward strand.
TCGGCCACATGGGACAGGGGCCGTTCGCGCATGTTGCCAAGATAGCGCCCCAGTTCGCGATAGGCCGATGGCTGATGCGCCAGCAGCAGGTATTTGTAGCGGGAATGAAAGGCAATCAGCCGCCCCGCCGTCATGGGTGTGCGGCACAGCTGCTGCCAGTCATGGTAGGCAAACACCCGGGTGATGAAATTTTCCCGCAGCACGGGATCATTGAGGCGCCCGTCCTCCTCCACCGGCAGCAGCGGATTGTGGGCCATCAGCTCGCGGGCATAGAGGCCGACGCCCTCCTTGACGCCGTTGCCATGGCGGTCGTAGAGTCGCACCCGCTCCATGCCGCAACTGGGTGATTTGGCACAGAAGACATAGCCCGACAGCCCGCTCAGCTCCTGCGCCTTCTGGCGGCCATACGCCACCAGTGCCGCGGTCACATCCTGGCTGCCATCGCCGGTCTGGGCATGAATGCCATCCTCCAGGCGCACCAGGCGAATGCTGGGTCGCGGTACACCCAGGCCGATGGCGACTTCGGGACAGACCGGCACGAACTGGAAGTAACGGCTCAGCTCGCGCTCGCAATAGTCGGCCCGCTTGTGTCCGCCATCGAAACGCACCCGCTGCCCCAACAGACAGGAACTGATACCTACCTGAATGGCATCCCCCTGCGACTGATCCATGATCACCTCTCTCTCACAGCTCGTTACAATCGGTTAACCCTATCATCTTACGACATAACCGGGAGCGGCGACCTAACCAATCCAGGCAGGAGAGTGGTCCGGATCACACGCCGCCAGCGAGCAGAGCTTGACGGGAGACAAACTGCGGTGGCCCTCCGCCCGCTATACTCGCCGCGTTTTTTGTCGCACTGGTGGACCGCCCATGACCATGATCGAGCATCGCAATAGCCTGGAGCTGCTGGCTCCGGCCAAAAACCTGGCATTCGGCGTGGAAGCCATCAACCACGGCGCCGACGCCGTCTATGTCGGCGGCCCCGGCTTCGGCGCCCGGTCGGCCGCCGGCAACAGCGTGGCCGATATCGAGCAGCTGTGCGCTCATGCCCATCGTTTCGGTGCCCGGGTCTATGTGGCCTTCAACACCCTTCTGCGGGACGACGAGCTGGCCGAGGCCGAGCGTCTGGTTCACCAGCTGTATGCCGCCGGTGCCGATGCGCTCATCGTCCAGGACATGGGGCTGCTCCAGCTCGACCTGCCGCCCATTGCCCTGCATGCCAGCACCCAGACCGACAACCGCACCCCCGAGAAGGTGCATTTCCTCGAGCAGGTGGGCTTTTCCCAGGTGGTGCTGGCACGGGAGCTGACGCTGGCGCAGATCCGTGCCATCGCCGATGCCACCTCGGTGCCGCTGGAGTGCTTTATCCACGGCGCCCTCTGTGTCAGTTACAGCGGCCAGTGCTACCTCAGCCATGCCGTGACCGGGCGCAGCGCCAACCGCGGCGAGTGTGCCCAGCTCTGCCGCCTGCCCTGCTCGCTGGAGAGCCGCAGCGGCCAGTTGCTGGCGCAGGACGCCCACCTGCTGTCGCTCAAGGACATGGACCAGAGCGCCAACCTGCGGGCCCTCATCGACGCCGGCATCCGCTCCTTCAAGATCGAGGGGCGGCTCAAGGGGCTCGACTACGTCAAGAATGTCACTGCCTGGTATCGGCGCGCGCTCGACACGATTCTGGCGGAGCGCCCCGAGCTGGGCCGTGCCTCGGCGGGCCGTTGCCACTACAGCTTCACCCCAGATCCGGCCAAGAGCTTCAACCGCGGCGCCACCGACTACTTCCTGCATGGTCGCAAGCCGGACATTACCGCCTTCGACAGCCCCAAGTTCGTGGGCGAGCCGGTGGGGACGGTCGCCCGGCTGGGCCCCAACTGGCTGGAGGTGACGGGGGTGCCGGCGGGCATCGAATTCCACAATGGCGACGGCCTGACCTTCTTCACCGAAAAACGGGAACTGACGGGGCTGCGCATCAACCGCGCCGAAACTAGCCGTCTTTATGCGGCCGAGCCGCTGCGCGGCCTCAAGACGGGCATGCCACTCTATCGCAACCACGATCAGGCCTTTGCGGCCCGGCTGGCCAAACCCTCGGCCGAGCGGCGCATCGGTGTGCGGCTGTGTCTGCGCGACAGCGCCACCGGCGTGACACTGACGCTGAGCGACGAACAGGGCGTTTGCGCACAGGCGCAGCTGGCGCTCGACAAGCAGCCGGCCAGCCAGCCGGAGCGGGCCCTGGCCAGTCTGCACGAGCAACTGGCCAGACTGGGCAACACGCTGTTCGTGGCCGAGGCGGTGGCCATTGAGCTTGCGCAGCCCTGGTTCATCCCCATCAGTGCCCTCAACCAGCTGCGCCGCGAAGGCATAGCCGCGCTGGAGGCGGCGCGCCGCCAAGCCTACCGAAGAGCATCCAGACAGGAAAGGCAGCAGCCCGCGCCACGGCTCGGCAACACGTCCCTCTCCTATCTCGGCAATGTCTACAATGGCGCCGCCGAGGCCTTCTTTCGTGAACACGGGGTGGAGCAGATAGCGCCGGCCTTCGAGGCCAACCAGGAAGAGGGCGAAGTGGCATTGATGATCAGCAAGCATTGCCTGCGCTACAGCTTCAATCAGTGTCCCAGGGAGCGAGGGCCGGGCTTCAAGCCCGAGCCGCTGCAACTGAAGATGGGTAACGACCGCTACCGGCTGCGCTTCGACTGCAAACGCTGCGAGATGCAGCTGCTGGGACGGTTGAAAACAGGCAAGGGCCGCGGCTGAACCAGCCGGCAGCCGCCCAATGCTGTTCAGTTAAGTGACTGAGCGGCATTGGTCCGATGCCCCTCTTTACACACGCGCATTGCGAGCCCGGTTCGTCCTTCCGGTTGCTCATGCCGACACTCCCCATGCCCCGCCGGGCCAAATCTAACTCAATGATTTGAAAGTACCTATGCTTGATAGCCCGCACGCCGACGCGCTATAGTGCCAGCCTCACAGTTAACAAATGGAGCCTGAATGAGCCCATCGCAACCCTTGCAGAAGCTGAACCCGCCCGTCTTCTATACCGCCTCGGCGCTTATCGTGCTGCTGCTGCTTTTTACTGCCTTGTGGCCGGATATCGCCGATACCACCTTCAAGACATTACAAAGCAGCATCGTGACCAATGGCAGCTGGTTCTATGTGCTGACGGTGGCCATCATCATGCTGACGGTCACGTTCCTCGGCCTATCCCGCTACGGCGAGATCAAGCTGGGACCGGATCACTCCACGCCCGATTACCCCTACCTGACCTGGTTTGCCATGTTGTTCTCGGCAGGTATGGGCATCGGCCTGATGTTTTTCGGGGTGGCCGAGCCGGTGATGCATTTCCTGTCGCCACCGGTGGGTGAAGGCGGCAGCGTCGAAGCGGCACGCGAGGCCATGAAAATCACCTTTTTCCACTGGGGACTGCATGCCTGGGCGATCTACGCCATAGTGGCGCTGATCCTGGCCTTTTTCAGCTATCGCCACGGCCTGCCCCTGACCCTGCGCTCGGCGCTCTATCCCCTGATCGGCGAGCGCATTTATGGACCCATCGGCCATGCCGTCGATATTTTCGCGGTCATAGGCACCGTGTTTGGCGTCGCCACCTCCCTCGGCTACGGTGTGCTGCAGGTCAATTCGGGGCTCAACTATCTGTTTGGGGTGCCTGTGGGACTGGTCACCCAAATCATCCTCATCATCGTAGTGACGCTGCTGGCGATCATCTCGGTGACCACCGGCCTGGACAAGGGGATACGCATCCTCTCCGAACTGAATATGGGGCTGGCGGTGCTGATGCTGCTGCTGGTACTGGTGCTGGGACCGACCGTGTTCCTGTTGCAGGCCTTCGTGCAGAACACCGGCTCCTATGTGTCGGATCTGGTCGGCAAGACCTTCAACCTGTTCGCCTACCAGAAAACCGACTGGATCGGCGGCTGGACCATTCTCTACTGGGGCTGGTGGATGTCCTGGGCCCCGTTTGTGGGGCTGTTCATCGCGCGGGTATCCCGTGGACGCACCATCCGCGAATTCGCCATGGGGGTGCTGTTCGTGCCCACCGGCTTCACCCTGATGTGGATGACCTTCTTTGGCAACTCGGCCATCGACATGATACTCAATCGGGGGGTGACCGCTCTCGGGGAGGCGGTATCCAGCGACGTGTCGGTGGCCCTGTTTGCGTTTCTCGAGCAGTTCCCCTTCTCCGGCGTGCTCTCCTTCCTGGCCACCATCATGGTCGTGGTGTTCTTCGTCACCTCCTCGGACTCCGGCTCCATGGTAGTGGACATGCTCTGCTCCAACGGCCATGACAATACCCCGCTGTGGCAGCGGGTCTACTGGGCTGCCGGCGAGGGCGTGGTGGCGAGCGTGCTGCTGCTGGCCGGTGGCCTGGGGGCCTTGCAGACCATGACCATTGCCAGTGCCTTGCCGTTTGCCGTGGTACTGCTGATTGCGACCTACGGGCTGATGAAGGCCCTGCGGGTGGAGGCCGTCAAGCGTGAAAGCCTGCAGCTGAACGTGGTGCCTCCCGTGGCATCGGGTGCCTGGCAGGATCGCCTGCACAACATCATCGACTACCCCAGCAAGGCGGTGGTGAGCCGCTTCATCGAATCCATAGCCCTGCCCGCCGGCAAGGACGTGGTGGAGGAGCTGCTCAAAAGCGGGCTCGACGCCTCGGTGAGCCTGAGCGAGCGCGGCGTGCTCTTCACGATCACTCACGGCGATGAAATTGACTTCCTCTACGAGGTGCGCAGCCGCTCCCATGTGAAACCGGCCTACCTGCAAGCCGATGTCCCCGAGGATGAGGTGGCGGAGGAGCAGAAGTACTACC
>JBFHKO010000186.1:0-4986 GCA_041595355.1 Aeromonadaceae bacterium
CGGTCATCTGTCGCCTGGGAGAAGAGGCCGTCGATGCCAGCCATGCCTCCATCGGGGCGGTAGCGGGATTCGTTGAGTTGATGGAAGAGCGAGCCCTGGAAGACGAGGAGCTGTACGAGCATCCGCTGATGGAGGCCGAAATGGCGTTCCAGGTGGAATTGCTGGAGCGGGCCAGCCACCCCCGGGATCCCGAGATCATCCTGGCCATCCGCGAGCTGGCGGCCCAGGGAGGGGTCTCCAACCTCGGTATCACGCTGGAGTGATCGTTGTCTCCGAACACCAAGAGGCCGCATATGCGGCCTCTTGGCATTGGGGCTCAGGCCTGCACCGCCTGCCGGCGTCCCAAATAGAGGAAATAGAGCACCGGTATCACCACCAGGGTCAGCAGGGTGGAGACCAGAATGCCGAACAGCAGACTGATGGCCAGGCCGTTGAAGATGGGGTCATCCAGGATGAACAGGGCGCCTATCATGGCGGCCAGGGCGGTGAGCAGTATCGGCTTGGCGCGCACGGCGCCACTGTCGATCACTGCCTGGGCCAGCGCCACCCCGGCGGCGCGTTGCTGATTGACGAAGTCCACCAGCAGTATGGAGTTGCGCACTATGATGCCGGCCAGGGCAATCATGCCGATCATGGAGGTGGCGGTGAATTGGGCTCCCAGCAGGGCATGCCCCGGTAACACCCCTATGATGGTCAAGGGAATGGGGGCCATGATGATGAGCGGCACGCTGTAGGAGTTGAACTGGGCTACCACCAGGAAATAGATGAGCAGTATGCCCACCGAGTAGGCAATGCCCATGTCGCGGAAGGTTTCATAGGTGATCTTCCATTCACCGCCCCAGTGAATGGCGATGCCCTCCAGACCGCTGGGGGTATCGATCAGGCTCTGCGGCCAGTCGGGATGCTGTTCGTCCAGGCGGCGGGCAATGTCGGCCATGCCATAGAGGGGACTGTCCAGCCGGCCGGCCATGTCGGCGCTGACCATGATCAGCGGCTGCTGATCCCGGTGCACCAGGCTGTGAGCCTGCTGCCGGCGGTGGATCTGCACCAGCTCGGACAGTGGCACCTGCGCGCCCTGGGCGCCGGGCAGGGCGAGACCGAGCACCCCCTGCAGATCCACCTTGGCCGCCTCGCTGACCTTGAGGCGGATGGGCAGCGGGTATTTTTGCTGGGCCCGATGCAGGTAGCCGGCATCCTGGCCCTGCAGGGCGCCGGTCAAGAGCGCCACTATGTCGCTCTGGGTGATGCCCGCCCGGGCCGCACGGGCGCGGTCTATGCCGAGCACCCATTTTTCCTGCGGCTCAGGGACATCGATGTCCACATCCACGATATCCGGGGTTTGGCGGAACAGCGCCTCCAGGCTGGCGGCGGCCTGTTCGCGCAACGCCTGGGTGGGGCCATAGACTTCGGCCAGTATGGGCGCCCAGACCGGCGGCCCCGGGGGGATCTCCACCACCTTGATACGGGCGCCGAAGGGACGTGCCACCGCTTCCAGCCCTGGACGAGTCGCCCGGGCGATGGCATGACTGCTGCGCTGACGTTTGTCCCTGGGTTGCAGGTTGACCTGCAGATCGCCCAGCTCCTCGCTCTGGCGCAGGAAGTAATGGCGCACCAGGCCATTGAAGTTCATGGGCGCCGAGGTGCCGGCGTAGATCTGCACATCGGTCACCTCGGGCTGCTGTTGCACCTCGTCGGCCAGCCGCTGCAGCAGGGTCTGGGTCCGTTCGACGGGCGTGCCTTCCGGCATGTCCACCATGACCTGAAATTCCGACTTGTTGTCGAATGGCAGCATCTTCAGCACCACCCACTGCAGCAGGGGCAACAGTAGCGCCAGCAACAGCAGCAGCGTGACCCCAAGACCCAGCCAGCGGCGCGCCTTGGGGGCGGCATCGCCCAGCAGGAAGTGCGCCAGCAAGCGTCGCATCAGGCCGCTGCCCCGCTCCGGGTGCTCGGCGTGTCGGGACGCCGGTCCGCTGCCCAGCAGCCGCCGGGCCAGCCAGGGCGTCATGGTGAAGGCCACGGCCAGGGAGATGAGCATGCCGGTGCTGGCATTGATGGGGATGGGGCTCATGTAGGGGCCCATCAGGCCGCTGACGAAGGCCATGGGCAGCAGGGCGGCGATGACCGTCAGGGTAGCCAGTATGGTCGGCCCGCCCACTTCCTCCACCGCCAGGGGGATGACCTCCTGCAGGCTGCGATCCGGGCCCAGATGGCGATGGATGCTCTCCACCACCACTATGGCGTCATCCACCAGTATGCCGATGGAGAAGATGAGGGCGAACAGCGAGATGCGGTTCAGGGTGAAGCCCCAGACCCAGGACGCAAACAGGGTCAGTGCCAGGGTGATGAAGATGGCGCTGCCCACGACCAGGGCCTCCCGCCAGCCCATGCTGAGCCAGACCAGCAGCACCACGGCACCGGTGGCGAAGATGAGCTTGGCAATCAGGGTATTGGCCTTGTCGCTGGCGCTCTGGCCATAGTCGCGGGTGAGGCTTACCTGGACGCCGTCCGGGATCAGCAGATTGTGCAGCTCGGCCACCCGCGCCTGCAGGGCCCGGGAGAGCGCCACGGCATTGACCCCCGGTTGCTTGGCGATGGCCAGCGTCACCGCCGGATGGATCGCCCCCGCCGTGCTCATCCACACATTGGCGCTTGGCACATCGGCCTCCAGGCGTACGCTGGCAATGTCACTCAGGTAGACGGGGCGCTCATGCTGCACCGCGACCACCAGCGCCTCCACCTCGGCTGCCGAGCTCAGGAACTCGCCCACCTGGATTTTGAGTTGGCGGTTGTCCTGGGTGAGGTTCAGCGGTGTGCCGGCACGGTTGGCCGCGGCCAGGGTTCGCGCCACCTGGGGCCAGCTTATGCCATGGGCGTGCAGGGCGGCCGGATCCAGATTGATCTGCAGGGTCAGATCGTGGCGGCCTACCGTCTGGATATCCTTGGTGCCGGGCAGGCGCTTGAGTTCGGTCTCCAGGCCATGGGCCACCCGGGTCAGATCCTGGGCACTGATGCCGGGCTCCTGACTCCAGAGGGTCAGGGTGACGATGGGGACATCCTCGATGGCTCGCGGCTTGACGAGGGGCTCGCCGACCCCCAGGCCCTGGGGCAGCCAGTCACGGTGGGAGAAGAGCTGGTTGTAAAGCGCCACCAGTGCCTGCTGGCGCGGCTTGCCCACCTCGAACACCACTATCAGCAGGGCGCCGCCCGGTTGGGAGAAGGCATACAGGGTGTCGATGTCCGTCAGTTCGGCCAGCAGGTGTTCAGCGGGGCGGGTGACGAGCTCCTCGACCTCCTGGGGAGTGGCACCGGGGAAGGGGATGAACACATCGGCGAAGGTGACCTCGATCTGGGGCTCCTCCTCCTTTGGGGTCACCAGCACCGCCGCCAGCCCCAGCAACAGGGAGAGCAGTGCCAGCAGTGGCGTGATGGGCGACGCTGAAAACAGCCGTGCCAGGCGGCCGGAGACGCCGAGTTCAGGGCGCATGCCGGGCTCCTCGTTGGCTGATCAGCTCATGGGCATCGGCGGCAATCTGCTCGCCGGCCTCGAGACCGGCCAGTATCTCGACACCCTGGTTATCCTGGGCGCCGAGCCGAACCTGACGCAGCTGGAACCGCTCGCCCCGGGCCACATAGACGGCGCTCAGCTCCGACTGACGCAGCACGGCGGCCGGGGGCACGCGCAGTACTCGGCGCTCGCCCAGGGGGACGGCCAGTTTCACCCACTGACCGGGCCGCCATGCCGATGGGTGCTGTTCCGGCAGGGGCAGGCGCAGCCGGATGCTGTGACTGCCCGGCTCGGCATACGGGAACAACTGGTAGTCGCTGAGCGCCAGCCATGCTCCATCCGGCAGTTGTACGGCGAAGGGCTGTTCGGGCTGCAGGGCGCCAAGCCGGCTCTGGGGCAGATAGGCGACCACCCGCATGCGGCCCACAGCGAAGCCCGATAGCAGGGGTTGTCCCGGGCTCACGGTCTCGCCTACCGCCACATGGCGGGCCGAGACGATGCCGGCATAGGGCGCCCGTACCCGGGTGTAAGCGAGGCCCTCCCGGGCCTGGATGATGCCGGCCCTGGCCTGGGCGACGGTGTTGCTGGCGGCCTGAGCCTGCACCCTGGCGGCATCGAATTCGCGCCGTGACACCGCGCCCCGCGCCAGCAGGCTCTGCATGCGCCGGAGCTGGGTTTGTCCGTCCTGCTCCTGGGTTTCGGCGGCCAGCAAGGCGGCTTCGGCCTGGGCCAGCCGGGCGGCCGGTTCGGTGCTGGTGATCTCGAGCAGTACCTGGCCGGCGACGATCGGATCGTTGACATCCACCAGCAGACGGGCGACCCGGCCCGGGATTTGTGCGGCAAGCGTGCCTTGCTCCACCGGCTCCAGCTCGCCGTCGAGCACTAGCTGATGCGGCACCGTTACCAGGTTAACCCTGAACAGGGTCGGTGCCGCCGGCGTCGGCGTGCTCAACAGCAGCAGTGTGCACCAGACGCCGAATTGGAATGCATTCATTGGTCGCTCCAAAATTAGACATTACTAATGTAAAGGCTGGGTACCAGCAAAATGCAAGGCGAAGGGCCGGCTGGCGGCTTCATTTTTCGCTCCAGTGGATGCCATGTTCCTGGATGCGTTTTTTCCATAGCTGGCGCGCCAGTTTCTGCATATCTTCGGCGGCATCTCCCTGTTCGACTATCTCGAGCCCCAAAAGTGTCTCAACCAGGTCCTCCATGGTGGCAATGCCTCGTACCTCGCCATATTCGTTGACCACCAGGGCAATGTGCTCGCGTCGCCCCAGCAGGGCCTGAAACAGGGGGGGCAGGCGGCTGGTTTCGGGCACCACATAGAGCGGACGCAGGCAGCTGCGCAGGCTGATCTGATCGCCTTGGTGATGGTGTGCCAGTAACAGATCCTGCTTGTGTACGTAGCCGATGATGTTCTCCTTGTCGTGCTCGTAGAGGGGGATGCGTGAGAAGGGCGTCATGGCGTGCGATTGCAG
>JBFHKO010000187.1:0-4964 GCA_041595355.1 Aeromonadaceae bacterium
GCAGTCATCCGCAGACCGGCACGACCTTGGCGAACGCCAGCAGGCTCGGATAAACCGCATCGGCCAACGTCCGCCCCTCCTCGGTCAGTGCCTTGCCCGTCTCCACCAGCACCTTGTGGCCGACACCCGCATTGAGCGCGGCCTTGAGATCCGAGGTCTTGTCGCCCACCAGATAGGACGCGGCCATATCGATGGCCAGATGCTGATGCGCTTCCAGCAACATCTCCGGTCCCGGCTTGCGGCAGCCACAGGACCTGCGGTAAGGCTCCAGCCCCTCGCTCGGATGGTGGGGGCAGTAGTAGATGCCATCCAGATCCACACCGCGATCCGCCAGCGACCAGTCCATCCATTCAGTAAGGCGCATGAATTGCTCCTCGGTGAAATAGCCGCGCGCAATGCCGGACTGGTTGGTCACCACCACCAGCAAGTAGCCCTTCTGCTTGAGAATGCGCAGGGCGTCGATGACGCCGTCGATAAATTTGAAATCATCAATCTCGGCGACGTAACCGCTGTCCTGATTGATCACCCCGTCCCGATCCAGAAAAATTGCCGCCTTGGTCACGCTGCATCCCCACGAAATGGAATAGAAGTCCTGCATTATAGGGGAAGCCGCTGGCCGGGCCAGCGCGAGACACCGCTTTTCCGTTTCCACGCCCTGCCACTACAATGAGCCCCTGTTACCTACCTTGCCTGGATATGTTCTTGCCGACGCCATTGCACCACGCCCTGAACCAGTTACGCCATACCGGTGAACGCCGCCTGCTGCTGCTCACCGGTGAGCCGGCCTGGGGGCTTGCCACGGCCAACCAACTGCTGCCAGCCGATGCGCTCTGGCTCGGTGAGGGTGCGCCGCCGGAACAGACCCGGGTGCTGGGCAGGGCAGACAAGCTGCTGCAGTGCCTGGGGCAGGAATTCGACATGGTGGTGATGAACGGCTTTTCCGGCCTGCACCCGGATCGCCTGGGTGCCGCCGGCGGTACCGTGCGCGCCGGGGGGCTGCTGCTGCTGCTGATGCCGCCCCTGGCCGACTGGGCCGAATTTCGGGACCCTGATCACGAGCGCTATGTCGCCTTGCCCGAGCAGGCCGCGCAGTGCCATGACCATTTCCTGCAGCGCCTGCAGCGCGAGCTGCTGGCCGATCCCCAGCTGTGGCACCTGGATCAGCGCCAGGGGCTGCTGCGCCTTCCGCCGGTGGTGGCGGGCGCAGCGCCCTGGCACCCGCCGGTGGACGACTGGCTGTGTGTGACGCCGGATCAACGCCAGGCGGTCGAAGCCATACTGCATTGTGCGCGGGGTCATCGCAGCCGCCCGCTGGTTCTGTCGGCGGATCGCGGCCGCGGCAAGTCGGCGGCCCTGGGTCTGGCCGCCGGCCGCCTGCTGCGCAGCGGTCAGAGCCGTCGCATCCTGCTGACCGCCCCCTCCCAGAGCACGGTGCAAACCACGCTGCGCTGGGCCGATCAGCATCCGGGACTGCACTTTTTCAGCCCCGACCGGCTGCTGCAAGAGCGCCCTCCTGGCGACCTGCTGCTGGTCGACGAAGCGGCGGCCATTCCCAGCGCACTGCTGATCGCACTGCTCAAGCACTATCACCGCATCGTCTTTGCCACCACCCTGCATGGTTACGAGGGCTCGGGGCGCGGCTTCGCCCTGCGCATGCGCCAGATCCTGGATCGCAAGACGCCGGGCTGGCAGGCACTGCAGCTGAGCACGCCGATCCGCTGGCGCCACACCGATCCCCTGGAGCCGCTGCTGGCCCGGCTGTTGCTGCTGGATGCCGAGGTGAACACCCCGGAGCAGCTGGCAGCCGAGCCGGCATTCCAGATATTGACCCAGCCGCAACTGCTGGGCGATGAGGCCCTGCTGCGCCAACTGTTCGGCCTGTTGGTGCTGGCCCACTACCAGACCAGCCCCAGCGACCTGCGCACCCTGCTGGACAGCCCCCAGCTGGAGATCCTGGCCCTGCGCCAGGGGGAGCAACTGCTGGCGGTCGCCCTGCTGTGCCGCGAAGGCGAACTGCCGCCCGACCTGGCCGAAGCCATCTGGGCCGGACGCCGGCGCCCCCGGGGGCAGCTGCTGCCCCAGAGCCTGCTGGCCCACGCCGGCTATCAGGATGCCGGTCTCTATCGTTATGCCCGCATCATGCGCATCGCCGTGCACCCACGCTGGCAACGGCGGGGACTCGGCGGGCGGCTGGTCTCGCATCTGGAACAATACTGCCGCCGGCAGCAGCTGGACTTTCTCGGCTGTGCCTTCGCAGCCAGCGCCGACTTGCTGGGGTTCTGGCGCCAGCAGGGACTGCTGCCGGTCCGTCTCGGCCTGAGCCAGGATGTGGCCAGCGGTGCCCATTCCGCCTTGATGCTGAAGGCGCTGCAACCGGCGCGCCAGGCACGCCTGACGGCCTGGCAACAACGCTTTCAGGCCCAGTTGCCGGACTGGCTGGCACAACCGCTGGCAGAGCTGCCGGTGGCGGTACTCTGCGCACTGCTGGACCCGGCCTGTGCCGGTGCCCCCCTGTGCGTCGAGGATGAAACGGATCTGCAGGCCTTTGCCTGGCACCTGCGCCATATCGATCACTGCCTGCCGGCCCTGAAGCGCTGGTTGCAGGCGCACACGGCCGCCCTGCTGGCCCTTCCCGAGCCCGAGCGCTCATTGCTGGTGCGGCGCGTCTGGCAGGGGCATGCCTGGTCGCGCCTGGCCACCGAACTGGGCTTGCCGGGACAAAAGGCGATGCAGCAGCGTCTGCGCCTGGCACTCGCCGCTTCGGGCACCCTGCCCGTCCCCGAGCGCCGGCCATGACAAGGGGCAGCCATGCTGCCCCGGTTCGCTAGCACCATGCCCTGGCCCGCCATCTGCTGCGCGGACCGGACAACCGCTGGCCTATTTCTGTTTTTCCAGCCACTGCTTGGTCAGGCTCAGGTGGCTTTCCATCAGGGCCACATGCTGCTTCATCATGTTCAGATACTGGGCCTTGAGCTGGGGATCCGTGATGGAATCCAGGTGCGCCTGCATGGCCACGGGGTCGGCCATCATGCCACCCATGCCGTGGTGGCCATGTCCACCCCGCCCCATGCCGTGCCCCATCATGGCGGGGCCGCCATAGGGACAGACTACTTGCCCCGGCTCGGTGGCCCCGGCAGCCGAGGCCGCAGGAGCCGTTTCGGCAAGCGCCTGGGTGGCAAGCGGCAGCCCCAATGCCAAGGTCATGGCCAGCAGGGTCTTGTTGCATACGTTCATCTGTGTCTCCTCATGCGATTGACGACTCCAATAGTAAAGCACTCAAACGCAGCCTCCGGGCCAAAATTCGGGAAAAAATTGTAACAAGGCTTGCCAGAACAGCGACTTGACATACTTTGTCATACTCCTGATGCGCAGCCCCTTATACTGAGCGGGCTATTGATAGTGAGGACATGATGAACCAGGCTCTCCCCCATATACTGGTGGTCGACGACCACGCCGAGATCCGCGATCTGCTCAAGCGCTTCATGGAGCAGCATGGCTTCAAGGTCACCTGTGCCCGCGATGGCAAGGAGATGAAACGGCTGCTGGAGAACTGGAGCTTCAGCCTGATAGTGCTGGATCTGATGATGCCCGGTGAGGATGGCCTGACCCTCTGTCGCGAGCTGCGGGCCCGCTCCAACATCCCCATCGTCATGCTGACCGCCATGGGCGAGGACATGGATCGCATCATCGGCCTGGAGATGGGAGCCGATGACGACCTGGCCAAGCCCTTCAATCCCCGGGAACTGCTGGCCCGCATCCGGGCCGTACTGCGGCGCACCCACAGCAGTGTCGAACCCCGGGCCGAGACGACGCCGGAACGCCTGCGCTTCGATCACTGGACGCTGGATCTGGCCCGGCGCGAGCTGGTGGATGAAAGCGGGGTCACCATCAGCCTCTCCACTGCCGAGTTCGACCTGCTGAAGGTGTTTCTGGAGCGCCCCAAGCGGGTGCTAAGCCGGGATCAGCTGCTGGATCTGGCTCGGGGACGGGAAGCCCAGGCCTTCGACCGGGCCATCGATACCCTGGTCAGCCGACTGCGCCGCAAGCTGGAGAGCGATCCCAAGCATCCCGAGCTGATCAAGACGGTCTGGGGCGGCGGCTACCTGTTCAGCGCCGAGGTCAGCGATGCCTAAGCGCTGGTACCCCCAGAGTCTGACCACCCAGGTGCTGTTGCTGGCCCTGACCGGACTGCTGCTGGTGCAGCTGTTCGGCATCCAGATTTACCGCCATGAACGCAACGAGGCCCTGAGTCTGGTCAACAGCCGCAACGCCATGATCCGCCTCTCGTCGGTGGTGCGTCTGCTGAGCGGTGCCCCGGCAAGCCTGCAGGAGGAGATACTGCGCGCCAGTCGCAGCGAAACCCTGATGATGCGCCTGCAATCCGTACCGCTGCTGCCCAGCGAGCGCGATACCCAATATGAATTGCTGCTGCGCCGCCAGCTGAACTATCCGCCCCAACTGAGCATACAGATCAGCGTCGAACAGGTGGACGAACTGGCCCCGCCGCCGGAGCATGCGCGCCACCCCCACCTGGCTCAGGGGCGAGGCAAGTTCCCGCGCCGCGACGTGCGCCTCTACGGCGCCATCCAGCTGCCCAATGGCCAATGGCTCAACTTCAGTTCCCTGGCCGACAAGGAGCCGCCGGCCTGGTCACTACGCACCATCCTCAGCCTGCTGCTGGTGGCCACCCTGGTGGGGTTGCTGGTCAGCTGGCTGTTGCGCCGCACCACCCGGCCCATGAAGCAGCTGGCCCAACAGGCCGAGCATTTCAGCCGCGGTGAAGACATCGCCCCCCTGGAAGAGACAGGCCCGCTGGAGATCCGGGAGACCCTGGCCGCCTTCAACCGCATGCAACAGCGCCTGAACCGCTTCGTGCAGGATCGCACCCAGATGCTGGCCGCCATCTCCCATGATCTGCGCACCCCGCTGACCAGCCTGCGGCTGCGCAGCGAATTCCTGCCCGA
>JBFHKO010000188.1:0-4880 GCA_041595355.1 Aeromonadaceae bacterium
CCTCCCCTCGGCACCCCGTGACCCGTCCGCCAGCCCCCTGACGGCGAAACCGGCACTGCCACAAGGCAGGCCGGCTATCCTTGAAAAAGAGAGCCCAGCTCCCCCGGCCGCGGCAACGACGCACCGCCACGACGCCCCCGGGCGGGCTGACACCATGACAGGTCGCCTTGCCAGGGAGGTAGCCCCTTGCCCCACACCATCTTGCTGCAGCTGGCCGGTATTCTGGTGCTGGGCATTTGTGCCCAGTGGCTGGCCTGGCGCCTGCGCCTGCCCTCCATACTGCTGTTGCTGCTGGCCGGCATTCTCGCCGGCCCGGTCAGCGGCTGGTTGCACCCGGATGCGCTGTTTGGCGACCTGCTGCTGCCCATGGTCTCGATTTCGGTGGCGGTGATCCTCTACGAGGGCGGCTTGACGCTGAAGCTCCGCGAGCTGCGCGCCATCACCGGTGCCTTCCTCCTGCTCATCACCCTGGGGGTGGCCATCTCCTGGATAAGCGGCACCCTGGCCGCCCACTATCTGCTGGCGCTGCCCTGGCCGGTCGCTGCCCTGCTGGGCGC
Organism: Aeromonadaceae bacterium; assembly: GCA_041595355.1. Classification (GTDB taxonomy): domain Bacteria; phylum Pseudomonadota; class Gammaproteobacteria; order Enterobacterales; family Aeromonadaceae; genus JBFHKO01. Next base: position 558 of record JBFHKO010000188.1, read on the forward strand.
CCTGCTGGTGGTCACCGGCCCCACCGTCATAGGCCCGATACTGCGACACCTGCACCTGCGCGGCAAGGTGGGCGCTCTCCTGAAGTGGGAAGGCATCATCATCGATCCCGTGGGCGCCACCCTGGCCGTGGCGGTGTTTGCCGTGCTGCAGGCCGATGCCGTCAACCAGGGGCTGACCGGCGCCGCGCTCAATTTGGCCTGGACCCTGCTCATCGGCGTCGTCGCCGGCGGTCTGGCGGCCGGCGGCCTCATCCTGGCGCTGGCCCGCTTCTGGGTACCCGACGCCCTGCACAATTCGGTGTCACTGATGCTGATGTTCAGCGCCTTTGCACTGGCCAATCAGCTGCAGGACGAATCCGACCTGCTGGCGGTGACGCTGATGGGGATAGTCTTGACAAACCAGCGCTGGGTCTCCATTCGTCATGTGGTCAAATTCAAGGAAAGCCTCACCGTGCTGCTGATAGCCTGGCTGTTCGTCATATTGTCGGCACGCTTGACCCCCGACGATCTGCTGGGACTGGGATGGCAAGGGCTCCTGTTCGTGGCCTTCATGATCGCCGTCGCGCGGCCTCTCTCCGTACTGCTGGCCACCCTCGGCTCGTCGCTCAGCTGGCCGGAGCGCGCCTTTCTCTGCTGCATGGCTCCCCGGGGCATAGTGGCGGCAGCCATTGCCTCGGTCTTCGCCCTCAATCTTGCCGACGCGGGCTACCCCAGGGCGATGGAAATGGTGCCCATTACCCTGCTGGTGGTGTTCGTCACCGTCATGCTGTATGGCTTGAGCGCCGCGCCCCTGGCGCGCCGCCTCGGGCTTACCGAGCGCAATCCCCAGGGCATACTGTTCATCGGCGCCCACAGCTGGACCCGCGCATTGGCGCAAGCCCTGCAGGACGAGGGGTGTCCGGTCTTTCTGGTCGACAGCGCCTGGGACAACATCCGCCATGCCAGAATGGCGGGCCTCCCCTGCCTCTACGGCAGCGCGCTGGCCGAGGAGACCCGGGCCCGGATTGACTATGCCGGCCTGGGGCGCATGCTGGCGATGACCCCCAACAATGCCATCAACTCCCTGGCCTGCCTGCAGTATGTCGAGGATTTCGGACGCCGCGAGGTGTACCAGCTCCCCTTTTCCCCTGCCAGCGAGGGGATGTACGAAGAGGTGCCGCCCGAGCATCGTGGCCGCCTGCTCTTCGATGCCCAGATGACCTTTGCGAACCTGAACGACAGCTGCGGTGCCTCGCCGACGCTGCGCAAGACCTGGCTAAGCCACGAGTTCGATTATGCGGCCTTCCAGGCCATGCATGGCGAAACGATGCTGCCGCTGATTGTGAAGAAGACGGATGGCTCACTTCAGGTTTACACTGTAAACGAGTTGCCCAACCCGCAACCGGGGGACCTGATCATCAGCGTGGCCAGGTAGCCGCCCGCGCCTTCCCGGAGCCCCCAACCGCCAGGCCTTGCGCCCGGCCAACCCGCATCACGGAGGATGCTTACATCCATGGACCCCCTGCTTGCCCTGCTGGTCAGCCTGATGCCGCTGCTGGCCACCTTCATTGCCGTGTTGCTGCTGCTGCTGGCCGTGAACTGGCTCATCCTGCTCCGGCATCCCGAATTCGGCAACGAGCGCCGATTACCCCGTCAGCTGGTCATGCTGGGATTGACCCTGGTCGGCATGGTGGCGGTGATACTGGCCCTGCCCGTCAGCGACAGCACCCGCAATCAGGTGATTGCCCTGCTGGGCGTCTCCATCTCGGGTGTGCTGGCGTTTTCCTCCACCACCATAGTGGCCAACTTCATGGCCGGGATACTGATGCGCATCACACGCCCCTTTCGCACCGGCGATTTCATCCGTATCGGCGACCATTTTGGTCGTGTCGCCGAACGCGGCCTGTTCGACACCGAGATCCAGACCGAACAGCGTGAACTCATCGCCCTGCCCAACACCTATTTGATCTCGCACCCCGTCGGCGTGGTGCGCACCTCCGGCGCCATCGTCTCCGCCACCCTCTCCCTGGGCTATGATCTGCACCATGCCCGGGTTGAAGCCCTGCTGCTCGATGCCGCACGGGAAACCGGCCTCGAGGAGCCCTTCGTGCAGATCGTCGAGCTGGGCGATCACGCCATCACCTATCGCATCAACGGCTTGCTCACCGAGGTCAAGAGCCTGCTGTCGACCCGCTCCAAGCTGTACCGGCAGGTGCTGGACGGCCTCCACGGCGACGGTGTCGAGATTGTTTCTCCCGGCTTCATCAACCTGCGCCGCCTGGACGAGCAGCACCGCGTGCTGCCAAACCAGGAGACGGCGATTCCCGCAGCCGAGAACGAATGCGCCTCTCCCGAGCAGATCCTGTTCGACAAGGCCGAGCAGGCCGAACAGCACGACAGTGCCAAGCTGCATCTGCAAAATGAAATCCAGGCACTCGAGGATCTGTCGACCATCGCCGAGGGCGAGGCCAAACAACGCCTGGCCGATTTAATCACTCAAAAACGCCGCCAGCTGGTCGAACTTGAAAATGCCAGCCCAGCCCCCGTGCAACCGGACAGGCCATCAGAAACGGTCTGACGGGCGGGCATGACAAAAAACCCGCACAGCCTTGCGGCCATGCGGGTTTAAGGTACGTCGTGATACGACGTGAAACATCAATGTGGTGCCCAGGGTCGGACTCGAACCGACACGGTTTTACCCGGCGGATTTTGAATCCGCTGCGTCTACCGATTTCGCCACCTGGGCGGCACTCACAAGTTACTGAAAGCTAACGCCAAGCAAACCTGCTTCGTTGTGCGGGAGGGATTATACAAAGCCGCCGCCGGAGCGCAAATCCTTTTTGCCACTGACCTCGCGGATGATGCCGAATTCGTCGTCGCGGTCACTCCAGCCAGGGGGCCACTTTGCGCTACAATGGCGCCTTTCCCCTTCGCCCGTTCCGGAGCTCTGTCCTGCCATGCCCAGCGCCAAATCCCGCACCGCCCCCGCCACCGTTCCCCATCATGCCAGGGTACCGGTCCATCCCCGCGCCGGTTTGCTGCGCCGCCTGGCGGCCTGGCTGTACGATGCCCTGCTGGCGCTCTCACTGCTCATCATCGCCGGCTTCGTGGGCTATGGTGTCGCCTGGCTGCTGCAGGCGGCGGGGCTGCTGACGTTGCAGCCACAGCAGGATCTGGCCGACTGGCTGGCTGGCCAGTGGCTGTACAGCCTCTATCTGGGTACCGTGGTCTGCGGTTTCTACGCCTGGTTCTGGTGCCGCGCCGGTCAGACCCTGGGCATGCGCGCCTGGCGGCTGCGGGTGCAGAACCGCGATGGCAGCAACATCCGCCCGACCCAGGCGCTGGTGCGACTGGCCACCGCGGCCCTGGGGCTGGGCAACCTGCTGGTGCCCTTCGATCGCAAACGGCTGGCCTTTCAGGACCACTGGGCCCACTGCGAGGTGATAGTGCTGACCAGCGACGAGAATCGCCATCAGCTGGCCGAATGAAAGGAGTGAATGGAATGACAACAGGGCGCCCGCGGGCGCCCTGTCTGCAACCTCAGGTGCGACGCCGCAACAGGTAACCGGCCACGCCAAGGAACAGCAGGCTGGGCATCAGCGCGCCCAGTACCGGCGGCACCGCATAGACCAGGCTGATAGGGCCGAAGACCTGATTGGTGACATAGAAGCCAAAACCGATGATCACTCCCAGCACGATGCGGGCCCCCATGCTGACCGAGCGCAGCGGCCCGAATACGGTGCTGGCCGCCAGCAGCATCATGGCGATCACCGCCAGCGGCGAGAGCAGCTTGCGCCACAGTTCCAGCTCGTAGCGATCCACATTCTGGCCATTGCTCTTCATGTAGTTGACGTAGTCATAGAGCCCCTTGGCCGACAGATCATCCGGTGACACCGCCACCACCCCCAGCTTTTTCGGGCTCAGGCGGCTGCGCCAGAGATCCTCTTCCAGGTAGTCGGTGCGCACCTGTTCGCGGTTGTCGAAGCGGGTGTGATACACCTTGCGCAGGCGCCAGACGCCATCGACATAGGTCGCCTCGCTGGCCTTGGCCACCTCCAACAGCTGCTGGCCGCGGTCGAAGCGATAAAAGGTCAGATCCCCCAGCCGGCCATCGCGAAACACGGTGCCGATGTTGATGAAGTCCTGCCCTTCCCGCGCCCAGACGCCGTAGGTCGACGCCGCCATCTGGCCGTTGGAGATCGCCATGGTCTTCATGTCCCGGGCTTTCTGCTCGGTGATGGGGGCCAGGTACTCGCCCACCAGCGAGATGAGGATCATTACCGGTATGGCCGTCTTCAGCACCGCCATGACAATGTTGAAACGCGAGCGCCCGGTGGCCTGCAG
>JBFHKO010000189.1:0-4837 GCA_041595355.1 Aeromonadaceae bacterium
CACCTATGTGGTCAACGGCACCTGGTCGGCCCGGGGGCGGGACGAGGCCCAAAAATACTGCCAGGTGCAGACCATAGACGGACGCGATCCCCAGAGCGGTCAGTTCACCACCTTTCCCGAGCTGACCGAAGCCAACATAGCCCCCGAGAGCAAATACCTCTATGTCTGCTCCAACGAAACGGTCAACGGCATAGAGCTGCACCGGCTGCCCAGGCTGCCGGAATCGCGCCGGCATATCCCGCTGGTGGTGGATGCCAGCTCCGACTTCACCACCAAGCCCATCGACTGGCATGGCGACGGCGTCGGGGTGCTCTTCGCCTGCGCCTCCAAAAACATCGGCCACCCGGGCCTGACCATGACGGTCGTGCGCAAGGATCTGCTCGGCCATGCCTCGCCGCTCTGCCCCGGGGTGTTCAACTACAGCATCAACAGCGAGGCCGGCAACCTCTGGAACACCCCCGCCACCTTCAACATCGAAGTGGTCGGCATGGTCATGGACTGGCTCGAGCGCGAAGGGGGCGTGACCGAGAACGAGCGCCGCTGCATCGCCAAGGCCAAGGTGCTCTACGATGTCATCGACGGCTCGAATGGGTTTTATGCCACCCCGGTGCAGGACAAGGCGCTCAGAAGCCGGATGAATGTCCCCTTCAACGTCAGGGGCGGCGACGAGGCGCTGACCAACCGGTTCCTCATCCAGAGCTGGGAGGAGGGCATGATCGGGCTGCGTACCCTGACCCCCTTCGGCGTGGGAGATTACCTGCGGGCGAGCCTGTACAACGGCGTCAGCGTCGAGGAGGCCCGCCGCCTGGCCGACTTCATGCAACGCTTCGCCAGCGAAAACGCCTGACCGGCACCGGCATCGCCGGCATCCGTTGACACCGACAGGGCGGGGCTCAGCCTCGCCCTGTCGCGATCCCGCCTCCCCCTTCCGTATCCCTTCACCGTCCCCAGGCTTCCCGACCCCGTCATTTGCCGCCAGCACGCTGCTCCTCTTTGCCGCGCAGCAGACAAAAAAAGACCCAACCGGCCTGGGTTGGGTCTTGGATTGGGTCACTCGAGCCCGCCGGCGGCGGGACCCGCCTACGACGCCTGGCTCATCTCGGTGAAAACCGCATCCAGGGTGGTGGCGATAAACTCCACCTCCTCGCGGCTGATGGTCAGCGCCGGACAGAGGCAGAGGGTGTTGTTGAACTCCCGGAAGGAGCGGTTGGTGCGGCCGATGAGCAGCCCCTTTTGCATGCATTTGGTGGCCACCTGCATGGCCACCTTCTCTTCCACCGGCGTCTTGCTGTCGCGGTCGGAGACCAGCTCGATGCCCAGCAGCAGCCCCTTGCCGCGCACATCGCCGATGAGCGGATGGCGGTCCTTGAGATCCTGCAGCAGGCTGAGCAGGTAGTCGCCCATCTCGGCGCTGTTGCCGACCAGGTTCTCCTCCTCCAGGATGCGCAGGTTCTCCAGCGCCGCCGCCGGGCCGGCGGTGCAGCCGGCATAGGTGCTGATATCGCGAAAGTAGGCATCCCGCTCGGCCGGATCGGCCAGAAACTCGTTGAAGACCGCCTCGGTGGTGACGACGCAGGAGATGGCCGCATAGCTGGAGGCCACCCCCTTGGCCAGGGTGACGATATCGGGCTGGATGCCGTAGTGCTGGTAGCCGAACCACTGGCCGGTGCGCCCCAGGCCGCAGACCACCTCGTCGATATGCAGCAGCACATCGTATTTGCGGCAGATCTGCATGATGGTCTCCCAGTAGCCCTCGGGCGGGGTGATCACGCCGCCGCCGGCGGTGATGGGCTCCAGCACCACGGCGCCGACCGTATCCGGGCCTTCACGCAGTATGACCTTCTCGAGCTCCAGAGCCGCCTTGACGCCGTAATCCTGGCAGTCGCCGAACTGGCTGCGGTATTCGCAGCAGTGGGGGAACTCCACAAAGCCCGGCACGAAGGGGCCGTAGTGATGACGCCGCTCATGCTGGCCGGTGGAGCTGAGGGTGGCGATGGTGGAGCCGTGGTAATCCCGCTCCCGGTAGAGGATCTTGGATTTCTTGCCGCCATGTTTCTGCTGGGCTATCTGGCGCACTATCTTGTAGGCCTTTTCGTTGGCCTCGGAGCCTGAACTGGCGTAATAGACCCGGCTCATGCCCGGCATCTTCTCCAGCAGTTTGGCACTGAACTGCGCCGCCGGTATGGTGCCGGCGGTGCCGGAAAAAAAGTTCAACTCAACCAATTGCTTGCGCACCGCATCGGCAATCGAGGTGCGGCCATAACCCACGTTGACGCACCACAGGCCACCGGATGAGGCATCCAGGTAGTCGTTGCCCTTGATATCCCAGACGCGCAAGCCTTCGCCACGGGTCAGGATCAGCGGATCCTGGGTCTGGTAACTGCTGTGCTGGCTGAGATGATGCCAGACATGCGCACGATCCTGTGCCACTGCATCGAAGTCTGAAACTGACATGAATTAGCTCCTGTGTTCGGGCTCAGCCCTGGATAGAACCTGAGCATCAGCCTAATCAAGGGCCTTCGGTGCCAGTAGGACCAGCCAGTCGAATTCATGGAGCCAGGACTGGTGCCATAGAAGCAGGAGTCTGGCTCTACTCAGGATCCCCATAAGGGCTATAGTCGGACCTCACTTCATTGCGATTGCAAGGAAACCATGATGATTGAGCAGGTGTTGCACGCCTTGCCCTTTGTGCTGTTAGCCGCCCTCGTCCGTGGCTACAGCGGCTTTGGCTTCGCCGCCATCGCCATCGTCGGCATGAACCTGGCCTTCGATCCCGGCCTGAGCGTCCCGGTGATCCTGGCCCTGGATCTGGCATGCAGCATCGGCATCTGGAAGCAGGCGAAGATCCACGCAGATACCGTCACGTTCCGGCAACTGACGGCCGGCTCGCTGCTGGGCATCCCCCTGGGGGTGGCGGTGCTGCTGGTGCTGCCAACCATGCTGCTGAAGCTCGGCACCAGCCTGCTGGTGTTGCTGTTCGTGCTGCTGCTGGCATGTCGGCTGCCAATGCCGAATTTCAACTCGACCCTGGGCCGCTACGGCATAGGGGTCGGGTCCGGCACCTGCACGGCGGCCGCCTCGGTGGGGGGACCGCTCATCATCTGCTACATGCTCTCCAGCGGCCTGTCGATCCAGCAGCAGCGGGCGACCATGATCCTCTATTTCATCGTCTCCGAGCTGCTGGCGCTGATCGCCATCCTCATCAGCAGTCTGGTGGGCGGCGCCTTCGATACCGCCAGTTTCTACCTGTTCCTCATCCTGGTGGTCCCCGTGTTTCTGGGCGTGCATCTGGGGCAGTACCTGTTCAACAAGCGGCCGCCATCGTCGTTTAAATACGTGGCCCTGCCGGTGATGGCGCTGGTGGCCACGGTCGGGCTGTGGATGTCGGCCAGCGAGCTGCTGGGCTGAGCCAGGCGCCGCCGCCGGCACTGCCCTTTATCGACAAAACAGGCTAAGGTAACGAGCATCCCGACGGGGGCCACCGGTCCCCGGACCCGCTCAAGGAACACCTCATGCTCTCGTTTTTCGAACGCCTCATCCCCCCCTTCCCCAGCGAGGAGCCCACCCAGCCACCCGGCAGCCTCTACGCCTTCTGCCGTCACTACACCCGCGGCATGGAGATCCACCTGCTGCTGATGTCGCTCACCACGGCGCTCATCGCCATCGCCGAGGTGTCGTTGTTCGGCTTTCTCGGTCAGCTGGTGGACTGGCTGGTCAACCGGCAACCCGATACCCTGCTGGCTCAGGAGGGCGGCACTCTGGCACTCATGGGGCTGCTGCTGCTGGTCGCCCTGCCGCTGCTGGTGTGGTTGCATGCCCTGCTGGTGCATCAGACGCTGCTCGGCAACTACCCCATGGTGATCCGCTGGCTGGCGCACCGTTACCTGCTCAAGCAGAGCGTCTCCTTCTACAGCAACGATTTTGCCGGCCGCATCGCCACCAAGGTGATGCAGACCTCGTTGTCGGTACGCGAGACGGTGATGAAGCTGCTGGATGTGCTGGTCTATGTCGTCGTCTATTTTGCCGCCATGCTGGTGATGGTAGCCCAGGCGGATGCGCGGCTGATGCTGCCCATGCTGGTGTGGCTGGCGCTCTACATCGGCACCCAGTACTTCTTCGTTCCCAGGCTGAAACGGGTCGCCAGCGAACAGGCCGAAGCGCGCTCCATGATGACCGGCCGCATCGTCGACAGCTATACCAACATCCAGACCGTCAAGCTCTTCTCGCACACCCGTCAGGAGGCGGACTACGCCCAGCAGGGCATGGGCGCCTTCCTGGACACCGTCTATCGGCAGATGCGGCTGGCGACCGGCCTCATCTGCACGGTGCAATGCATGAACTACCTGCTGGCGTTTGCGGTGGCGGCGCTCTCCATCTGGCTGTGGATGCAAAGCGCCATCAGCGTGGGGGCCATCGCCATCGCCATCAGCCTGGCGCTGCGCCTGAACGGCATGGCCCAATGGATCATGTGGGAGATCAGCGCCCTGTTCGAAAACATCGGTACCGTCATCGACGGCATGGGCACCCTCTCCAAACCCCTGGAGGTGGTGGATGTCGCGAATGCGCCGCCCCTGGCGGTGCCCCACGGCGAGGTGCGCTTCGAGCAGGTCGGTTTTCATTACGGCAAGGGCTCAGGGATCATCGAGCAGCTGGATCTGCACATCCGGCCGGGGGAAAAGATCGGGGTGGTGGGGCGCTCCGGCGCCGGCAAGTCCACACTGGTGAACCTGCTGCTGCGCTTTTACGATCTGGAATCGGGCCGCATCCTCATCGATGGCCAGGATATCAGCCGGGTCAATCAGGAGAGCCTGCGGGCCCACATCGGCATGGTGACCCA
>JBFHKO010000190.1:0-4797 GCA_041595355.1 Aeromonadaceae bacterium
GCCATCGGTCGCTGCCGTGGTCAGATGGCCGTCGAGCAGGAGCGTGAGCTGGTGCGGGCGCTGGAGCAGCTGCCGGAAACCTTCGAACAGGTGCTGCGTCTGGATGACCACATCGAAGCGCTGGCCGGCCACTTTGCCGACAAGCATCACAGCCTGTTCCTCGGCCGTGGCGAGCAGTACCCCATTGCCATGGAAGGGGCGCTGAAGATGAAGGAGATCAGCTACATCCACGCCGAGGCCTATGCCGCCGGCGAGCTCAAGCACGGCCCGCTGGCGCTGATCGATGCCGACATGCCCATCATAGTGGTGGCGCCCAACAACGAGCTGCTGGAGAAGCTGAAGTCCAACGTGGAAGAGGTGCGTGCCCGCGGCGGTCAGCTGTATGTGTTCGCCGACCACGAAGCCGGCTTCGCCTCCGATGCCAGCATGCATGTCATGCCCATGCCCAGCGTACCCGAGGTGATAGCGCCCATCGTCTACACCATCCCCATGCAGCTGCTCTCCTACCACGTGGCGCTGATCAAAGGGACAGACGTGGATCAGCCGCGCAACCTGGCCAAGTCGGTCACGGTTGAATAGTTTAACCAATTGAAATTTAATGTTTATTTGCAAAAAAAGAGGTGCCCTGGCGGCACCTCTTTTTATTCTCGCGATCCGGCATTCTCTGTCGGCGGTTGTCCGGTCGGGTAGTGGATCAGGTTGTGAAAGCGGGCCCGCTGCGGGCCGCTGTTGCGGTAGCCATGGGGCTGATCGGCGGCAAAGCGCACCGCATCCCCGACGCCGAGCGGCTGCCAGGCGTCGCCCAGCCAGATCGCCATCTCGCCCGCCACCGGTAGCACCAGCTCGAGCACCCCGGGGGCATGAGGCACGGACAGATATTCGCAGCCGACCGGCAATTCCACCAGCAGGGATTCGTAGCCCAGACGGGCATCGAACGGGAACAGGGTGGTCACCCGTACTCCGTCGGCCAGCGGCACGGGCGCCTCGGGCCGCGCGGCTCGCTGCCAGAGCGGTGCGTCGCTTGTCGTCGTCGGCGGCGGGCGCTGCTCCAGCAGGTCGGAGAAGGAGAGCTGTAGCCCGCCTGCCAGCTTCCAGAGGGTCACTACGGTGGGGCTGGACTCGCCCCGCTCTATCTGTCCGAGCATCGCCTTGCTGACGCCGCTGACCCCGGCGAGCCTGTCCAGACTCCAGCCGCGCTGCTGGCGCAGCCGCCGCAACTGCAGGCCTACCTGCTGATTGAGACCGGTAATGGCATCGGCATCGATGTGTGGCATAGGGATCCCATGATTGAGCGATGTGCGCTATAGCGCACAAGGCGGGGCTGACATATGATGCGTTATAACGCACATGGTAGGTGCTTGTCATGCGGATGCGTCAGCATCCCTTTTTCAGCAGGAGATCTCATGGCCATCTCGTTAACATCGCCGGGCGCTGTGCGCCTGCATCATCTGAGTGCGGGGCTGGTAGCCGTGGTGGTGGGCTATACCAGCTCGGTGGCCCTCATCGTTCAGGCGGCGGCCAGCGCCGGTGCCACTCCCGCCCAGCTGGGGTCCTGGCTCGGGGCATTGGGCATCGGCACCGGGCTGACCACTCTGGCTTTGTCGCTGCGTTATCGCATGCCCATCCTCACGGCCTGGTCCACCCCGGGCGCCGCCCTGCTGATCACCACGCTGAGCGGCGTCAACATGAGCGAGGCCATCGGCGCCTTTCTGCTCTCGTCGCTGCTCATCATGGTCTGTGGCTTCAGCGGCCTGTTTGCCCGCATCCTGCATCGTCTGCCGCGGTCGCTGGCTGCGGCCATGCTGGCCGGGATCCTGTTGCACTTTGGCCTCGAGCTGTTCGTGTCGCTGCACAGCGAACCCGAGTTGGTCGGTACCATGTTGCTCGGCTATCTGCTGTTCAAGCCGTTGTGGCCGCGCCATGGCATCGTTCTGGTGATGCTGCTGGGCATGACGCTGGCCTGGCTGCAGGGAACCCTGTCGCTGGAACAGTGGGGGCCCGCGTTGCTGCAACCGCAGTGGACCCGCCCCAGCTTCTCCATGCACGGCCTGCTGGGCATCGCCATCCCCCTGTTCATGGTCACCATGAGCTCACAGAACCTGCCCGGTATCGCAGTGCTGAAAGCCCATGATTACCATCCGCCGGTGTCCCCCTTGATTGGCTGGACCGGGCTGGTTGGCGTGCTGCTGGCCCCCTTTGGCGGGTTTTGCTTCAATCTGGCGGCCATCACCGCCGCCCTGTGCATGGGCAAGCCGGCGGACCCGGATCCACAGCAGCGTTACCTCGCCGCCGGTTGCGCCGGCCTGCTCTATCTGCTGACCGGGCTGCTGGGCGCCACCCTGGCCAGCCTGTTTTCCCTCCTGCCTCCGGCCCTGATAATGGCCATGGCCGGCATCGCCCTGCTCGGCACCCTGGGCGGCAGTCTGCAGCAGGCCTTGCATGACGAGCCGAACCGGGAGGCGGCGCTGATCACCCTGCTGCTGACGGCCTCCGGGGTGTCATTCTGGGGGATAGGCTCGGCCTTCTGGGGCCTGTTGGCGGGCGTGCTGGCGCTGCTGTTGCGTGATGATCGGGTATGCAGGCTCCGGCTGCGGCTGCAGGGCCGCTCCGGCGCCGGATAACGGGCGAACCAAAGTACCGCCAGCGACAGTGGCGTCGGGAGCGGCTATCGAAACAAAAGTAATGCGGATGAGTGCTTGTAAGAAAACGCTTTTTACGACGACTATTGGCCTATGAGTCCTGGGCGGAAATCGTCATGCTACTCCCCTCGTCACCCTTGTCTGATACCCACCCCGGGGCACCCCGATGAAGCGGTTGCTGCTGCTGGGAGGCGGGCACGCCCAGCTTGCCGTGCTGGAGGCGCTGGCGCGCCGCCCCCGCGCCGGTCTGGAGGTCACGCTGGTCACCCCCAACCGGCACAGTCTCTACTCCGGCATGCTGCCGGGCTGGATGGCGGGTCACTACCGGCTGGATGCGTGCCGTATCGATCTGCGCCCCCTGGCGGCTGCGGCCGGCGTGCGGCTGCTGAGGGGGCGGGCCTGTGGCCTGGATGCCGGGCGCCAGCGGGTGAGCCTGGAGGATGGCTCGCATTTGCTCTACGACCTGTTGTCGCTGGATGTGGGCAGCGAGACGGATGTCTCCCGGTTGACCCACTGTGGCCAGCGCCTGCTGCCGGTGCGTCCCCTGGAGGCGTTGGTGACGGCCTGGCCGGCCCTGCTGGCGGCGGCCGGGCGGCCGGGTTACCGTCTGCTGGTGATCGGCGCCGGTGCTGCCGGGGTGGAGCTGGCGTTCGCCGTGCGTCAGGCGTTCAGGCAGCACCACTGCCCGGCCAGTGTCGAGCTCATCAGCGGGGCCGAGGGACTGCTGCCCGGTCACGGCACGGCCGTGGTGCGTCGCACGCAGCGGTTGCTGGCGGCCCGGGGCATCGCCCTGTATCGGGGGCCGGCAACGGGAGAGTCACAGGGGCTGCGGCTGGCGGACGGCCGTCTGCTGCAGGCCGATGCGCTGCTGGCGGCCACCGGCGGGCGGGCGCCCGCCTGGTTGCGGAGCTCGGGGTTGACGCTGGATGAGGCCGGCCGTGTGCTGGTGGATGCCGGCCATCGCAGCCTCTCCCATGCCGGTGTATTTGCTGCCGGGGACGTCTGCGCCCGCCAGGATGTGGTGCTGGCGCATTCGGGAGTACATGCGGTGCGGGCGGGGCCCGTTCTGGCGGCCAACCTGCTGGCCAGTCTGGATGGCCGCCCCCTGCGGCCTTACCGGCCGCGGCGGCGCACCCTCTATCTGCTGGCGACCGGCCCCCGGCATGCCATCGCCTCCTGGGGCAAATGGTGTGTCGGCGGGCGCTGGGTCTGGTACTGTAAACGCTGGATAGATAACCGCTTCATCCGGCGCCATAGCCCGGCGGGGTGGGCGCGCTGAACGGGGCGGCTCGCCCTCTGAGGGGGTGACAGTGCAAGGAGTGCAAGGTGAAAGAAAACACAGAGGGGCCGCTGCCCGGCAGCACGGGCAGCCTGCTGCAGGATGACGACTTCATCGGGCCATTGCGCTGGCAGATGCTCAAGTTTGCCACCCTGCAACTGGGCGATGCCCACCGCGCCGAGGATGCGGTGCAGGAGGCCCTGATGGGGGCGCTCAAGAACGCCGGCTCCTTCGGCGGGCGTGCCGCTTTCAAGACCTGGGTGTTCGCCATCCTGAAGAACAAGATTGCGGATGTGCTGCGCCAGAAACAGCGGCTGCTGGAGGTGAGCAGCCTGCTGCGCAGTGACGACGAGGAGGAGGACTTCTCGTTGCTGTTCGACGATCGTGGCCATTGGCAGCCGGATGAGCGGCCCCTGGCCTGGCATGAGCCGGAAGCCGCCTTCGAGCAGAGTCAGTTCTGGAGCACCTTCGAGCTGTGTCTGGAGGGGTTGCCACCGCAGCAGGCGCGGGTGTTCATGATGCGCGAGTTTGTCGATCTGCAGACCGACGAGATCTGCACGGCGGTGGGCATCAGCAGCAGCAACCTGTTCGTCATGCTGCACAGGGCCCGTTTGCGGCTGCGGGAGTGTCTGGAAAACAACTGGTATGTGGAGGGGAGCCGGCATGTTGAATTGTTATGAGGTGACGCGGCTGCTGTCGGCGGCCCAGGATCGGCCCCTGAGCCTGGTGGAGCGCTTGCGGCTGCGGCTGCATCTGCTGATGTGTCCGGCATGCCGCAATTTCGAGCAGCACATGAGGGTGTTGCGCCTGAGCGCCCGCGGCTTCGCCAGGGGGGATGCCTCGCGGGTGCCCGGCTCCTTCGACTGAGGCGGGGTGCGC
>JBFHKO010000191.1:0-4772 GCA_041595355.1 Aeromonadaceae bacterium
CATTGTCGTTTAAGCGGCGGTACAATTCCGGGCCATGGCTCTGTTACACTGGGGCATGCCGTTCCATCCCATCCCGACTCTGGAGTTTCGATGCATTGCCCCTTCTGTAGCGCCACCGACACCAAGGTCATCGACTCCCGGCTGGTGGCCGAGGGTCATCAGGTGCGGCGCCGGCGTGAATGCCTGCAGTGCCATGAGCGCTTCACCACCTTCGAGTCGGCGGAGTTGCTGATGCCCCGGGTGATCAAGAGCAATGGCAGCCGCGAGCCCTTCAACGAGGAGAAGCTGCGCGGTGGCATACAGCGGGCGCTGGAGAAGCGCCCGGTGAGCCTGGAGGCGGTGGAGCAGAGCCTGAACCGCATCAAGTCGCGGCTGCGGGCCACCGGTGAGCGGGAGGTGGACGCCAAGTTCATCGGCAACCTGGTGATGGACGAGCTCAGGCAGCTGGACAAGGTGGCCTACATTCGCTTCGCCTCCGTCTACCGCAGCTTCGAGGATATCCGCGAATTCGGCGAAGAGATCGCCCGTCTGGAGAAATGAGTGTTCAGCCCCGCAGATCATGAGTGGATGAGCCGCGCCCTGCACCTGGCGGCCCGCGGCCGTTATACCACCTCGCCCAATCCCAACGTCGGCTGCGTGCTGGTGCGTGATGACCAGGTCGTCGGCGAGGGCTACCACAGGCGGGCCGGCGAGCCCCATGCCGAGGTGCATGCCCTGCGCGCCGCCGGCGAGCGAGCCCGGGGTGCCACCGCCTATGTCACCCTGGAGCCCTGTTCCCATCATGGCCGCACCCCCCCCTGCGCCGATGCGCTCATCGCCGCCGGCGTCAGCCGGGTGGTGGTGGCCATGGAGGATCCCAATCCGCTGGTGGCCGGGCGCGGCCTGGAGCGGCTGGCGGCGGCCGGCATCGCCGTGCAGACGGGGCTGTTGCAGCCCCAGGCCGAGGCGCTCAATCCGGGCTTCATCCGCCGCATGCGCAGCGGTCGGCCGCGGGTGCAGGTCAAGCTGGCGGCCAGCCTGGATGGGCGCACCGCCCTGGCCAACGGTCAGAGCCAGTGGATCACCGGCCCCGCGGCCCGCGCCGATGTGCAGCGGCTGCGGGCCATGAGCAGCGCCATCCTGAGCGGTGCCGATACGGTGCTGACGGACGATCCGTCCCTCAATGTGCGCTGGCGTGAACTGCCGGCCTCGGTGCGCGCCGACTACCCCGAGCATGAACTGCGCCAGCCGGTCCGTGTGCTGGTCGACTCGCGCCAGCGGCTCGGGCCCCGGGCGCGGCTGTTCGGTCTGCCCGGCGAGGTGTGGCTGGCCCGCCAGCGGCCTGAGGGGCAGTGGCCCGGCTCGGTCAGTCAGCTGCTGCTGCCGCTGTCGCCTGACTCGGGCAAACTGGATCTGGCGGCGCTGCTGCAGTGCCTCGGCCAGCGCGGCATCAACGATCTCTGGGTCGAGGCGGGTCCTCGCCTGGCCGGCGCCCTGCTGCAGGCCGGGCTGGTGGATGAGCTCATCCTCTATCTGGCCCCCAAGCTGATGGGCGAGCCGGCCCGCGGCCTGCTGGCGCTGCCCGAATTTGTCGCCATGGCGCAGGTGCCGAACCTGATCCTTGACGATGTACGTCAGGTGGGCGACGACGTGCGCCTGACCCTGCGTCCCCACTCACAGGATGAATGAAGCATGTTTACCGGAATTATCGAGGCGGTCGGTACCCTGACCGCCCTGCAGCCCAGGGGCGAGGACGTGACGGTGCGGGTGCGCAGCGGCAAGCTGGATCTCTCGGATGTCAAGCTGGGTGACTCCATCGCCACCAACGGCGTCTGCCTGACGGTGGTGGCGCTGACCGGCGATGGCTACGCGGCGGATCTGTCGCTGGAAACCCTCAAGTGCACCGGCTTCGCCCACTACAAGGTCGGTCAGCCCCTGAACCTGGAGCGGGCCCTCACGCCGACCACCCGCCTGGGGGGCCATCTGGTCTCTGGCCACGTCGATGGCGTCGGCGAGGTGGTGACGGTGCAGCCCCTGGGGCGGGCGGTGGAGTACTGGATAGCGGCGCCGGCGGAGCTGGCCCGCTACATCGCCGAGAAGGGCTCCATCACCGTCGATGGCATCAGCCTGACGGTCAACGCCGTGGACGGCGCCCGTTTCAAGCTCACCATAGTGCCGCATACCAGCGCCGAGACCACGGTCACCCAGTGGCGCCTGGGCAGCCGGGTCAACCTGGAGGTGGATCTCATCGCCCGTTACCTGGAGCGGCTGGTGCTCGGTGACAAGGCGGCCGAACCCCAGGGTGGCCTGAGCCTGGCGATGTTGGCCAAGAGCGGCTTTCTCGGATAAGACAAGGCTCCCGGCCCGAGGGCGCTGGCCCGCCGGGGGAGTAACCATGGCATGGAGAAGACAATGGCATTGCATAGCACGGCAGAGATAATCGAAGACATCCGCCAGGGCAAGATGGTGATCCTGATGGACGACGAGGATCGCGAGAACGAGGGCGATCTCATCATGGCCGCCTCCCTGGTGCGCCCCGAGGACATCAACTTCATGGCCCGTCACGGGCGCGGGCTCATCTGCCTGACCCTGACCCGGGCCCGCTGTCAGCGCCTTAACCTGCCGCTGATGGTGGATAAGAACAGCGCCCAGTTCAGCACCGCCTTCACCGTCAGCATAGAGGCGGCCACCGGGGTCACCACCGGCATCTCGGCCGCCGATCGGGCCCGTACCGTTCAGGCTGCGGTAGCCCCCGACGCCCAGGCGACGGATGTGGTGCAGCCGGGGCACATCTTCCCGCTGATGGCCCAGGATGGCGGCGTGCTGACCCGTGCCGGTCACACCGAGGCCGGCTGCGATCTGGCCCGCCTGGCCGGGCTGGAGCCGGCGGCGGTGATCGTCGAGATCCTGAACGAGGATGGCTCCATGGCCCGGCGGCCGGATCTGGAAAAATTTGCCGCCGAACAGGGCATCAAGCTGGGCACGGTGGCGGACCTTATCGAATACCGCAACAAGCACGAGACCACGGTGGAAGAGCTGGCCCGCTGCCAGCTGCCCACCGAGTTTGGCGACTTCGAGCTGGTGACCTTTCGCGACATCATCGACAATCAGCTGCACTTCGCGCTGGTCAAGGGCGCCATCGATCCGGCGCAGCCGCCCCTGGTGCGGGTGCACCTGAATGACTTCTTCTCCGACGTGCTGCTGACCGATCGTCATGCCCTGCGCAGCTGGCCCATCCAGGATGCCATGCAGCGCATCGGCGCCGAGGGCGGCGTGCTGGTGATACTGGGGCAGCAGAGCAGCCAGGCCGACTTGCTGGCCCGGGTGCAGCACTTCGCCGCCGAGGACAGGGGCGAGCTGCCGCCCAGCGTCAAACCCACCACGGCCTCGCGCCGGGTCGGTGCCGGCTCCCAGATCCTCAAGGCGCTGGGCGTCACCCAGATGCGGCTGCTGAGCTCGCCGAAGAAATACCATGCCCGGTCCGGATTCGGACTCGAGGTGGTGGAGTACATCGCCGAGTAATGCCGTCCCTGCGGCCGGCCGGGGCCGCTCTTTTGTCGGGCCCCGGTTGTGCTAGAATGAGCGCACTTTTTCAACGTCAAGAACATAGGATTTCCCATGAAGGTAATCGAAGGGCCCATCCCGGCTCCCCACGCCAAGGTGGCGATCGTCGTCGCGCGTTTCAACAGTTTCATCAACGACAGCCTGCTGGCCGGCGCCCTGGATGCGCTCAAGCGCCAGGGACAGGTGGCCGACGACAACATCACCCTGGTGCGGGTGCCGGGCGCCGTGGAAATCCCCTTGGCGGTCAAGCGTCTGGCGACCAGCCAGAAATTCGACGCCATAGTGGCACTCGGTTGCGTCATTCGTGGCGGCACGGCCCACTTCGAATATGTCTCCGGTGAGTGTGCCAAGGGGTTGGCTCAGGTCTCTCTGGAGTCCGGTGTGCCGGTCGCCTTCGGCGTGCTGACCACCGAAAACATCGAGCAGGCCATTGAGCGCGCCGGTACCAAGGCGGGCAACAAGGGCGCCGAAGCGGCGCTGGGCGCACTGGAAATGATCAATGTACTGAGTGCGCTGGACGCCTGAGAGGAGAATGCGGTTGAAACCATCCGAACGGCGTAAAGCCCGCCACCTGGCGGTCCAGGCGATTTACCAGTGGCAGATGACCCAGGACAACGTGGGTGACATCGTCGAGCAGTTCAAGCTGGAGCAGGACATGAAGGGCGCCGATGTGCACTACTTCACCGAGCTGCTGGGCGGCGTGGCCACCCAGGCGACCCGGCTGGACGAGACCTTCGCCCCCTTCCTGAGCCGTAAGCTCGAGGATCTGGATCTGGTGGACAAGGCCGTGCTGCGCCTGGCGACCTTCGAACTGCTGCACCGCCAGGACGTGCCCTACAAGGTGGTGATCAACGAAGCCATCGAGCTGGCCAAGTCCTTTGCCGCCGAAGAGAGCCACAAGTTCGTCAACGGCGTGCTGGACAAGGTGGTCAAGCAGCTGGGCAAGCGCTGATCCCTGGCCTGCGGGCATGCATCCCCGTTTTCCAAGCCAGCGCCGGCTGGCTTTTTTCTGGCTGGCAGAGGTCCCTGATGGGAGAGTTCGAGCTCATCCAACGTTATTTTCGCCGTCCGCCGCGCCGTGCCGATGTGCCGCTGGGCTCGGGCGACGACTGCGCCCTGCTGCGCGTTCCCGACGGTCAGCTGCTGGCGGTCAGCACCGATACCCTGGTCAGCGGGGTGCATTTCTTCGCCGATGTCGCGCCCGAGGCGCTGGGCCACAAGGCGCTGGC
>JBFHKO010000192.1:0-4653 GCA_041595355.1 Aeromonadaceae bacterium
GCGGCTGCGGCCCAGGCGGCGGAGAATGTGCTGGCCTCGCCCTGGAGCCGGCGCATCCATGTGCATGCGCTGCCCATCCAGGCTTTCGAGGCCGAAGCCTATGACCTGATTGTCTCCAACCCGCCCTATTTTGCACCGGGCCAGCCGGTGGCCGGGGCGGCGCGTCAGCGTGCGCGGCATACCGTGGCCCTGACCCATGCCGAGCTGCTGGCCCAGGCGCTGCGGCTGCTGGCACCCGGGGGACGCCTGGCGCTGATACTGCCGCTGCAGGAGGGGCTGGCCGTCCAGCGTCTGGCCCCCGAATACGGACTCCATTGCGTCGAATGTTGGCAGGTCGTGCCGCGGGAGGGAAAAGCGGTCAGTCGTGTTTTATTGCTGCTCTCCAGGGAGAGTGGCGATAAAAAAGCCGGAACCCTGACCTTATATTCTGCCGACAACACCAGAACCGCTACATTCGCCCATCTGGTGGCCCCCTTCTATCTGAAATTATAATCTGCATCTTGACCCTGCTGACCATTGCTTTATCCTGCTGCGTCTTCGCGCCCGGGCCAAAAAGCAGCAGAATACTCCACGGATGGTGATTCATTGAGCCGTGCGCAGGCCGGAGCCCGCAGCGAGGCGGGCCCGGCTGGCTACCCCCCCATCATTCTACTACTCGGGAGTCTACCCTTGAGCCATACCATGAAAGCGACCGATCTGCTCGGCCTGGGTTTCATGACCTTCGCCTTCTTCCTGGGCGCGGGCAATATCATTTTTCCGCCTCTGGCCGGCTTCATGGCCGGTGAACAGATGACGCCGGCCATGCTCGGTTTTCTGATCACCGCCGTCGGTCTGCCGTTGCTGACCATACTGGCGGTCGCCAGGGCCGGTGGTGGTCTGCTCACCATGACCCGGCTGCTGCCGGCCGGCATGGGCACCGTCATGGCGGTGGCGGTCTACCTCATCATAGGCCCCGCCTTTGCGGCGCCGCGCACCGGCCTGGTGGCCTTCGAGATGGGTATCAAGCCCTTCCTCGGTGAGGCGGCGGAGCAGAGCAGCCTGACCCTGTTCAGCCTGCTCTATTTTGGCCTGGCCATGCTGCTCTCCCTGAACCAGGGGCGGCTGCTGGATGCCATCGGCAAGGTGCTGACGCCGGTGCTGGTGCTGCTGCTGGGGGTGCTGGCCGTGGCCGTGCTGGTGGCGCCCCAGGGCGCGGCGACCCAAACCGCCGCCGACTATGTGGCCAATCCCGCCATCAAGGGGTTGCTGGAAGGCTACAACACCATGGATACCTTCGGTGCCCTGATGTTCGGCATGCTGATCATCGATGTGCTCAAGGAGAAGGGGGTCACCGACAAGACATTGCAGACCCGCTACCTGATGCGCGCCGGTGTCATGGCCGCCATCGGCCTGGCGTTGGTCTATATCGCCCTGTTCCGCCTTGGCGGCACGGCGGGGGGACTGGTGGTTAATCCGGGTAACGGTGGCGTCATAGTGTCCACCTATGTGCAGAGCCTGTTTGGCGCCACCGGTCAGCTGATACTGGCGGCCATCGTCTCGCTGGCCTGCCTGACCACGGCGGTGGGACTCATCTCTGCCTGTGGCGATTTCTTCAACCGCCTCTGGCCGCGCCTGAGTTACCGTGCGCTGGTGATTGGCATCAGCGGCATCTGTGCCCTGGTGGCCAATGTCGGGCTGTCGCAGCTCATCAGCCTCTCCATTCCGGTGCTGGTGGCCATCTATCCGGTGGCGGTGGCCCTGGTGATGGTCACCTTCCTGCATCAGCGCTTTGCCAATCCCCGGCAGGGATTCCGGCTGGTGATGCTGGTCGCCCTGCTGTTTGGCACCCTGGATGGTTTGCAGGCGGCGGGGCTGGAGCTGGCCCAGTTCGACTTCCTGCCGCTGTTCGATCTGGGGCTGGCCTGGCTGCTGCCGACCCTGCTGATGACGGTGATCTGCCTGCTGCTGCCGGGCAAGGCCGCCCGCCTGGCGCCGCTGGCCGAGGCAGAATAAGCCCGACGCTGGATAGACAAGAGGCCGACATCATGTCGGCCTCTTGCGTGGTGGGGGCTCACAGCAGCTCGGCGATCTCGCCCAGCACCTGGGGTAGCCAGCGGGCCAGCCGCGCATCGGTGAGGGCATACTGGTTGGTTTCGTCCAGCGCCAGGCCGACGAAGTAGCGTCCTTCGTCCACCAGTGCCCTGGAGGCCTCGAATTCGTAGCCCTCGTTGGGCCAGTAGCCCACCAGCAGGCAGCCCTTGGCCAGCAGCTTGTCGTGCAGCAGCCCCATGGCATCCAGGAACCATTGTCCGTAGAGCAGCTGATCGCCGAGGCCAAACAGCGCCACTATGCGGCCGCTCAGATCCAGCCCGTCCAGGGCATCCCAGTTGCTGGCCCAGTCCTCCTGGATCTCGCCGAAATCCCAGGTGGAGATGCCGAGCATCAGCACCGGGTAGTCCAGCATGCGCTGGGGCGGGGTATCCCGCAGGTTGTGCAGGCTGAGCTGCTCGGCGCCCAGCAGCGCCTGTATCTTCTCTGCCACCATCTCGGTGTAGCAGGTGCTGGAGCCGTAAAAGAGACCTATGTGCATGGCTGTCTATGGCAATATGGGGGTTGGATCTATGGTAACAGATTGCCGGGGCCGGGCCAGCACGACCCTGGGCGCCGGCCCGCAGGAGTACGTCATGCACAATCCGCTGATCGAACAGTTTCTCGATGCCCTGTGGCTGGAGCGCGGGCTGGCCGACAACACCCTGGCCTCCTATCGCTCGGATCTGGAAAAATTCGCCGCCTGGCTGGATGCCCGCGGCGGCTCGCTGCTGACCCTGGATGCCGAACTGCTGCATGGCTACCTGGCGCACCGGCTGGATCTGGGCTTCAAGGCCAGCTCCACCGCCCGGCTGCTGAGCGCCTTGCGCCGCTTTTTCCAGTACCTCATCCGCGAGCAGCTGCGGGACGAGGATCCCACCGCCCTGCTGCCGGGGCCCAGGCAACCCCAGCGGCTGCCCAAGGACATCAGCGAGGCGGATGTGGAGCGGCTGCTGGCGGAGCCGCGGGTGGAGGATCCGCTGGAGCTGCGTGACAAGGCGATGCTGGAGCTGCTCTATGCCACCGGCTTGCGGGTCTCGGAGCTGGTGGGGCTCGAGATGCAGCATGTCAGCCTGCGTCAGGGCGTGGTGCGGGTGCTGGGCAAGGGCAACAAGGAGCGCCTGGTACCCATGGGCGAGGAGGCGATGTACTGGCTGGGACGCTTCCTGCACGAGGCGCGGGCGGGCCTGCTGCGCGAGCAGGCCGCGGATGTGCTGTTTCCCTCCAGCCGGGCCCAGCAGATGACCCGCCAGACCTTCTGGCACCGCATCAAGCTGTATGCCTGCCGGGCCGGCATCGCCTCCTCGCTGTCGCCGCACACCCTGCGCCACGCCTTCGCCACCCATCTGCTCAACCACGGCGCTGATCTGCGGGTGGTGCAGATGCTGCTTGGGCACTCGGATCTCTCCACCACCCAGATCTACACCCATGTGGCCCGCGAGCGTCTCAAGGAGCTGCACGCCGAGCACCATCCGCGCGCCTGAGGGCCGGAGCGCGGAGGGGCTCAGCTCACCTTGCGCAGCAGGCGGCCGCGCAGGCCGGTGTCGAAGCGCCAGATGGCATCGAAGATCTGCATCAGCCCCGGCTTGTCGTGACGGGAGAAGCTCACCGCATTGAAGCGGTTTCCTCCCTCCTTGAGTGCGAGGGTGCGTTCGATGAGGCTGGCGGGCAGGCGCTGGGCGATGAAGTCGGAGAGCACTATGGCATCGGCATTCTGATAGTGCTGGCTCTGCATGCGCGCCAGCACCTCGTCCAGGCAGGGCTCCAGATCGGTGCCGCCGTGAAAGCTTTTGCCGAGAAAGTTGAGTGCCTGCTGCAGGCCGTTGGGGCCGGTCAGCTCGTAGCTCACCACCTGGGTGGAAAAGAGCATGACGATACAGTCCCGCTGCTCGGCCAGGGCAATCTGCAGCAGGCCCAAGCAGAGGGCCTTGGCGCACTGCTCGGGATAGCCGCTCATGGAGGCGGAGGTGTCGATGCAGACGATGAAGGGGCCCTTGGGCTGGGGCTGCTCGCCGTGGCAGCGACGCTCGATCTGGCGCGGCGTGTGGGTGCGGGACTGCCCCATCAGCTGGTAGTTGAGCAGGCGTCGTTCCACCAAGTGCTTGTAGAACACCGTCTCCAGCTCGGGGCTGCTGAGCAGCATGGCTTCGCTTGGCAGCATGCGCGTCAGCTGGTTGTCCTGGTAGATCCCCACCAGATCATCCGGTATCGCTTCCTGTTTTTCGTGTTGCAGCACCCGGCTCTCGATGCGGGCATAGTGCTCCTGGTGCTCGCTGTCCTGGCGGGCGGCACGCCCCAGCTCGGCGGCGATCTGCTTCAGTTGCGGGTTGTTGGCCAGGAAGCGGGCATACTGGCGCAGCAGGCCGCTTTCTCCCTGCCGCAGGCGCGCTTCGGAGAGATCCCAGAGGGTACCGGGTTGCGGGGTCTGCAGCGCCTCGGCCACCTCATCGGTGATCCGCATGCGCCGCTCCAGCTCCTTGAGCAGCCGCTCCCGCTCCCGATCGGCGATGGCCATCTGCAGGCTGATGACGCTCTCTACCAGGCGGGTGCGCCACTTCTGCAGGAACAGCTCCTGGCGGTGCTGCA
>JBFHKO010000193.1:0-4638 GCA_041595355.1 Aeromonadaceae bacterium
AGTGCCGGCGTCTGGCCGAGTATCTGCTCCCGACGGTAGCCCAGCAGCTCGCTCAGGGCCGGGTTGACCATCAGGATGCGCTGTTCACGGTCGGTGACCAGTATGCCTTCACGGGTATTCTCGAACACGGTGGCGGCCAGGCGCAGCTCCAGCTCCTTGGCCTTGCTGTCGCTGATGTCGGTAAGGGTGCCGACATAGCCGCCCAGCCGGCCCTGCTCGTCGAACTGCGGCTCGGCCTCGGCGCGCACCCAGATGTCGATGCCGCAAGCGTGCCGGAAGCGAAACTCCTGCCGGAAAGGCGTACCGCTGTCGAGCGCCTGCTGCCACAACTCCGCTACCCCGGGTCGGTCATCCGGATGGATGCACTCCAGTCGAAATGAGTCGAACAGCTCCGGCGAGGCCAGGCCGGCAAAGGCGGCGCCGCGGGCATTGATATAACAGCACTGGCCGGCGGCATCGGTACGAAAGATGCCCACCGGCGCCACGTTGGCCAGGGTATGGAACAGCGCCTCACTCTCCCGCAGCGCCTCCTCGGCCAGCTTGCGCTCGGTGACATCGGTCGCCATGGTGATGGCAATCTGCCGACCGTCGAGCAGCCGCCCCAGGGGCACGGCATTGAACTCCCAGCGCCGGCTGCTGCCATCCTGGCAACGGACATCCATCTCGCCACTCAGTTTACGCTCGGGCGCCGTGTAGACACTGCGGATCTTGGCGCGCGCCCGCGCATGCTCCTCGCCGTAGGCCAGGCGGGTCCAGGCTTCCAGGCTCGGCAGCTCCTGCAATGAGTAACCGGTCAGCGCGCACCAGCGGTTACTGAGCGCCAGTATGCGGCCATCTTCGGCATGCATCATGACCGGAATCGGCGCTTCGCGGATGGCGAGCCGGAAGCGCTGCTCGCTCTCCTTGAGCTCGGCCTCGCGCACCAGGTTATCCAGGGCGAAGGAGACATCCTGGGCCATGCCGTCCAGGGTCGCCAGCACCTCATGGGTGAAGAAGTGGGCGTCACTGGAATAGAGGCTGAGGGTGCCGACCACCCGCCCCCCCTCGCGGATGGGAAAGGCACCGACGGAGCAGATGCCGAGTTTGAGCGCCAGGTCGTGCCAGGGCGCGGTCGCCGGATTGGTCAGGTAATCACTGCTGATACAGTGCTCGCCACTGCGCAGTGCCCGCCCCGCGGGCCCCATGCCCCGGGGGTCGTCCTCTGTGGCGGTGATGCGAAACTGCTCGGCATAGCTGATGCGATCGTCATCCTTGCCATAATGACTGACGGGCAGCAGTTGCTGGCTTGGCTCATCCAGCAGGCCAATCCAGGCGTAGCGAAAACCGCCGTGCTCGACGGCGATGCGACAGATGTTGGCAAACAGTTCATTGCGGTCGGGAGTGCGCACTATGGTCTGGTTGGTCTGGGAGAGGCAGTCATAGAGCATCTTTTGCCGATGCAGGGTGCGTTCGGTCTGCTTGCGGCCGCGGATATCCTTGATCATGGCCACCAGGTATTCCAGCCTGTCCGCGTTCCCCATGACGGCACGCAGCTCCAGATTGACCTCGATAAGGGAGCCATCCTTGTGCACGAAACGTTTTTCCAGCTGGTAGCCCTGGCTCTGCCCGTCCATCAGTCGCTGGAGTTGTCCCTCCTCGACGGCCCGATCCTCGGGACAGGTCAGCGCCAGCCAGTTCAGGTTGGCCAGCTCCGCCTCCTCGTAACCCAGCATACTGGCCAGCTTGTCGTTGCATAGCAGCCAGCGCAGGCTGACCGGCTCGAGCAGCGCCATGCCGATGAAGGGCAGGGAGTAGAAGTGATGCAACAGCTGATCTTTTTCGGCCGCCTGGGCCAGCAGCGCCAGCATGTGGGCACGCTCCTGCTGACGCCAGAGCAACAGCACCATGGCGATCACCACCAGGATGGCAAACCCGGTCACCAGCGTGATCCAGAACACCAGGCTGTACAGTGGCGCCAGGGCCTCGCTGCTGTTCTGTTTGGCAATCAGCATCCAGTCGCTGCCCGCCACGGGCCGGTAGGCAGCCAGCACCGCCACACCATCCTGATCCTCACCCCGCACCGTGCCGGACCGGCGCGCCTCCAGGGCCGCGCGTGCCGGCAGCGACGACGACGCCAGCGCAAAGGGCTGGCTCGATGCGCCGGGACCTGCGTGGCGTGGCAGATTGAGGTAGAGCCGCTGCCCCCCCTCATCGAGCGCCAACAGTATCTCGCCGCTGGTGCTCGATGTCGGCCAGGCATGGATGAGCGGCAGCAGGGCCCGCGCCGGATCGGTCTGCAATATCAGGGCGCCGATGACCGAATCGCCAGCGGCGCCGTTGCGCTTCAGCGGCACGACGAAGTCCAGACGCAGCACACCGCGCCGGTCTGTATACAGCGGGCTGCGCAGCGGCTCCCCCTGACGCAGGGCCGGGGCGATCAGGGCGCGGGTCTGCGCCGGAAGGGGGGGCGCCGGGCTCAGGGCGGTGAGCCCGCGGCCGCGGGCATCGACCAGCTCGATATTGCCGTAACGATAATTGGCCTGTATCGAGCGCAGGTAGTCGCGCAGTGCGGGCGGAAACACTGTCGTCCGGGTCTGGATCAGGCTTTCCGTCTGGTCCAGGAGCAGGGCGTTGCGCATCATGATGCTGCCACTGCCCTGCCGGCTTCGCAGCCAGGCTTCCACCTGTTCAGCCTTGAATGCCGCCATGGCACTCAGATTCTGCAGGCTCTCCTGCTCCAGTTGCGGTTTATGCTGGTG
The DNA here is from genome assembly GCA_041595355.1 of Aeromonadaceae bacterium. Lineage (GTDB taxonomy): Bacteria > Pseudomonadota > Gammaproteobacteria > Enterobacterales > Aeromonadaceae > JBFHKO01. Next base: position 2,739 of record JBFHKO010000193.1, read on the forward strand.
GACCACGCCGTAATCCAGCAACGGCAGGCTGAGCACCAGCCCCAGCAGTATCAGGATCAGCTTGGCACGCCGACGACCGGAGCGCGGCGCCGGCGTGCCGGCCGCAGGGGCCGGCGCGCGCCAGAATCGCAGCAGCAGGAACAGCAACAGGCTGCTGATCAGCACGAACAGCCAGCCTTTGAGGGTCGACAGCGCCAGCAGGCGCTCCGGCATCAGCGGCAACAACCCCAACAGGGTATCGGAGATACCAATCCACAGACCGGCGAACAGCCCATAGAGCAGCGCCATGCCAAGGGGAGTCATGGCCCGGAGCTTGAGTAGGGCGAGTCTGCGCCTGAGTGATGCCAACCTGATGCACTCCCTGCAATAAGTCGCGGATATTTCCGAACGGACACCTTACGTCAGCCATGGTGGAAACCCAAGCTCGGTCGGCCGGCGGCCGAGAAAAATATTGATTTACATCATGCTATCCGGCTGGCGGCGACGGCCACGTCTCCCCATTGTCCATATGGCTGCAGACGGTTTTGTGGCATAGTGTCACCCCATTCGTCTTCCCGGATTGACATAGGATTAAAGATGGAGCGCAAGATTCTGCTCACCGACTGCCCGGATGCCAAGGGCCTGATCGCCAAGATCACCAATATCTGTTACAAGCATCAGCTCAACATCATCAAGAACGATGAGTTCGTCGATTACGAGCACGGCCGCTTCTTCATGCGCACCGAACTGGAAGGGCGCTTCAACGATGAGACCCTGCTTGCAGACCTGGACGACGCCCTCCCCCAGGGCGCCCAGCGCCGGCTGGTGAATGCCGGCCAGAAGCGCATCGTCATCTTGGTGACCAAGGAGGCCCACTGCCTGGGCGACATCCTGATGAAAGCCTACGATGGCGCCCTGAACGTGGACGTGGCCGCTGTGGTGGGCAACTACGACAGCCTGGCGGATCTGACCGGCAAGTTCGACATCCCCTTCCATGCCGTCAGCCATGAGGGACTGAGCCGGGAGGCGCACGAAGAACGCCTGCGCGCCATCATCGATCGCTACCAGCCCGATTATGTGGTGCTGGCGAAGTACATGCGGGTACTGACCCCCGACTTCGTGGCCGCCTATCCGCGGCGCATCATCAACATTCACCACTCCTTCCTGCCGGCCTTCATCGGCGCGCGCCCCTACCGCCAGGCCTATGATCGCGGCGTGAAGATCATCGGCGCCACCGCCCACTTCGTGACCAACGATCTGGATGAGGGGCCCATCATCGAGCAGGATGTGATCCACGTGAACCACACCTTCTCCGCCGAAGAGATGGCCAAGGCCGGCCGTGACGGCGAGCGCAGCGTGCTGACCCGCGCCCTGACCCAGGTGGTGGAAGAGCGGGTGTTCGTGCACGGCAACCGCACCGTGGTCTTCAAGTAGCGCCGATCCCGACCCGGCGTCACAACAGCGGGCTCAGCAGGTAGAAGATATTCTCGCGCAGCTTCTGGTGCCAGGGACGCACCCGCCACTCGGCCAGCTGCATGGCGCTGGCCTGGGTGATGTAGGTCTGCTGCAGCCGGGCCAGCTCGCCACAGAACTCGGGGCTGTCCACCAGCAGGCTGGCCTCGAAGTTGAGCCACAGGCTGCGCCGGTCCAGATTGACCGTCCCCACCAGCGCCAGCTCGTCATCCACCAGCACGCTCTTGGTATGCAGCAGACCGGAGTGGAAACGGTAGATCTCGACCCCCGAGACCAGCAGGCTTTCGAGGAAGGAGTTGCAGGCGAAATTCACCATCAACGAATCGTTGCGGGCGGGAAGGATGAGCTGCACCCGCACGCCGCGATCGGCCGCCGAGCTCAGCGCCGCGGCCAGGGGATCGTCGGGCACGAAGTAGGGGGTGGTCAGCACCAGCTTGTGACGCGCCTG
>JBFHKO010000194.1:0-4582 GCA_041595355.1 Aeromonadaceae bacterium
AACCAGGCCCAGGCGGCCCGCTGCCTCGACTTCTACCGCCAGCACTTTGACGAGCGTTTCTATCTCGAACTGCTGCGCACCGGCCGCCAGGACGAGGAGAGCTACCTGCATCTGGCGGTGAAGCTGGCGGCCCAGCAGGGGCTGCCGGTGGTGGCCACCAACGAGGTGGTGTTCCTGGACGAGGAGGACTTCGACGCCCACGAGATCCGGGTCGCCATCCACGACGGCTATACCCTCATCGATCCGCGCCGGCCCAAGCGCTACAGCCGCCAGCAATACCTGCGCACCCAGGAGGAGATGTGCCAGCTGTTCGCCGATCTGCCCGAGGCGCTGGCCAACAGCGTCGAGATCGCCAAGCGCTGCAACGTGACGGTGCGTCTCGGCGAATACTTCCTGCCCAATTTCCCCACCGGCGACATGAGCACCGAGGATTTCCTGGTGATGAAGTCCCGGCAGGGGCTGGAAGAGCGGCTCGAATTCCTGTTCCCGGATCCGGCGCTGCGGGCGCACAAACGCGGCGAGTATGACGAGCGGCTCGACATCGAGCTCAAGGTCATCAACCAGATGGGCTTTCCCGGCTACTTCCTCATCGTCATGGAGTTTATCCAGTGGTCCAAGGATAACGGCATCCCCGTCGGCCCGGGGCGCGGCTCGGGGGCCGGCTCCCTGGTGGCCTATGCCCTCAAGATAACCGACTTGGATCCGCTGGAATTCGATCTGCTGTTCGAGCGGTTCCTGAATCCCGAGCGGGTCTCCATGCCCGACTTCGACATCGACTTCTGCATGGACAGACGCGACGAGGTGATCGAGCACGTGGCGCAGATGTATGGCCGCGAGGCGGTCTCCCAGATCATCACCTTCGGCACCATGGCCGCCAAGGCCGCCATCCGTGACGTGGGGCGGGTGCTGGGTCACCCCTATGGCTTTGTGGATCGCATCTCCAAGCTGGTGCCGCCGGATCCGGGCATGACCCTGGCCAAGGCCTTCGAGGTGGAAGCCAAGCTGCCCGAGCTCTACGAGCAGGATGGAGAGGTGCGCGCCCTCATCGACATGGCGCGCAAGCTCGAGGGGGTGAGCCGCAATGCCGGCAAGCACGCCGGTGGCGTGGTGATAGCGCCCACCCGCATCACCGACTTTGCCCCCCTCTACTGCGATGCCGAGGGCAAGAACCCGGTCACCCAGTTCGACAAGAACGATGTCGAATATGCGGGGCTGGTGAAGTTCGACTTCCTGGGGCTGCGTACCCTCACCATCATCGACTGGGCGCTGGGCATGATCAACCCGCGCCTGGCGGAGGAGGGCAAACCGCCCGTGCGCATCGAGTCCATCGCCATGGACGATGCCGCCGCCTTCCGCCTGTTGCAGCAGGCCGCCACCACGGCGGTGTTCCAGCTCGAATCCCGCGGCATGAAGGATCTCATCAAGCGCCTCAAGCCCGACTGCTTCGAGGACATGATCGCCCTGGTGGCGCTGTTCCGGCCGGGGCCGCTGCAGTCCGGGATGGTGGACAACTTCATCGATCGCAAGCACGGTCGCGAGGCCATCTCCTACCCGGACGTGCAGTGGCAGCACGCCTCCCTCAAGCCCATCCTGGAGCCCACCTACGGCATCATCCTCTATCAGGAGCAGGTGATGCAGATAGCCCAGACCCTGTCGGGCTATACCCTGGGCGGGGCGGACATGCTGCGCCGGGCCATGGGCAAGAAGAAGCCCGAGGAGATGGCCCAGCAGCGGGCCCTGTTCGAGAGCGGTGCCGTCAGCAACGGCATCGACGGCGAGCTGGCGATGAAGATCTTCGATCTGGTGGAAAAATTCGCCGGTTACGGCTTCAACAAGTCCCACTCCGCCGCCTATGCGCTGGTCTCCTACCAGACCCTGTGGCTCAAGACTCACTACCCGGCCGAGTTCATGGCGGCGGTGATGACCGCCGACATGGACAACACCGACAAGATAGTGACCCTGGTGGACGAGTGTCAGCGCATGGGGCTCACCATCATACCGCCGGACGTCAACAGCGGTCAGTACCGCTTCACCGTCAACGGCCAGGGGCATATCGTCTATGGCATCGGCGCGGTCAAGGGGGTGGGCGAGGCGCCCATAGAGGCGATCATAGAGGCGCGCACGGCCGGCGGTCCGTTCCGGGATCTGTTCGACTTCTGCAACCGGGTGGACATCAAGCGCCTCAACAAGCGGGTGATGGAAAAACTGATCCTGGCCGGGGCCCTGGATCGGCTCGGCCCCCATCGGGCGGCTCTCAGCGCCGCGCTGGAGGCGGCGATGAAGGCCGCCGAGCAGCAGGCCAAGGATGCCGAGAAGGGGCAGACGGATCTGTTCGGCGACATCTTCGCCGACGATGGGGTGCTGCCGAGCCCGAGCTTCGCCGAGGTGCCCGAGTGGCCGGACAAGGTGTGGCTGGAGGGGGAGCGGGAGACGCTGGGGCTGTATCTGACCGGGCATCCCATCGATCAGTACCTGCCGGAGCTCAGGCACTACACCAGCGGCCGGCTGGCGGAACTGCACCCCACCGAGCGCGACAAGCTGACCACGGCGGCGGGGCTGGTCATCGCTGCCCGGGTGCTGACCACCAAGCGCGGCACCCGCATGGGGGTGCTGACCCTGGACGATCGCTCGGGGCGGCTCGACATCACCCTGTTCAGCGAGGCGCTGGAACGCTTCGAGCCGCTGCTGGAAAAGGACAGGGTGCTGGTGGTGAGCGGCCAGGTCGCTGTTGACGACTATGCCGGTGGCATTAAAATGGCGGCCCGGGAGCTGATGGACATCGCCGAGGCCCGCGCCCGCCACGCGCGCCTGTTGCGTCTGCAGCTGTGCCAGGAGCAGATAGATGCGCACTTTTTCCAGCGCTTTGGCGAAATTATGGCGCCGCACCGTGCCGGTGTTTGTCCGGTTCAGGTATGCTATCGCCAATCCGGCGTACAGGCACAACTGACACTGGGTACCGAGTGGCGGGTGACGCCGACCGATCAACTACTGGACGAGCTGCGAATGTTGCTAGGCAGACACAGCGTCGACCTCATCTTTGAGTAGCGATTTCGGACATTACTATGAACCTGAACTTTCTGGAATTTGAACAACCCATCGCCGAGCTGCTGGCCCAGATTGACGAGTTGAAGCGCGTCAGTTCCGGCGTGGGCAGCAATGTGGATCTCAGCGAGGAGATCCAGCGCCTGGAGAAGAAGAACGAAGAGCTGACCAGGAAGCTGTATGCCGATCTCGGTGCCTGGCAGATCTCCCAGGTGGCCCGTCATCCGCAGCGCCCCTACACCCAGGATTACATCCGCCATATCTTCACCGATTTCGAAGAGCTGGCCGGCGATCGCGCCTTTGCCGACGACAAGGCCATAGTGGGCGGCATCGCCCGTCTGGACGGCGAGCCGGTGATGGTCATCGGCCAGCAGAAGGGGCGTGACACCCAGGAGAAGATCAAGCGCAACTTCGGCATGCCGCGGCCGGAAGGCTACCGCAAGGCACTGCGCCTGATGCAGATGGCCGAACGCTTCAAGATGCCCATCATCACCTTCATCGATACCCCGGGCGCCTATCCGGGGGTCGGCGCCGAGGAGCGTGGCCAGTCCGAAGCCATCGCCCGCAACCTCAAGGTGATGTCCAGCCTCAAGGTGCCGGTGGTCTGCACCGTGGTGGGCGAGGGCGGCTCCGGCGGTGCCCTGGCCATCGGCGTCGGTGATCGCGTCAACATGCTGCAATATTCCACCTATTCGGTGATTTCGCCGGAAGGCTGCGCCTCTATTCTCTGGAAGAGCGCCGACAAGGCGAATGTGGCTGCCGAGGCCATGGGCATCACCGCCAACCGTCTGAAGGAGCTCAAGCTCATCGACAACGTGGTGCCGGAGCCGCTGGGCGGCGCCCACCGCGACATGGAGGCCATGGCTGCTCAGCTGCAGGAGCGCCTGCTTGCCGATCTGGCCGAGTTGCGTCAGCTGACCGTCGAGGAGCTGCTGGCCCAGCGTTACCAGCGCCTGATGGGGTACGGTTACTGCTGATGCCAGGCGCCGCTCATGCAATGCAAAACGCCAGGCCCTGCCTGGCGTTTTGTTTGCCGCGTCCCGGGCGCGCCAGGGGAACCGTGATGAAGGCTGTCTGTCGGGAGGTGGATGGTGACCGAAACCGCATTGGATGATCGCTTGCAACAGGCACTGGCGCTGAGCCTGCCTCCCGGCCCGCTGCTACTGGGTTACAGCGGCGGGCTGGACTCCCATGTGCTGCTGGTGCTGCTGGCCGAATGGGTGGCCAGCCGTCCCGGCGCCAGCCTCAGGGCGGTGCATGTGCACCATGGCCTCAATCCGCTGGCCGATGGCTGGGCGGCCCATTGCCAGGCGATCTGTGCCTCCCTGGGGGTCGAGTGCGAGGTGGAGCGGGTGCGGGTGCAGGTGGCACCCCGGGAGAGCCTGGAGGCCAAGGCGCGGCAGGCGCGCTATGCGGCCCTGGCCGCCCGGTTGCCGGCGGGGGGGTGCCTGCTGACCGCCCATCATCAGGACGATCAACTGGAAACCCTGCTGCTGGCCCTCAAGCGCGGCGCCGGCCCCCGCGGCCTGGCCGCCATGGC
>JBFHKO010000195.1:0-4560 GCA_041595355.1 Aeromonadaceae bacterium
GGACGCTGGCGGCGATCACCCCATCCTGGATCAGCAGCAGCGCATCGGTGGGTGCCAGGTACGCCAGGCACTGGGACAAGGCGCTGTCGCCGAAGGGGGAATCGCGGACGATATGCAGCATGACAAACTCCTAGAAGAGCAGGTGAACCTGGTAGCGGTCCAGCTGCCGGCGCAGTGCCGCAGGCTCAAGCGGGGTGGCGGTCAGCAGCAACTGCTCGCTCGTCAGCTGCCGCTCGGCCAGGGAGGCCTGGCACAGGAACACCGACTCGATGTCGTAGAGCCCGAACAGCTTGAAGGTGGGCGCATAGTCGCGCGCCAGTATGACCGCCGGCTGTTGGCCGGCCAGCAGCTGGTAGACGCCGTCGCCGAGAAAGAAGACGCCCAGCTCATCGCTGAGCGCCGAGGCGGCCAGCACCGCATCCAGCCCTTCCCGGCCGCCGGCCTGGCCATGGGGCGCGTGGCGAAAGAGGATCGCTATCCGGTTCATGTGCCGCTCCTAGAATTGCACCAGACGGTCCACCGTCAGGGCCGCCTCTGTCAGGGCCCCCAGGCCGGCGAGCACGAAGGGGGGCGCCACATTGAACTGCTCGACGCCGGCCAGGGCCGCCTCCTGGCTATCCAGCAGGCCGCGTCGCTGGGCCGCCGCCACGCAGACCGCCAGCTCGGCCCCGCTCTGCGCGGCCAGCGCCCGCCAACCGGCCGCCAGATCCGCCTCGTCGTTGGCCGGCAGGGTCAGCAGACTGGCGTTGTGCACCCCCTCCTGATAGAAGAAGACCCGCTCCAGCCGATGCCCCTGAGCCAGCAGCTCCCGGGCAAACAGCAGTGCCAGCGAGGCTGCCTCGCTGCCATAGGGCGGGCCGCTGACCACCAGCGCAAACCGCAATGCCGTCACCGCCACGCTCCCGTTGCCATCGTCAATCAGGCCACGTAGGCCACGGCTTCCACTTCCACCAACACGTCCTTGGGCAGGCGCGCCACTTCGACGCAGGAGCGCGCCGGTGCCGTGTCGCCAAAGTAACCGGCATACACCTCGTTGAAGACGGCGAAGTCGTTCATGTCCTTCAGGAAACAGGTGGTCTTCAGCACGCTGGCCGGGGTGGCACCGGCTTCGGCCAGGATGGCCAGCAGATTCTTCATCACCTGCTCCGCCTGCTCGCGGATGCCGCCGTCGATGATCTGCATGCTGTCGGGCAGCAGCGGTATCTGCCCGGAGGTGAAGATCAGGTTGCCGAGCTTGGTGGCCTGGACATAGGGGCCAATGGCGGCCGGCGCGGCGGGGGTCGCAATCACTTCTTTGTGCATGGTCGGGTTCCTTCATGGTAAGGGGGGCGCACGGCCGGAAGGGCAGCGCAGACAGACTGTCATTTAACCCCAGAACCGGCGCCGGGTTCAAACCAAAGTGTCGACGCTGTGGGGTGCAGCGACAAATCCGGGCGCGGCGCATAAAAAAGGGCTCCCTCGCGGGAGCCCTTGGTGTCAGCACTGTGGCTTAGCCGGCGCTGGTATCGTCGTCGCCGAACGCGTTCAGCAGATCGGCCAGGTTCTGCTCCGCCTCGCCAGCGGTCATCTGGGGCGCCTGGGGCTGGGCAGCCGCCTTGCGCTTCTGATGACGCGACTGGTGGTAGGCAAAGCCGGTCCCTGCCGGGATCAGACGACCCACGATGACGTTCTCCTTCAGACCGCGCAGATCGTCGACCTTGCCGGACACGGCCGCCTCGGTCAGCACGCGGGTGGTCTCCTGGAAGGAGGCCGCGGAGATGAACGACTCGGTGTTCAGGGACGCCTTGGTGATCCCCATCAGCACGCGACGGTAGGTCGCCGGGCGCTTGCCCTCGGCTTCCAGCTTGCGGTTGGCAATCTTGACCCGCGCCACTTCCACCTGCTCGCTTTCCAGGTACTCGGTGTCGCCGCCATCGATGATTTCGCCCTTGCGCAGCATCTGCCGCACTATGACTTCGATGTGCTTGTCGTTGATCTTAACGCCCTGCAGCCGGTAGACGTCCTGCACTTCGTTGACGATGTAGTTCGCCACCGGGCTGACGCCCCGCAGGCGCAGGATGTCATGGGCCGATTCCGGACCATCGGCCAGCACTTCACCCTGCTGTACCTTTTCGCCTTCGAAGACGTTCAGGTTACGCCACTTCGGGATCATCTCTTCGTAGGCCTCGCCACCATCGGTCGGCGTGATGACCAGACGGCGCTTGCCCTTGGTCTCCTTGCCGAAGGCGATGGTGCCGGAGATCTCCGCCAGTATGGCGGGCTCTTTCGGCAGACGGGCTTCGAACAGGTCGGCAACCCGCGGCAGACCACCGGTGATGTCCTTGGTACCGCCGGATTCCTGGGGAATACGCGCCAGGGCGTCACCCACGTTCACCATGGCACCATCTTCCAGCTGCACGATGGCCTGGCCGGGCAGGAAGTACTGGGCCGCGACTTCGGTGCCGGGGATGAGGATATCCTTGCCGTTCTCGTCCAGCAGCTTGACGGTGGGACGCAGCTCCTTACCGGCCGAGCCCCGCTCGTTGACATCCAGCACCACTATGCTGGAGAGACCGGTCAGCTCGTCGGTCTGGCGGGTGACGGTGATGCCATCCAGCAGATCGATGAACTTGATGCGACCCGCCACTTCCGTGATGATCGGGTGGGTATGCGGATCCCAGTTGGCCACGATCTGGCCCGCGGTCACCGCCTGACCATCCTTGACTTCCAGCACGGTACCGTAGGGCAGCTTGTGGCTTTCCTTGGTACGGCCCAGGTCGTCCATGATGGTCAATTCGCTGGAGCGCGAGGTGATGACCAGCTTGTCGGCGCTGTTGGTGACGAACTTGGCATTCTGCAGCTTGATATGCCCGGTGTTCTTCACCTGCACGTTGTTTTCCGCAGCGGCACGCGAGGCCGCGCCCCCGATGTGGAAGGTACGCATGGTGAGCTGGGTACCCGGCTCACCGATGGACTGGGCGGCGATGACGCCGACCGCCTCACCGGCGTTGACCAGATGGCCCCGCGCCAGATCACGACCGTAACAGTGGGCACAGACCCCGAAGTCGGTTTCACAGGTAATGGCGGAACGCACCTTGACCCGATCCACGGAATTGGCTTCCAGGGTATTACACCACTGCTCGTCCAGCAGGGTGTTGCGCGCCACCAGCACCTCTTCGCTACCCGGCTTCAGCACATCCTCGGCCACCACCCGGCCCAGCACGCGCTCGCGCAGCGGCTCGACCACGTCGCCACCGGCGATGAGCGGTGTCATCCACAGACCCTCACCGGTACCGCAATCGGACTCGGTGATCACCAGATCCTGGGCCACGTCCACCAGACGGCGGGTCAGGTAACCGGAGTTGGCGGTCTTGAGGGCGGTATCCGCCAGACCCTTACGGGCACCGTGGGTGGAGATGAAGTACTGCAGTACGTTCAGACCCTCACGGAAGTTCGCCACGATGGGCGTTTCGATGATGGAGCCGTCCGGCTTGGCCATCAGGCCCCGCATCCCCGCCAGCTGACGGATCTGGGCGGCAGAGCCCCGCGCACCCGAGTCGGCCATCATGAAGATGCTGTTGAAGGAGGCCTGATCTTCCTCTTCGCCCTGGCTGTTGGTGGCCTTCTCCTTGGAGAGGTTATCCATCATCGCCTTGGAGACGCGCTCGTTGGCGCTGGCCCAGATATCGATGACCTTGTTGTAGCGCTCACCGGCCGTTACCAGACCAGACTGGAACTGTTCCTGGATCTCGGCGACTTCTGCTTCGGCGGCACCGATGATCTCTTCCTTGGCCGCCGGGATCACCATGTCGTTGATGCCGACGGAACAACCGGAGAGTGCGGCGTAATGGAAACCGGTGTACATCAGCTGGTCGGCGAAGATGACGGTGTCCTTCAGACCCAGCTTGCGGTAACAGGTATTCAGCAACCGGGAGATGGCCTTCTTGCCCATCGGCTGGTTGGAGACGTGCTTGATCCACTTCTGCGGATGCTCGGCCAGCTCGGCCTTGCCAGCCTCGGTCAGTGCCAGCGGCGGATCGATGAGGTCATACTCCATGCCCTTGGGCAGGATCAGCGACAGGATGGCACGGCCGACGGTGGTGTTGCGAATGGCGGTGCTGGCGGTCAGCTGCCCGTCCTCGCTCTTCTCGTACTCGGTGATGCGCACCTTGACACGGGCATGCAGGGACGCCAGGCCGGCACGGTAGACCTTCTCGGCTTCCTTGGCGCTGCCCAGCAGCATGCCTTCACCCTGAGCGCCGGCACGGGCACGGGTCATGTAGTACAGACCCAGCACCACGTCCTGGGACGGCACTATGATGGGCTCACCGGAGGCGGGCGACAGGATGTTGTTGGTGGACATCATCAGCGCGCGCGCTTCCAGCTGGGCTTCCAGGGTCAGCGGCACGTGGACCGCCATCTGGTCACCGTCGAAGTCGGCGTTGAACGCGGAGCAGACCAGCGGGTGCAGCTGGATGGCCTTGCCTTCGATCAGGATGGGCTCGAATGCCTGGATACCCAGACGGTGCAGGGTCGGGGCCCGGTTCAGCATCACCGGATGTTCGCGGATCACCTCGTCGA
>JBFHKO010000196.1:0-4556 GCA_041595355.1 Aeromonadaceae bacterium
GGGCCGCCTGGACAATCAGCTGGTTGTGCTGGCCCAGCGCCGACAAGATGGCCGGGATGAGGTGCCGTATGGGCAGGTCTGACAAGCGCTATCCTCCGTGTTGCAAGGCGGCCATTGTGCCAAAGCCCGGGCCCCGGACCAAGGAGAAGCCACCATGCAAGAGAAAAAACGGCTGTTTTTTGGCCTGAGCGCCGCGGCCGCGCAGCCGGAACTCTGCCGCTGGCAGCACGCCCTGGCCCTGCCCGGCAAGCCGGTGCATCCGGATAATTTTCACATCACCCTCCGCTTCCTGGGTCTGGTGGACAACGCCCTGCTGCCGGCCCTGTGCGCCGGCGCCGCCCGCCTGCGGCTGCCGGCCTTCAGCCTCTGCCTGGATCTGCCGGGCTGGTTTGCCCGGCCTCGGGTCGCCTGGCTGGCCCCCAGCCACTATCCACCCGCGTTGCTGCAGCTGGCGGCGGCACTGAACGGGCTGGCCGACGCTCTGGCGCTGCCCGCCGAGCGCCGCCCCTATCACGCCCATGTCACCCTCTATCGCAAGCTGCCGCCGCGGCCGCCACCCGCGTTGCAGGTGACCGCCCGCCCCATCCCACTGCAGGTGAGCGCCTTCAGCCTCTATGAATCCTGCAGCAGCCTCAAGGGAGTACGTTATGTGGCGCTGGCCAGCTGGCCGCTGCAGGCGCCGGCGGCCGATGCCGCCGGGACACCCCAAGCCCAGCCGCACTGATGGCCAGGGCTCAGGGTGACAGCCGCACCGGCAGGGCGCGCTCCAGCCGCAGGCCAGCCGGGCTGAGCCGCGCCTGCCAGGCCAGCAGCTCCACCCCGGCATCCCGGGCCTCGCCCAGCAGGCGCGCATAGTCGGGATCGATCTCCCGGGCCGGCATGACCTGCTCAATGCCATGGTGTTGTACGCAAAACAGCAAGACGGCCCTGTGGCCGGCGGTGCGCAGCGCCATCAGGCTGCGCAGATGCCGGCGTGCCCGCTCGCTGGGCGCATCGGGAAAGGTGCCGATGCCCGCGCCCACCTGCCAGGTGACGCTCTTCACCTCCAGATAACAGTGCCGCCGCCCCGGAGCCCTCAGCCGCATATCGAGACGGCTCGCCTCATCCGCGACCCGCACCTCCCGCTCAAGGTGCTCATAACCGGCCAGCTCGGGGATCACGCCGGCGTCGATGGCCTCGGCCACCAGGCCATTGGCGCGCGCCGTGTTGACACCGATGAAGTCGCCGTCCGGTGTCTGGCTCAGCTCCCAGGTGCAGGGGTACTTGCGGCCGGGTCGCTCCGAACGGGAGTACCAGATGGTCCAACCCGGCTCGGCGCAACCGGTCATGCGCCCCGTATTGGGGCAGTGCAGGGTGAAGCGCTCGCCCTGGGCATCGATGGCCTCGGCCAGGAAGCGCTGATAGCGGCGAACCAGGCGCGCCGCCTGCAATGGTTGGGGATACTTCATGACATACGCTACCGAAACAGGTCCGAAAAGAGGCGGTTCATTCTACCCTGCCGGACGCCAAAAACAGGGAGCGATAATTGCATGCACCCGTCTTTGCTTGTCAATCGGCACCCCGGGGCGTCAGATGAGCAGGAAAAAATGGGATTATCAGGTGCCGTCAGGGTCAGATGCTTGAATTTCATGGCACTCACCACCATCCTGAAGGGCGAAGCGAAGGGTTTCGAGTCAGAACTCAGCTGACTCCTGACCAAAACCACGACAAACCCCTGCGTTATTCGCAAAATATGGACACTTGATTTGCGAGGCTTCGGCCCTTCTGATATAGATACCGGCCTTGCAGTTTTGAGTAGCCAGCACGCGGTAAGTGCTGTGTCGTGCGAATTAGGAGACAGGCATGCCTACAGGCGATAATAAGAAATCTCTGGGACCGCTGGCCATCGCCGGTGTGGAGCCTTACCAGCCGAAGCCTGGTGAAGAGTACATGAATGATCTGCAGAAGGCGCACTTCCGCAAGATCCTGGAGTCCTGGCGCAACCAGCTGCGTGAAGAAGTTGACCGCACCGTGGGCCACATGAAGGACGAGGCCGCCAACTTCCCGGACCCGGTGGACAGAGCCGCCCAGGAGGAGGAGTTCGCTCTGGAGCTGCGCGCCCGCGACCGCGAACGCAAGCTCATCAAGAAGATCGAGAAGACGCTCGTGAAGCTTGAAGAGGATGACTTCGGTTACTGCGAATCCTGCGGTATCGAGATCGGCATCCGCCGGCTGGAAGCCCGTCCCACGGCCGAGATGTGCGTCGACTGCAAGACGCTGGCCGAAATGAAAGAAAAGCAGATGGCCGGCTGAACCCGGGCTCGTCGCTGTGACAAGGGAGCTCGGGCTCCCTTTTTCGTTCCCTGTTTCCATGGCTTAGGCGCCCCCGGCATGACTCCCAACCCCGCTTATGTGGGCCGCTTCGCCCCCTCGCCCTCGGGCCCCCTGCACTTCGGCTCGCTCATCGCCGCCCTGGGCAGCTATCTGCAGGCGCGCGCCCGGGGCGGTCGCTGGCTGCTGCGCATCGAGGATCTGGATCCGCCTCGGGAGATGCCAGGTGCCGCCGACGACATACTGCGCACCCTGGCGCGCTACGGACTGCACTGGGATGGCGAGGTGATCTATCAGAGCCGCCGTCATGAGCGCTATCAGGCGGTGGTGGACGGCTTCTACCGCAACGGGCAGGCCTATCACTGCCACTGCACCCGGGCCATGATACAGGCGGCGGGCGGCTTCTATCCCGGCACCTGCCGACGCCGGGATCTGCCTGCCGCCGGCGCCTCGGTGCGCCTGCACGTGCACAGCCCGGTCTACCACTTCGAAGACCGGCTGCATGGCGAGATCTGGGTGCCCCGGGAGCTGGCGGAGGAGGACTTCATTTTGAAGCGCCGCGACGGCCTGTTCGCCTACAACCTGGCGGTGGTGGTGGACGATGCCGATGCCGGCGTCACCGAGGTGGTGCGCGGTGCCGATCTCATCGAGCCCACGGTACGCCAGATTGCCCTCTACCGGGAGCTGGGCGCCCCCGAGCCCGACTGGATGCACCTGCCGCTGGCGGTGCAGGCCAACGGCAGCAAGCTCTCCAAGCAGAACCATGCCCCGGCGCTGGACCCGCGGCGGGTGGCCGAGACCCTGTGGCAGGCGCTGGCGTTTCTGGGGCAATGCCCTCCGGCAGAGCTGCGCCAGCAACAGAGTCTGCTGCTGGCCTGGGCAACGGCTCATTGGAACCTGGACAAAGTGCCCCGCCAACAGCATATTTTGTGGCACGCAGCCGAACAGCCGTGACGGATTTCTCAAAGTTTTATCATTGCGCTATCATAGCGCCGCCATGACCACAAGGTTTGACCCAAGAGGTGTACCATTTTTTCCCATATTGCGAACCTGTATCGCAAGGTGCGCGGCAAGGCAGAGGCGTCCGCTGGCGCCGTAGCCCCGCTCCCCGAGCAACGCGACATACTGACGCGGGATCAGCACGCCATCTCCCGCAAGCAGATCAGCGATAACGCCCTCAAGGTCCTCTATCGCCTGAGCAAGTCCGGCTTCGAGGCCTATCTGGTCGGCGGCGGCGTGCGCGACCTGCTGCTGGGTACCCAGCCGAAAGACTTCGATGTCGCCACCGATGCCCATCCCGAGCAGATAAAGCGGCTGTTTTCCAACTGTCGCCTCATCGGCCGCCGTTTTCGCCTGGCCCATGTGGTGTTCGGCCGCGACGTCATCGAGGTGGCCACCTTTCGCGGCCATCACCACCGGGTGGAGACCAGCAAGCATGTCTCCAGCCAGTCGGACGAGGGCATGCTGCTGCGCGACAACGTCTACGGCAGCATCGAGGAGGACGCCGAGCGCCGTGACTTCACCGTCAATGCGCTCTACTACAACATTCGTGACTTCAGCCTGTGCGACTTCCACGGCGGGCTGGCCGATCTGGCGGCGCGCCGCCTGGAGCTCATCGGCGATCCCGAGACCCGCTACCGCGAGGACCCGGTACGCATGCTGCGCGCCATCCGCTTTGCCGCCAAGCTGGACTTCGACATCAGCGAGCGCAGTGCCGCCCCCATCCGCGAGCTGGCCTCGCTGCTGCGCGACATTCCGCCGGCGCGCCTGTTCGAGGAGACCCTCAAGCTGTTCCTGGCCGGGCATGGTCTCAAGACCTACAAGCTGCTGCGCCAGTATGGCCTGTTTGAGCCGCTGTTCCCGGTGACGGCCCGCCTGCTGACCCCGGCCGGCAACAGTCCCTTCGAACGCTTCCTCGAACTGGCGCTCAAAAACACCGATGAGCGGGTGCATCAGGGACTGCCGGTGACACCGGCCTTCTTCTACGCCGCCCTGCTGTGGGGACCGGTGGAGCGTCGCCATCGCGAGAGCGGCAACGAGACCAAGCTGCCCCCCCAGGACACCCTGCAGATGGCGATGAACGAGGCGGTGGACAGCCAGGTCCGCTGCGTGGCCATACCGCGCCGTTTCACCACCGACATCCGCGACATCTGGCTGCTCCAGGAGCGGCTGCCACGCCATACCGGCCGTCGCGCCGAGCGGCTGGCCACCCATCCCAAGTTCCGCGCCGCCTTCGACTTTCTGGA
>JBFHKO010000197.1:0-4549 GCA_041595355.1 Aeromonadaceae bacterium
GCCTTATTGCTCTGGCTGTGGTGGCAGCATTTAGAACATTGGGTCAATCTGTTGGCACAGTAATCGAGAATATCAACACTGAAATCACAACACCATAATGTTTCTCCTGCAGTTGGCTCTTGAGGGCGCCGGTACTTCTGCGTCTTAGATGAGCCCCTTAGTTATTTTGTTTCAAATGGGCCCTTGCGGCCCATTTCATACGGAGCTTGGCCATGAACCTGCTCTTGCTTGCTATCCTCTGTTACGCAGCTCTGTCCGATATCACCAAAAATCGCATCCCCAACAGTATCGTGCTGGCGCTGTTGCTGCTGGGCGTGGTGCAGTTATTACCGCTTTGGCCGCTGCCGGCTCCGGGCTGGGTGGATGCCCTTTCGGGGCTCGGATTGGGGCTGGCGTTGACGCTGCCCTTTTATCTGGCCGGTTCGCTGGGTGCCGGTGATGCCAAGCTATTGGCTGCCTGTGGCTGGGTACTGGGCCCCGTCGGACTAATAGAGGTCCAGCTGTTCAGCCTGCTGTTCATGGGTTTTTTCGCCCTGCTCTGGTTTATCTGCCGCGGCCAGCTGCTGGCACAGCTCAAGGTGTGGTACTGGTGCGGTTTTAGCCTCAAGAGTCAGTCGGGGGCAGCAGGCCAGATCCAGGCCGACAGCTTGCCCTTTGGGGGGGCCATCTTTCTGGCAGCCTTGGCCCAGCAGTTCTACCTTTAACGGGACGGAACGCAGTGACCACCCCCACCCCGGATTGAATTGCGCCATCGGCGCGAGGGCAATTCGAGGTCACTTTCAACAAGGAGCCCGACATGCCGCATCCGTTGGTCAATCAAGACGAGGCGCCACTCACCGATGCGCTCTCCCAGGCGCATGGCGCTACCATAACGGACGCCCGGCCCGCCGAACCGGACGAGCTGGCCCGCCTGGCTCCGCGCCCGCACACGCTGGCCGAGACCGGCATACCGCCACGGGTGCTGGAAATGCTGCTGCTCAAGCATCTCTCTCATGTCACCGATCTCGACAAGGCGGGCCTCACCGAGCGGTTGGCACTGCCGGGCAAGCTGGTGGACGAGTTGCTGCAAAAGCTCAAGGCCGAGGCGCTGCTGGAGATCCGCAGCGACGGCCGCTTCGAGCGCAGCCTGCGCTATGGCCTCACCCACAAGGGCATGACGCTGGCCCAGTATGAATGGCAGCGGGACGGCTACCTTGGCCCTGCTCCAGTGTCGCTGGAGCAATACCGCCACCTGGTGTTGCGCCAGACCTCGCGCCTGGATTTCGTCTCCCCGGCGCGCTTTACCCAGGGCATGGCCGATGTGTGGCTCACCGAGGCGATGATCAACCGCCTGGGGCCGGCCATCAACTCGGGCCGAGCCATCTTCATATACGGCCATCCGGGCACCGGCAAAACCTTCGTCTCCCGCCGTCTGGTACGCCTGTTTGCCAGCAGTGTGCTCATTCCCCATGCTCTCTGCATCGGCGAGCAGGTGCTGGCCGTCTTCGATCCCCTGGTGCACAAGCCAAAAGCATCCCGGGGGCGGCAGCCCCTGCGTCTGGATGAGGGCACCGACCCTCGCTGGATCCTTTGCGAGCGGCCCGAGGTGGTGGTGGGGGGCGAGCTGACCACCGATATGCTGGATGTCGGCTACGATGCCGACCGCCACTGCAACAAGGCCCCTCTGCAGCTCAAGGCCAACAACGGCATTCTCATCATCGACGATCTGGGGCGGCAGAAGGTGGCGGTGGATGCCATCCTCAATCGCTGGATAGTGCCGCTGGAAGAGCATATCGATTACCTCTCCATCTCTTCGGGGGAACATTTCGAGGTGCCTTTCGAGCAGGTGCTGGTGTTCTCCACCAACTACCGCCCTCACGAGCTGGTGGATGAGGCTTTTCTACGCCGCATTGGCTACAAAATCGAGTTTTGTCCCATCAGCCGGGAAGGCTATCAACAGCTGTGGCAGGCCCAGTGTGCCAGGCAGGGGCTCGAATGCAGCGAGGAGGTGTTTGCCTATCTCATCGATGAACTGCATGCCCGTGATGGCATCCCCCTGCTGCCCTGCCACCCGCGGGATCTGGTGGCCCTGTGCCGGGATCAGATCAATTTCATGCAGCTACCATCTATGCTCAGCAAGGACCTGATCGCATCGATCTGGGCCAGTTACTTTGTCACTACACGTGAACACGGAGGTTACCATGGTTAAGGGTAAGGCGATTGCCATGCTGGTGGTTTCGCTGGCCATGGGCGGCGGCGCCCTGTGGCTGGCCAACAACTGGCTGAAACAGCAGTATGGGGCAGCCACCAGCCCCGACGAGAAGGTGGCCACCGTGGTGGTGGCGGCCCAGATGATCCCTTTGGGCACGCCGGTCGAGGCCAAGCACATCAAGCTGACCAGCATGCCTGCAGAGCTGGCGCCAGCCAACAGTTTCACCATGCTGGAGGAGGTGGTGGGCCAGGTGGCCAAGGTCGACATCTACAGCGATGACATCATGCGCGCCGAGCGGCTTTCCAAACCGGGTGATGGCAGTGTCTTTGCGAGCCTCATTACTCCCGAAAAGCGCGCCGTCACTATCAGGGTCAACGATGTGGTCGGGGTGGCGGGCTTCCTGCTGCCGGGCAACTTTGTCGATGTCATCTCCTCGGTCGAGATGGACAACCGCAAGGTGGTCAAGACGACCACAGTGCTGGAGAACATCAAGGTGCTGGCCGTGGATCAGACGGCACGCACCGATGACAACAAGCCGGTGATAGTGCGCGCCGTCACCCTCGAGGTGACGCCGAGCGAGGCCGAGAAGCTGATGACTGAAACCAACAGAGGCAGCATCCAGCTGGCGCTGCGCAATCCCAAGGATGCCGCACCGGTGCTGCCGCCCGAGCCCCTGGTAGCCAGTCTGCCAGCCCCGGTGAAACGCCCCGTTGTCAGGGTCAGGGCCCCCGTTGTGCGCCCCAGTGGCTCAACCGTCACCGTCATCAGAGGCACGGAAGCCAGTCAAACCAAGGTGCGCCTGTAATCCCGGCGCTAGGGTAACCGCGAGGCGGTAACAGCAGGCCTGTTCGAACGCCTGGAGGAGCATGCATATGGAAAGCAACAACAAGACAAAATGGACCCTGATAGGCCACTGGATGCAGGGATTGGCCCTCTCCGGCTTGCTGGTGGTGGCGGGCATGCCAGCCATCACGGTCGAGGCCCAGGAGCTGACTACCCTGGCGGCTCGCACCGAGTCGGTGACGGTGCCGCAGCACAAGTCCCGGCTGCTCCAGCTGGGGAGCCGGGCCAAGCGGGTGTCGATAGGCAATCCGGCGGTGGCCGACATCATGATACTGCGCTCGGATCAAATCTACGTGCTGGGCAAGCAGCTTGGCACCACCAATGTGATCGTCTGGGATGCCCGGGATCGGCTGGTGGCGGTGCTGGATGTGGAGGTGACCCACGATCTCAACTCCCTCAAGGCCAAGCTGTTCGAGTTTTTGCCGGGCGAGGAGATCAAGGTGCAAAGCAGCCAGAACAAGTTGGTGCTGAGCGGACAGGTCTCCACCGCCGAGAAGATGCATACCGCCTTGCAGCTGGCCCAGACTTATGTGGCCCAGAGCCAGGGGGATGACAAGAGCAAATCCGACAAGGGCGCGGAGTCGAGCGTCATCAACATGATGACCATAGGCGGTGCCCAGCAGGTGATGCTGGAGGTGACGGTGGCCGAGGTGCAGCGCTCCCTGGTGCGCCAGTTCGACTCCAACTTTCTGTTTACCCGTAACGGCGGTTCCTTCACCTATGGCGGCATCAGTGGCGGTGCCACTTTCCCGGACCTGCTGGTCACTGACCCGGTATTGGGTGATGTGCGGGTTCCCGTCTTTGGCTCCAATAATGGCGCATTGGCCGGCTCAGCTCTTAAGGAAGTAGCCACCAATCCCTCCATCGATAGCAAGGGCTTGTTTGGCAGCTACCTGAGTGGCAATGCCCTGTTCAACATGGCGTTCAACATCGCCAAGCAAAATGGCATGGCCAAGGTGCTGGCCGAACCGACGCTTATCTCCCTGAGCGGCTCCAAGGCGGACTTTCTCTCCGGGGGGGAGTTTCCCATTCCGGTTCCAGACGAGGACGGCCTGACCATCGATTACAAGCAGTTTGGTGTTGGCCTGCAGTTCCTGCCGACGGTGCTTGATTCCGAGCGTATCAACCTGAACCTGGATGTCGCGGTCAGCGAGATCAGCAGTGCCAATGCGGTGACCATCAATCCGGGCAGCACCACCAGTAATTTCTTCGTGCCGGCCCTGACCAAGCGCAGCGCCAAGACGACGGTGGAACTCGGCAATGGCCAGACCATCGGCATCGCCGGCTTGTTGAACGAGAACCTGACCGACTTTGTCGAAAAATTGCCGGGTCTGGGTGACATACCGGTACTGGGGCAGTTGTTCCGCAGCCAGCAATTCCGCAAGGGGGAAACCGAGCTGGTGATCCTGGTGACGCCGCGCCTGGCCAAGCCCATTCGCCGGGAGGATGTCAAGCTGCCTACCGACAGCTTCGTCGAGCCCTCGGATATGGAGTACTACCTGCTGGGCAAGATGA
>JBFHKO010000198.1:0-4538 GCA_041595355.1 Aeromonadaceae bacterium
GACGCACCAAGCAAATCCACAATCATCCAGCAAAACAACATCTTGCGTCCTTAGCTCAGCTGGTTAGAGCACTACCTTGACATGGTAGGGGTCGGTGGTTCGAGTCCACTAGGACGCACCAAATTCTGAAAAGCCCGCTCATCCGAGCGGGCTTTTTCCTTTTCCTGATTCCCCTCGCCATTCCCATGCCTTTTTCACGGCCCGCAAAAGATACTGCCCGTGGCGCCTGCAACGACTGAGCCCGCCAATGGCGGGCTCAAGAGCCATTCCGGGCTGACGGAAACGGCTTATCCGCGGCGGGCGCTCACCGCATCGGCCAACTGACGCAGCAGCGATTCGGTATCGTCCCAACCGATACAGGCATCGGTGATGCTCTGGCCATAGGTGAGGGCCTCGGCCTGGCCCTCGATCAGATCCTGACGCCCTTCCACCAGGTGACTTTCGACCATGACGCCGAAAATGGTACGGCTGCCCGCGGCCAGCTGCTGGCTGATGTCGGCACAGACCTCCATCTGCTTTTTATACTGCTTGGAGCTGTTGGCATGGCTGAAATCGACCATCACCTTCTGGGGCAGGCCGGCCTTTTCCAGATCCTTGGCCACGGCCGCCACGTGGGCCGCGCTGTAGTTGGGCTCCTTGCCGCCACGCAGAATGATGTGGCAGTCCGGGTTGCCGGCAGTCGCGACTATGGCCGAGTGGCCATACTTGGTCACGGACAGGAAGTGGTGAGAGGCACTGGCCGCGCCGATGGCGTCGATGGCCACCTTGGTGGTGCCGTCGGTGCCATTCTTGAAGCCCACCGGGCAGGAGAGGCCGGACGCCAGCTCGCGGTGCACCTGGGACTCGGTGGTGCGGGCGCCGATGGCTCCCCAGCTCATCAGATCCGCCACGTACTGCGGGGTGATCATATCCAGGAACTCGCTGGCGGTCGGCAGACCCAGATCGTTGAGATCCAGCAGCAGCTTGCGGCCAATGCGCAGCCCATCGTTGATTTGGAAGCTGTTGTTCATGAAGGGATCGTTGATGAGTCCCTTCCAGCCGACCGTGGTCCGCGGCTTCTCGAAGTAGACGCGCATGACGATTTCCAGCCGATCCTTGAGCGCCTCGCGCATGGCCAGCAGGCGCTGACCGTACTCGATGGCCGCCTTGGTGTCGTGGATGGAGCAGGGACCGATGATCACCAGCAGACGATCGTCCTCGCCGGTCAGGATGCGATGGATCGCCTGCCGGGTTTCGAACACCGTGGTCGATGCCGTTTCGGTCGCCGGGTATTTCTCCAACACGGCCACCGGCGGCAACAGTTCTTTGATCTCGTTAATACGAACGTCATCGGTCTGGTATTGCATATCCACTACTTCCCATCTGCTGAAGCGCCACGTTTCCCTGGCCGCATACTGATCCCAATAAATTAAGAGGGACAATCTAGAGGCAATGTCGAGCCGGTGTCAACGCCAAATAGCCCCGCGAGGCTCCCGGCGGTTCCGCCGGGCCCGCCGGCAAAGGGGCCTCTGCATGCGTTAAATCCACCGCGGCGGTCGCTTTGCGCGCCTGCCCTGACATACAATGGCGCATCGGCCGTCTGGCCGCCTTTTCTGTGTGCCGCCACACCCCGGCGCACCGTGATTTTTCCCGGAGTGTTACATTTTGCGATTTGATGAACTGTCGTTGCACAAGCGTTTGCTGCAGGCCGTAGACCATTTGGGCTTTACCAACATGACCGAGATCCAGCAGGCGGCCATACCCCAGATCCTGGCCGGTCACGATCTGGCGGCCTCGTCCCGGACCGGCTCCGGCAAGACGCTGGCGTTTCTGCTGCCCCTGGTGCACCGACTGCTGACCAGCCGCTCCCTCAATCCGCGAGGGCCCCGGGCGTTGATCCTGACGCCGACCCGGGAGCTGGCCAAACAGGTCTATGCCCAGTTGCGGCTGCTGATCGCCGGCAGCCAGCTCAAGGGGGCCCTGCTGCTGGGCGGCGAGAATTTCAACGATCAGGGCAAGCTGCTGGCCCGCTGTCCCCAGATCCTGGTCGGCACACCGGGGCGAGTGGCCAACCACCTGCAGGAGCGCTACCTGCAACTGAGTGGCCTCGAAGTACTGGCACTGGACGAAGCCGACCGCATGCTGGATCTGGGCTTCGCCGAGGAGCTCAAGCAGATCAACAGCGCCGCCGACCACCGCCTGCGCCAGACGCTGATGTTCTCCGCCACCCTGGCGCATGCCCGCTTCGATCTGCTGGCCGCCTACCTGCTGAAATCACCCAAGCGACTGGCCATTGGCGAAGAGTCCGTCCCCCACCAGGACATCAGCCAGCGCTTCTATCTTTGCGATCATCTGGATCACAAACAGGCACTGCTGACCCATCTGCTGACTCATGAGGAGTACCAGCAGGCCATGATCTTCACCGCCACCCGGGTGGACACCGAGCGGCTGGCGCGGGAATACCAGGCCCGGGGCTTCACCGCGGTGGCGCTCTCCGGCGATCTGAAACAGACCGAACGCAACGCCATCATGGACGCCTTCAGCCGCGGTCATTACCGCCTGTTGTTCACTACCGATGTCGCCTCCCGCGGGCTGGATCTGGAGCATGTCTCCCTGGTTATCAACTTCGACATGCCCAAGGCCGCCGAGGAATTCATCCACCGTGTCGGTCGCACCGGCCGCGCCGGGGCCAAGGGCACCGCCATCTCGCTGATAAGCCACAAGGACTGGAGCAGCTTCCTGGCCGTGCAGGCCTTGCAACGCCAGCCCGTCAGCTTCAGCGAGATTGAGGGTCTGACCGGTAAATTCCGGGGATTGAAAGCCGAAGCGCGCCCGACGCCAACCGCCCCGGCACGTCTGGCCGCACGCGGCGAGGCGCACAAGGGCAAAGGAAGCCGTCCGCTGCCTGCCGGCCACCCGCCCAAGGCGTCCAGCGGCAAGCCGGGCCGGGCGCTGCGCACCCCCGAGGCCGATCAGGACCGCGGCGGCTTTGCCCCGCCACGCAAGCGCAAACCCGAGTGATCCTCCGGCGGCAGGGTCAAGCGCCCTGCCGTTTGCCCTGTCACGCATACCCTATCGCCTGCAGCCCCGTTACACTTAGGGGCAGGAGGCATGCCCATGAGCGAACTGTTCCAGTATCTCGAAACCCGGGGACGCACCCTGGTGGTGGGCGATCTGCACGGCTGCTATGACAGGCTGCAGCAGGCGCTGACCGATATCGGCTTCGCGCCGGCCAAAGAGAGCCTGCTCAGCGTCGGTGACCTCACCGATCGGGGCCCCCGCAGCCTGGATTGTCTGCGTCTGCTGAACGAGCCCTGGTTTCACGCCGTGCGCGGCAACCACGAGGCGCTGATGCTGGCCGCCTTGTGCGACGGCGATGCCGAGTCCCGGGCACTGTGGGAGCTCAACGGCGGCCACTGGTTCTGGCAACTGGACAAGGCCCAGCAGACCGAGGTGCGGGCGCTGTGCCAGGACAAGGTGATGAACTTGCCGGTTGCCATGGAGATCCGCACTCCCGGTGGCTACCACATCGGCCTGGTGCATGCCGATCCCCTGGTCGACAACTGGCGTGAACTCAGAGCCAGGCTGCGCTATCCGCGCCCCGATGCCGACTTTGTCGAACAGCTGCAGTGGAGCCGCCAGCGACTGATGTCGCTGCACCGCGATCCGGCCGCCGCCGATGCCACCGAACGGGCGCGCTGCCACATTGCCGGCATCGATCTGGTATGCATGGGGCACACCCCCCTGCCAGAGGCCCGTCCCCTGGGGCGCGGCAACCTGTTGTGGCTGGATACCGGCGCCTTTGCCGGCCACCCGCTGGGCCTGCTGGATGTCGAAGCCTATCTGGCGCAACTCGGCCAGCCGCCAACCGGTGCGCTCCCGCCGCAATGAGCCCGGGGCCTTGTGCCGCCACGCCGAGAGCCGCACCGGAACAGCGAAGCGGGTCACAATCGGCGGGTTCCCTTTGCGTTATGATGCGGGTGTATCGTTTCAGCTCACCGAATGAAACAGGCGCATCCCGAGCCGCCACCGATACACGCCATCATCATGTCCGTCGCCAGCGGCGGTCATCCGCTTAATGTGGTGCACTCTCTACGGCATCACGTGTCTACCGGTGGCAGGAGGCCACCGGTAGGCACTTTCCGTTGCCCCCAATGCTCGTACCCGAAAACGGGAGCCAGGCCGTGCCGCCTTTGGCATACTGGTAGCCGTTTCGCCCCTTTGTCCCCCACCGAGAGCAGAGCCCAGGCCCATCATGTCCAGATATGCCAAACCCCAAGCCCCCTCCCCCGAGACCCAGTCCGCCGCCCAGCAGGTGGCCCGGGCCACCCAGCGCCCCGGCCAGACCAAGGAGCAGACCCGGCTCATCGCCCAGGGGATCCAGAAAGGCATCGAAGAATACAAACGCCAACAGAAGGCGCGCGCCCGCGAGGCCGACAAGCAGCGCAAGCGGCAGGCGCGCAGTGAACGCCAGAACGCCATGGCCGCCGAGCATGACGAGATGCAGCCCGACGAGAGCATGGAGGGCATGGCATCCGGCAGCTGGCTTCGCTGGCTGC
>JBFHKO010000199.1:0-4525 GCA_041595355.1 Aeromonadaceae bacterium
ACGCGCTCAGGGGATGGACCGCGTGCAGCTGGAATTGTCCCTGAGTCAGGGTACCGGTCTTGTCGAGGATCAGGTGGCTTATCCGCGGCAGTGTTTCCAGCACATGTCCCTTGCAGATGAGCACTCCCTGGCTGGCGAGACGCGCCAGGCTGGCGGTCAGGGCCGTGGGTGTGGCCAGTGCCAGGGCGCAGGGGCAGGTGGCCACCAGCACGGAGAGGCAGATCCAGAAGGCCTGCTCGGGATCCCGCCATGACCAGTAGCCGTAGGTAAGGCTGGCCAGCAGCAGCAGACTGATCACGAAATAAGCGGCGACCCGGTCGGCCAACCGCGCCAGGCGGGGCTTCTCCTCGAGGGCCCTGTCCTGCAGGCGCATGATCTGGTCGGCCAGCGTCTCTCCCGGCGGCTGGGTCACCTGTACCAGCAGGGGGGAGTCGGTGTTGATGGTGCCGGCATAGACCCGCTCGCCCGGGGATTTTTGCACCGGCAGCGACTCGCCGGTCAGCATGGCTTCATTCACGCTGGCGCAGCCTTCCTGGATCAGTCCGTCCGCCGGCAGCCAGGCACCAGGCAACACCCGTATCAGATCGCCGGCCTGCAGCTGGCGGCTCAGCACCTCGCGTATTTCGCCGTGCTCGAGCTTGAGTGCCAGCTGGGGCAGCAGCTTGGCCAGATTGGCACTGGCCTGGGTCGCTTTCTGGCGCACATGCAGCTCGAGATAGCGGCCCAGCAACAGGAAGAAGGTAAACATGGAGACCGATTCGAAGTAGATCTCGCCATGCCCGCTGAGGGTGGCATACAGGGACGCAACATAGGCGCCCAGCAGGGCGGCGGTGACGGGCACATCCATGTTGAGGTGCCCGCGGCGCAGGCTGCGCCAGGCACTCACATAAAAGGGCTGGGCGGCATATAGCAACACCGGGGTGGCCAGCAGCAGGCTGAGCCAGCGGAAATAGCGCTGGAATTCCGGCTCCATCTGCTGGAAATAGCCGGCATAGAGCCCCAGCGCGACCATCATCACCTGCATGGAACCCAGGCCGGCCATCCCCAGGCGATACAGGTAGGCCCGTTTTTGCCGCTGCAGGCTGGCCTCAAGCCGATGGGGCTGAAATGGCAGCGCCTGATAGCCGATGGCATGGATGGCCGCCATCAGCTCGCTGAGACGGATGTCGGCGGCGCGCCAGCGCAGGCGTGCCCGTGCGGTGCTGGTATTGACCGCCACGGCGATGACGCCGTTCAGGCCGGCCAGGTGGCGTTCGATGAGCCAGGCACAGGCGGCGCAGGTGATGCCCTCGATGGAAAGCTGAGCCTCCCGCTCGCCACCCTGGGCGTTCACGAACTCGGCCTGTACCTCCGGCAAATCATACAGGGCCAGTCGTTGGCGCTCGGTATCCGGCCGCGCGGCCTTCAGATTGACCTGGCTGCGGTGTTGATAATAGCTGGCGAGCCCTCCTTCAATGATGGTCTGCGCCACGGCACGGCAGCCCGGACAACAAAAGTTCAGGGACTGCCCCTGTATCAGCAGGGGGTAGGGGTTGCCGGTGGGCAGCGGCTCGGCGCAGTGATAGCACTGGGACATGGTGATTACTCTTCGAAGGGCTGCAGCCGTAGCGGCTTGCTCAGGGGCAGCCGGATACTCTGTTGCAGGCGCCAGCGCTCATCCAGCGGCTCCAGCCGCAGGTGCCATTTGCCACTCAAGGGGACGTCGGGCTGCAGGCGATAACGGCCTTTGGCATCGGCGGTCAGCAAAAAGCGCCTGTCCCGGATCGCCAGAGTGGCATGAAACAGGGTCAGGCGCAGTGCCTCGTTCGGGCGCAGATCCCGGCCGCTCAGGGTCAGCAGCCAGTCGCCATCGGCCTGTATGTGCAGACTGGCGCGGATGCCGGCCGCCTGGGCGGCTTCCTGCTTTCCCAAATCCTGATTGATGGCCTTGCCCTTCTGGTAATAATCCTCGGCCACCAGATCCAGTGTCTGCCGGTGGGCGATGATGAAGGTGCTGACGCCGGCAATGACGCTGGCCAGCGGCAGGCTGATGATGAACCAGGGCCAGAACTGGCGATACCAGGGTTGCATGGGGGGATTCCTTATCGAAAGTGTGCGCGGGGCGCCGATGCCTGGGGCCACAGGCCAGGCCGGCGTCACTGCGGCTGATGTGAGAGGCTGTAGACGTAGGCGGCCAGCAGATGCACCTTGTCTTCCCCCAGGATCTCCTTCCAGGCGGGCATGACACCATTGCGACCGTGGGTGATGGACTCGGTCAGGCTCTGCCTGGCACTGCCATACAGCCAGATGCGGTTGGTCAGATCCGGCGCGCCCAGGGCCGTATTGCCCTTGGCATCGGCGCCGTGGCAGGCGGCGCAGGCGACGAAGCGGGCCTGGCCCTTCTGGGCTTCGACCAGATCAACCTTGCGTCCTGATAGGCCCAGCACATAGGAGACCACCTCCTGTACCCCCTCCTTGCCCAGGGCGTCGCCCCAGGCCGGCATGACGGCCTGGCGCCCCTGCAGCAATGTTGTCTTGATCTGCTCCGGCTCGCCGCCCCATTGCCATTCGCTGTCCGTCAGATTGGGAAAGCCCTTTCCGCCCCGGGCATCGGAGCCATGACATTGGGCACAGTTTTGCAAAAACAGCCGTTGACCCACCTTGAGGGCGGCCGGATCGCCGGCCAGCAGCGTGATATCCCGGTAGCCGCGGCCATCGGCCGAGCGGATCAACTGGCGCAGTTGCTCACCGTAGAAGGCGTCTGCCCGGGCCATTTCGCGATCATATTGCACCAGCACGCCGCGGGAGCGGGCATCGGCGCTGGCTTGCCTGGACTCGTCGAGGGAGCGTATCGTCTGGTCGGAGCTCTGCCAGCCCAGCAGGCCGGCGAAGTTGCCGAGACCGGGGTAGAGCAGCAGGTAGAGCAGCCCCACTGCCAGCAGTATGAAGAACAGATAAGTCCACCATCTGGGCAGGGGATTATTCAGCTCTTCGATGCCATCGAAGCTGTGGCCCATGGATTTACCTTCCTCGACCCCCATCTTGTCTTTCATGCACCAGAGCAGCAGCAGCAGGCAACCGAGCAGGGTGCCCAGGGTGATGAGGATGATGAACAGACTGGATACTGTACTCATGGTTTATCCCCTCCCGCGGGTATGCTGCCCTGCGCCGGGTCGGCTGGCGCCTCACCGACCTGGCGGGCCGGTTCATCACTGAAGATCAGATGGGCGGCCTCATCGAAAGCTTGCTTGCGCCGCTTGCTGAACGCCCAGCCGATGATGCCGATGAAGATCAGCAACAGGAACAGGGTGTAGAGGCCGCTGAAGGTACCGTAGTCCATCTGACTTCCTTATTTTAGTGCCTTGCCCAGGGACTGCAGGTAGGCGACGAGGGCATCCAGCTCCGTTTTGCCGGCGGTGGCCTGCGCCGCCGTGTCGAGGTCGGCATCGCTGTAGGGCACGCCGAAGTGGTCGCGAAACAGCTGCATCTTTTCCCGGGTCAGGCTGGCATCCAGTGGTGTGGTGGCCAGCCAGGGAAAGGCGGGCATGTTGGACTCGGGCACCACGGTGCGCGGGTTGATGAGATGTACCCGGTGCCACTCATCGGAGTAGCGATCGCCCACCCGCGCCAGATCCGGACCGGTGCGTTTGGAGCCCCACAAGAAGGGGTGCTCCCAGACGCTCTCGCCGGCCACCGAATAGTGGCCGTAGCGCTCGGTTTCGGCGCGGAAGGGGCGGATCATCTGGCTATGGCAGACACTGCAGCCCTCGCGGATGTAGATGTCGCGGCCTTCCAGTTGCAGGGCGGTGTAGGGTTTGAGGCTCTTGACCGGCTCGGTGGTCTGTTTCTGGAAAAAGAGCGGCGTGATCTCCACCAGCCCTCCGAGGCTGATGGCAATGATGATGAGGACCACCAGCAGTCCAAGGTTCTTTTCGATGAATTCGTGACGATTCTGCATGTCGGGATCCTTGTCAGACGGCCTGGGCGGGCAGGCGCAACGAGCCCCGGGGCGCCGTTATGGTGCGCCAGCTGTTGTATGCCATCAGCAGCATGCCCGAAACAAAGAAGCAACCGCCGAGGAAGCGCACGAAGTAGAAGGGGTAGGTGGCCTTCAATCCTTCGACGAAGCTGTAGGTGAGGGTGCCATCGCTGTTGACGGCACTCCACATCAGCCCCTGCATCACGCCGGAAATCCACATGGCCACTATGTACATCACCACGCCTATGGTCGACAGCCAGAAATGGACGTTGATGAGGCGCGTACTGTACATGCGCTCCTGATCATAGAGGATGGGGAGCAGATGATAGAGCGAGCCGATGGAGATCATCGCCACCCAGCCCAGGGCGCCGGAGTGGACATGGCCTATGGTCCAGTCGGTGTAGTGGGAGAGGGCATTGACCGATTTGATGGCCATCATGGGACCTTCAAAGGTGGACATGCCGTAGAAGGAGAGGGCGACGATGAGAAAGCGCAGCACGGCATCATCCCGCAGTTTATGCCAGGCGCCGGAGAGGGTCATGATGCCGTTGATCATGCCGCCCCAGG
>JBFHKO010000200.1:0-4491 GCA_041595355.1 Aeromonadaceae bacterium
CATCGCCCTGTTCAGTCAGTTCGTGCCGCCGCAGATGAGCTCGCTGCATGCCGCCATCCTGACGCTGACGGCCGGGGGCATCGATTTGCTCTGGTATGCGCTGGTGGCGCTGGGGCTCTCCCACGCCGGTGTCATGGCGCGCTTGAGAGGCCACGCCCGCTGGATTGACCGGCTGTCCGGTCTGCTGCTGCTGGCGCTGGGGGGGCGGGCCTTGCTGATGTGAGTCGGCTGGCCGCTGCGGTGTTGTGATAAACCAAGGGCGCCTTATGGCGCCCTTGGCATGCATCACTGGCCCAGATAGCGGGACTCCAGATGCTGGCGGAACCAGAGGGGGTTGAGCGGCTCGCCGGTGGCCTGTTCGACCAATGCATCGGTGCGCAGCAGGCTGGCCTGCTGCCAGACATGGCGGCGCAGCCAGCCGGTCAATCTGGCCAGCCCTTCGTCGCTTGGGATGAGCTCGGCCAGCGGGCCCAGCTCGCGCTGCAGCGCGGCGGCGAACTGGGCGGCATACATGGCCCCCAGGGTGTAGCTCGGGAAGTAGCCGAAGGAGCCGTCGGTCCAGTGGATGTCCTGCATGCAGCCCTGGGCGTCGTTGCCGAGCGTCGACAGCCCCAGGTAGGCGCGCATCTTGCTGTCCCAGAGTTCGGGGATGTCATCAACCTCGATCTGCCCCTCGATGAGCGCCTGCTCTATCTCGAAGCGCAGTATCACGTGCGCGGGATAGGTCAGCTCGTCGGCATCGACACGGATGAAGCCTGGCCGTACCCGGGTGTAGAGCCGGGAGAGGTTGTCGGCGGCGAAGGCGGGCTGGGCGCCGAAGCGCGCCTCTACCAGCGGGGCCAGCCGGCCGAGGAAGGCCGGGTGACGTGCCAGCTGCATTTCGAAGAAGAGGCTCTGGCTCTCGTGGATCGCCATCGAGCGCGCCTGGCCGGCCGGCTGCTGGCGCCAGCTGAAGGGCAACGATTGCTCGTAGCAGGCGTGGCCGGTTTCGTGAATGACGCCCATCAGACTCTGGCTGAAATCCTGCTCGTTGTAGCGGGTGGTGATGCGCACATCCTCGGGCACGCCACCGCAGAAGGGATGGGTGCTGATGTCCAGCCGCCCGTGCTGAAAGTCGAAGCCGAGCTGGCGCATCACCTGCAGCCCCAGCGCCTGCTGGCTGGCAATGGCGAAGGGGCCTTCGGGCTCGAGTACCGACTCCTCGCGCTGGCGCTCGCCCACCTTGCGGATGAGCCCCGGCAGCCAGCCCTTGAGATCGTCGAACAGCTTGTGCAGACGCGCGCTGCTCATGCCCGGCTCGTAGAGATCCAGCAGGCTGTCGTAGGGGCTGACCCCCAGCGCCTCGGCGCGGATCTGCGCCTCCTCGCGACTCAGGGCCACCACCGCCTTGAGATTGGTGGCAAAGCCGTTCCAGTCGTTGTGTTTGCGCTGTTCACGCCAGGCATGCTCGCAACGGGAGCCGGCCAGCGACTTGGCCTGCACCAGCTCCTCCGGCAGCAGGCTGGCCTGTTGCCAGCGGCGGCGCATCTCGAAGAGGTTGGCCTGCTGCTCGGCACTCAGCGTCTCGGCATCGGCGTCGGCAAACCACGCCTGCAGCTCGGGGGCGGTCAGTTTCTGGTGGGTCAGCAGCGCCAGCTCGGCCAGGGCAGCGCCACGGGCCTCATTGCCGCCGGCTGGCATCGTGGTGGCTTGATCCCAGCCGCAGATGGCACCCAGGTGTTGCAGATGGTGCAGTTGACGAAAGCGGTGTTCCAGTTGTTGGTAGCTCATAGGGGTTCCAGACGTCGGATGAGGGGCGGCCTGGGCGGCGCGCCGCTATTAGGGTTGTCGGGGGCCGCCGGGCGGTGGCTGCAGCGTCGTGGCGTGGCGACCCGGCCCGGGCATGGGCGTTTACTCCCCGGGCCGGGTCACGGCCTCGACCCGGTAGCCCTGCTGGCGCAGGAGGGCCAGCAGGCCATCCGGGCCGGGCAGGTGCAGGGCGCCGACCACCAGAAAGCTCTGCCCCCCGGGCAGGCTCAGCAGGTGCGGCAGCCAGCGGTGATTGCGCGCCACCAGCAGCTGGCGCTCCAGCTCGGCGGCAAGGGCAGGCGGGCCCATCTCCTCGCTGAGCAGCCGGCGCAGGCTTGACTGGTCACCGCTGCGCCAGGCCGCGACGAGGCGCGGCAACTGCACACCTATCTGATCCAGCTGCGCCAGGGCGGTCGCCAGAAACAGCGGTTCATGCTGCCCCAGGGCGGCCAGATAAGCAAACTGCTCATCGGCCTGCTCCAGCCCCAGTATCGGGCGTCCGCTTCGGGCCGCCAGCGCCAGGAAGTGGCTGTCCACGCCCAGCTCCGGCTGGTAGCCACTGTGAAGCAGGGCCATCTGGGTCAGGGTGAGGCCGAGAAACCAGGGTTGCCAGCCGGCCACCAGGGCGGGCTCCAGACCATAGCGGCGGCTCTTATCCATGGCCTGGGCATAGAGCGCGGCCGGCAGCTGCCGCTCCAGGGTCTCGCCGGCCGGCAGCTGGCTCAATTGCGCTATCCGCTGGCGCTGTGCCGGGGTGATGGCGCCCAGATCGGTCTCGACGATGAGGCGGTCGGCCTGCTGCCAGGCATCCATGATGGCGGCGGGCAGGGGGTAGAGATCCGGTGTGCCCACATGGATGGAACCCAGCAGCCACAGCTGCTGCTCGCCCTTGCTGGCCAGCCAGAAACCGGGATCGGCCCAGGCCAGCCAGGGCAGCAGCAGCAGGGAACATAACCCGCGCCGCAGCGGTGACCAGGCTTTTTTCCGGCCCGGCATGCTCTTATGATGTGAGCCCGTTACTTTATGCATGGAGAAACCTTATGCCGCATATGCGCATTCGTGGCGTTGAACGTGAAGTGGTGCAGCGTCTGAGCACCCGCCTGGTGGATCAGCTGGCCGCCCTCATCCAGTCTCCCAAGGCCCACTTCACCCTGGAGTGGCTGCAGACCGAGTTCATTATGGATGGTCAGACCCAGCCCGGCTATCCCTTCGTGGAGCTGCTCTGGTTCGAGCGCCCGCAGGCACTGCAGGATCAGGTGGCGCAGCTTATCACCGCCGAACTCAAGGCCGAGCTCGGCGAGGCTCAGGAGGTGGCGGTGGTGATATTGCCGCTGGCGCGCGAGCGTTACTACGACAACGGCCAGCACTACTGAGCCTCAGGCCGATTGGCGCAGCAGCCGATCCAGCCAGCGCGCCGGCAGCAGCCGGCGCAGCAGCGCAAACACCCGGGTCGGGGTGGTGACCGCATAGCGCGCCCTGGGTCGGCGATGGCTCAGGGCGTGCAGCAGTGGTGGCATGCAGGCCTCGGGCCCCAGGGTGAAGCGTCCGCCGGGGCCGCGGCGCTCCAGCCGGGAGAGCGTCTGGCGGTAACGTCCGGCGTGGCGGCTGGCGTCGATGTCGATGTGGCGCAGGAAGGCCTGCCGGGCGTTGGCGCGAAACCGGCTTTCGATGGGGCCGGGCTCGATGAGGCTCACCTCGACGCCGGTGCCGGCCAGCTCCAGCCGCAGCGTGTCGGTGTAGCCTTCCAGGGCAAATTTGCTGGCGATGTAGGCGCCGCGATAGGGCATGGCCACCAGTCCCAGCACCGAACTTATCTGCACTATGCGCCCGCCGCCGGCCGCCAGCATGGGCGGCAGCACGCCGCGAACCAGCCGATGCCAGCCGAACAGGTTGGTCTCGAACTGTTGGCGCAGCGCCTCGGTGGGCAGATCTTCAAGCGCTCCCGGCTGGCCGTAGGCGCCGTTGTTCACCAGTCCCCACAGGGCGCCGCCGGCCTGCTCATGTGCCCAGGCGAGGGCGGCCTCCAGGCTCGCCTCATCACAGAGATCCAGCCGGCAGGCACGCAGTCCCAGGGCCTGCAGTCTCTCCACGTCCGCCGGCTGGCGGGCGCTGGCCAGCACCTCGAAGCCGGCGGCCTGCAGCGCCTGGGCGGCGTGCAGGCCGATGCCGGAGGAACAGCCGGTGATGAGCACGAAACGCGACATAGGAACCCTCGATCAGCGAAAGGCCCAGTATAGCGAAGCGCGGCCTGCTTGCACGCCCTCCCGGTCAGCGCCGATGCACGCGCAGATCCAGAAAGTGCACTGAGCAGGAGATGCAGGGGTCGTAGTTGCGGATGCGCTGCTCGCAAAAGAGGGCCAGCGCGGTGTCGCTGTGCGCGAGGCCGAATTCAGCCAGGGCGGTGCGCAGGTCCGCCTCGATGCGCGCCTGGTTCTGGCTGGTGGGCGGTATGATGCAGGCCTCGCGGATGAAGCCCTGCTCGTCGAGCCGGTAATGGTGGTAGATGAGGCCCCGCGGCGCCTCGGTGCAGTGGGCCGCCCAGCCGGCGCGTGCCGGTGGCGTCGGCATCTGCTCGCCCGGCCGGGCGTTCTCCAGCAGCCGGCGTGCCTCGGTGACCGCGAAGTAGCACTCCAGCGCCCGCGCCGCCAGGCTCATGTACATGTTGTCGCAGGGAAAGCTCAGGCCGCACGCCTCGGCGAGCCG
>JBFHKO010000201.1:0-4469 GCA_041595355.1 Aeromonadaceae bacterium
GAGAAGATACCGTGGTTGATGGCGTTGTTCAGGAACAGGATCTTGGCCGGTTCAACGAAGATGGAGGTCAGCGGCAGCAGATGGTTTTCCACCAGGATGGCAACACCGCCGGCCAGCACAGAGGAGAGCAGCTTGACGAAGGGGCCAATCAGGAAGAAGGCGATGATGGCCATCAGCATGCCGATGATGCCGGCAGAGAAGTTGTTGACCAGCATCTCGAAGCCACTCTTGACCTTGCCTTCCACGGCGCGGTCGAAGTGCTTGATGGCCCAGCCACCCAGAGGGCCGACCATCATGGCGCCCATGAACATGGGGATGTCGGTACCGACGATGACACCCATGGTCGTGACGGCACCCACGACGCCACCGCGCTCGCCTGCCACCAGCTTACCGCCGGTGTAGCCGATGAGCAGCGGCAACAGGAAGGTGATCATGGGACCGACCAGCTTGGCCAATGTTTCATTGGGCAGCCAGCCGGTAGGAATGAACAATGCGGTAATGAAACCCCAGGCGATAAATGCGCCTATGTTGGGCATGACCATATTGGACAGGAAACGACCAAAGTTCTGTA
The DNA here is from genome assembly GCA_041595355.1 of Aeromonadaceae bacterium. GTDB lineage: Bacteria > Pseudomonadota > Gammaproteobacteria > Enterobacterales > Aeromonadaceae > JBFHKO01. The sequence goes on from JBFHKO010000201.1 coordinate 572, forward strand.
CTTTGACCTTGTGATCTGCTGATAGCATAAGAACACCCCGTTTGAAGCCTTGTAGACGGTTTAGTGGTTGTGCGGGGGTGGCTTTGCTGGGCCCCCACGCACCTTGATTGGTTGCGCTATTATTGTGTGCACTCTCAATGTACCACTTCCCTTGAAAACGGTGCCAAACCAGGTTTTTTTTGTGATCTGCATCTCCTTTTTCATGCATTACCCTCACTTTCATTGTGATCAGTATCACAAATAAACGTCTGTTTTTAGGGTGTTAATGCAGAACACTGTCTTTTTTTGTGAGCAACATCACTATTTTTGAGTGCGGCTTGCCAATAAGCTTTGTGATTAAGATCACATTTACATGAATATCCTGCCTGGGTGCTTGCCGTCGTGCGTCAATCCTGCCTCCATCGAGTCTTGGGCGCGTCTGCCAGAGGTGGCGCCGCGCCGTCGATTCTGCTCCGGGCCGCGTGCCGGGGGCTCAGGATGGGTCGCTGTCCTGGTCCGGTAATGCAGGCAAGCGCGCCTCGGGGGGCAGGCTCAATTCCACCGGGAAGGCCTGCCGCAGTGCCACCTGGGTCAGGAACAGGCGGATGGCATCGGCGGTGCTCATGCCCAGGGCATTCAGTACCGCTTCCGCCTGCTCTTTGATTTCGGGCTCGATCCGTGCCCGTACCATCTCGGTCTTCATCATCGCCATGTTGCGCTCCTTAATGACTGGCTGTGAGTGCCCAGAGTGATACAGCCGCTGCCGTCTCACAAGTCCGGCGTGCTCCTGGCGGGTCGGTGTGAACGGCGGCACAGAAATCCATCGCGGGCTGAACAGGGGGGTGTCGCCGGTCATTGCAACCGGTTACACTTTCCGGTGTGGCGCCTGCGGCACTCGCTGTTCATGCAATCCGGTTGACCGGGTGTGGCTGTCACGGCCAGGATGACGAGACGCTTGACGGCGTCTGCGTCGTTCAAGACAACGACTTACTGGACGAAGGAAGGAAATCGGTCGCTATGGCCACCATGCTGGATGTATCGCGTATGGCCGGGGTGTCGAAATCGACGGTATCCCGCGTGCTCAATGGCACCGCCAAGATCTCGGAATCGACCCGCCAGGCCGTATTCGCGGCCATCAAGGAGCTTAACTACCGGCCCAACGTGCTGGCGCAGTCCCTGTCCAAGCAATCCACCAACACCATCGGCATGGTGATCCCCCGGGGAGGCAACATTTCCCAGGCGCTGGGCGTACTGATCGAACGCTGCACTCAGCTTGTCGACAGTAAAGGCAAATACCTGATGGTCACCCAGGCACCCGACCAGCCTGATGGCGAGATCAGCGCCATCCAGACGCTGGTGGATCGCCAATGTGATGCGGTGCTCTTCTACAGCACCAACGTGCATCGGCATGCCCTGTCCCCGGAGCAGCTGAGCGATTTGATCGAGGAGCTGCCGGTGCCGCTGGTGGTGCTGAACCGCAATCTGCCCCGGCATCCCGACCACTGTGTCTGGCTCAATCAGGCCCGCAACGCCCGGCTGCCGGTGGATTACCTGCTGCAGCATGGCCACCGGCGCATCGCCTATATTGCCGGCCCGCTCGCTCACCCGAGTGTTCAACAACGCTTGCAGGGGTACCGGCAGGCGCTGCAGGAGGCGGGTATCGAATTGGATCCGCGGCTGATCGCCGAAGGGGAGCGCTTCTATAGCGGCGGCTACAGCGCCTGCAAGCAGTTGTTGCAACGCAAGATCGAATTTACCGCGCTCTGCTGTTTCAATGACCAGATCGCCATCGGTGCCTTGAAGGCGTTGCTGGACGCCGGTATCGCCGTGCCGGAGCAGGTGTCGGTGTTCGGGCTGGATAATGAACCCATCCTCGATTACCTGCAGCCCAGCCTCAGCTCGGTGGACATGGACATGGGGCTCCTTGTCGAGCGTGCCGTCAGCAAGCTGTTTTCCTTGCTGGCGGGTGAGGCGGTCACGCCGGCACAGGCGGAGGCGTTTTCCGGCATCCTGGTGCTGCGTGGGTCGACCCGGGCGCTGAGCTAAGGGGGGAGCGGAGCGGTCGCTCGGCCATGCTGCCGAGACAAAAAACCGGGGGCCTTCGCCCCCGGTCCTGTTTTCGCCGCCGTTTAGCCGGCGTGGGTGGCGATCAGATCCTGGTACCAGAAGAAGCTCTTCTTTTTGGAACGTTTCAGATCCTTGAGATCGAATTCATCCCGGTTCACATGAATGAAGCCGTAACGCTTGCTGCAGCCCTGGTGGGTACTGACCAGGTCGATGGCCGACCAGGGACAGAAACCGAACACCTCGACACCATCGGTGATGGCCAGCTGGATCTGGTCGATGTGTTTTTGCAGGAAGTCGATGCGGTAATCGTCCTGGATTGAGCCATCGGCCTCGACGCTGTCGAAGGCGCCCAGCCCGTTTTCGGTGATGATCAGCGGCAGGGCGTAGCGTTCGTAGGTGTCACGCAGGGTGTTGCGGAACCCCACCGGGTCGATTTCCCAGCCGAAGGCGTTCTTGTCCAGGTTCGGGTTGGCGGTGCCTCTGTAGAGACCTATCTCGCCGACGGTGATCTGCTGATCGCCGGTGCTGTTGATGTCGCTGGCATCGCCGCTGCTGGCCGCCACCGTCTGGCTGTTGTAGTAGTTGAAGGCGATGAAGTCGGGTTTGGCGCTGGCCATGATGTCCATGTCACCGGCGTCGATATCCGGCGTCGCATTCCGCTCTTCCAGGAAACTCCAGGCGATGTTGTTGTAGCGGCCATGGACGGCCATGTCCAGATAGAGCCAGTTACGGATGGCAGAGCAGTTGCTGGCGGCCAGTATGTCTTCCGGCTTGCAGGAGGCCGGATAGACGGCGGAAATATTGGGGGCCGGGCCAATCTTGGCGTGGGGCAGAATCTCGTGGCAAGCCTTCATCGCCCTGGCCTGAGCCAGCAGCATGTGGTGGTTCTGCTGATAGAGATCCTTCAGCGGATTGTCACCCGAGACGTGCTTGGTGCCGATGGCATCACCGTGCAGGATCATCATGTTCTGTTCGTTGATGGTCAGCCAGTATTTGACGCGATCGCCATACAGCTCGAACAGGGTTTCGCAGTAAAAGGCAAAGGCATCGACAGTGGCGCGATTGGACCAGCCGCCTTTCAGTTGCAGCGCATAGGGCAGGTCGAAGTGATAGATGGTGACGATGGGCTCGATGTTGTGGGCGATCAGCTCGTTGATCAGGTTGTTGTAGAATGCCACGCCCATGGGGTTAATTTCGCCGCTGCCCTTGGGGAAGATGCGCGTCCAGGCGATGGAGAAGCGATAGGCCTTGAGCCCCAGCTCGGCGAACAGGGCCACATCCTCCTTGTAGCGGTGATAGTGATCGCTGGTCACCTTGAAATCGGTGGTACCCGCGACCACCGGCGCCATGTCGATCACCGAGGGGCCCTTGCCGCCCTGATCCCAGGCCCCTTCCACCTGGTAGGCCGAGGTGGATGCGCCCCAGAAAAAATCGTTGGGGAAGGGCTTCAGTTGTTTGTGCTGCATGATGTTCTCCCTGCTGAGTGACGGTTGACGAGCCAATGGGCTTTGTACGGGTTAATGCAACCGGTTGCATTGTTATCTATCGGACGCTCCGATTCTGTGATGTCGATCGCAATCGCGTCCTTGCCATGGGCAGAGGCATTGCGATGGGGGATCCCGGGAGGGGAGACGCGAGACCCGGCGGATCGGGTGGCCCGGTTGCGCTGGTGCGCAGCTTGCCTCTACCATGCGCTATTGGCCCGGGGCGCGTCTGGACACCCTGGCCGTCAGCGTGGGTTGCGTAGTTCGGCCCCGGCCGCCCGCCGTCGCGGCCGGGCTGCCGGCATACACCCATCCATTTACCCATGATGAGGAAGCACCATATGATTGATTTGACACGGTCGACCCGC
>JBFHKO010000202.1:0-4460 GCA_041595355.1 Aeromonadaceae bacterium
CCGGCCCAGCTACACGCTGGGAGGTACCGGCGGGGGGATCGCGTACAACCTCGAGGAGTTCCAGAAGGCGGTCCGGCGGGGGATCGACGCCTCCCCCATCAACGAAGTGCTCATCGACCGGAGCGTCATCGGCTGGAAGGAGTACGAGCTCGAGGTCGTCCGGGACGGGTCGGACAACGTCATCATCGTCTGCTCCATCGAGAACTTCGACCCCATGGGCGTGCACACCGGGGACTCGATCACGGTGGCCCCGGCCCAGACCCTCACCGACAAGGAATACCAGATCATGCGTAACGCCTCCATGGCGGTACTGCGTGAGATTGGTGTCGAGACCGGTGGCTCCAACGTGCAGTTCGGCATCAATCCGGCGGATGGCCGCATGGTCATCATCGAGATGAACCCGCGTGTTTCCCGTTCTTCTGCCCTGGCCTCCAAGGCCACCGGCTTCCCCATCGCCAAGGTCGCGGCCAAGCTGGCCATCGGCTACACCCTGGACGAGCTGATGAACGACATCACCGGCGGCAAGACCCCGGCCTCGTTCGAACCGTCCATCGACTACGTGGTCACCAAGGTGCCGCGCTTCAACTTCGAGAAGTTCGCCGGTGCCAACGATCGCCTGACCACCCAGATGAAGTCGGTGGGCGAAGTGATGGCCATCGGCCGCAACTTCCAGGAGTCCCTGCACAAGGCGCTGCGCGGTCTGGAAACCGGCAAGACCGGTTTTGATTCTGTGGTGGATCTGAGCGACGAGGCGGCCCTGGCCACCATCCGCCACGAGCTGCAGAGCCCGGGTGCGGACCGCATCTGGTATCTGGCCGATGCCCTGCGCGCCGGCCTCTCCCTCAAGGACATTTTCGACATCACCAAGATCGATCCCTGGTTCCTGGTGCAGATCGAGGAGATCGTGCAGCTGGAAGCCCAGGTCCAGGCGCGTGGTCTGGCCGGCCTGGATGCCGATTTCCTGCGCCAGCTCAAGCGCAAGGGCTTCGCCGATGCGCGTCTGAGCAAGCTGCTGGGCGTGGCGGAAAGCGAAGTGCGCAAGCTGCGCCACAAGCACGCCATTCACCCCGTCTACAAGCGGGTGGATACCTGTGCCGCCGAGTTCGCCACCAACACCGCCTACATGTACTCCAGCTACGATGAGGAGTGCGAGGCCGCCCCCACCGACAAGAACAAGATCATGGTTCTGGGGGGTGGTCCGAACCGTATCGGTCAGGGTATCGAATTCGATTACTGCTGCGTGCATGCGGCGCTGGCGCTGCGTGAGGACGGTTACGAGACCATCATGGTCAACTGTAACCCGGAGACCGTCTCCACCGATTACGACACCTCGGATCGCCTCTACTTCGAGCCGGTGACCCTCGGAGACGTGCTGGAAATCGTGCGCGTCGAGCAGCCCAAGGGCGTCATCGTCCAGTACGGCGGCCAGACCCCGCTCAAGCTGGCCCGCGCTCTGGAAGCCAATGGCGTGCCGGTCATCGGCACCAGCCCGGATGCCATCGACCGTGCCGAAGACCGCGAGCGTTTCCAGCAGTGCGTCGAACGCCTGGGGCTGAAGCAGCCGGAGAATGGCACCGTCTCCACCCTGGAGCAGGCGGTCACCACCGCCGAGCGCATCACCTATCCGCTGGTGGTTCGTCCCTCCTATGTGCTGGGTGGCCGCGCCATGGAAATCGTCAACGACGAGCAGGATCTGCGCCGTTATTTCAACGAAGCGGTGAGCGTCTCCAATGAGTCGCCGGTGCTGCTGGACCGTTTCCTGGACAACGCCATCGAGCTGGACGTGGATGCCATCTGCGACGGCGAGCAGGTGGTGATCGGTGGCATCATGGAGCACATCGAGCAGTGTGGCGTGCACTCCGGTGACTCCTGCTGTTCGCTGCCGCCCTATACCCTCTCCGCCGAGGTGCAGGATCGGGTTCGCGAGCAGGTGCGCAAGCTGGCCATGGAGCTGGGGGTCGTCGGCCTGATGAACGCCCAGTTCGCCGTCAAGGACAACGAGATCTACCTCATCGAGGTGAACCCGCGTGCCGCCCGTACCGTGCCCTTCGTCTCCAAGGCGACCGGCGCCCCGCTGGCCAAGATCGCCGCCCGGGTGATGGCCGGTCAGAGCCTGGCCAGCCAGGGCTTCACCAGCGAGATCATCCCACCCTACTTCTCGGTCAAGGAAGTGGTGCTGCCGTTCAACAAGTTCCCCGGTGTCGATCCGCTGCTGGGCCCGGAGATGCGTTCCACCGGTGAGGTGATGGGCGTGGGCGATACCTTCGCCGAGGCCTATGCCAAGGCCCAGCTGGGTACTGGCAAGGGGGTGCCCAAGTCCGGTCGCGTGCTGCTGTCGGTACGCGGCGGCGACAAGGAGCGGGTGGTGCAACTGGCGGCCCAGCTGGTCCAGGCCGGCTTCAAGCTGGATGCCACGCGCGGCACCGCCGTGCAGCTGGAGGCGGCCGGTATCCCGGCGCGGGTGGTCAACAAGGTGCACGAAGGCCGGCCGCACATTCTGGATCACATCAAGAATGGCGAATACACCTACATCGTCAACACGGTGGAGGGACGGCAGGCCATCGCGGACTCCAAGCAGCTGCGTCGCGGCGCCCTGCAGTACAAGGTGGCCTATACCACCACCCTGAACGCCGGTTTTGCCAGCTGCCAGGCCATTCCGGTGGACGAGACCGCCAGTGTCAGCTCGGTACAGGAGCTGCATGCCCGGGTGCAGACCAGCCTGTAACGGCATGTCGAAACGCTAATCAAAAAGCCTGCAGCGATGCAGGCTTTTTGCTGTCCGGGGGGCGGATGGCGACGGAGTGGCGCCTGCGGGCGTACATTTCGGGTTGCCGGACGTGGCCGCAGGCGGCAAAATCCCTTCTTTTTTGTGTTTTCTGCAGGAGCCAAACTGCCCATGAGCCTCAACAACCCCACCAGTATCACCTTTGTCGTGTACATACTGGCCATGCTCGCCATCGGCTTTGCCGCCTGGCGTTACACCCGCAACCTCTCCGATTACATTCTCGGCGGTCGCAGCCTGGGCAGTTTCGTCACCGCCATGAGCGCCGGGGCTTCCGACATGAGCGGCTGGCTGCTGCTGGGGTTGCCGGGCGCCATCTTCGTCTCCGGGATCGCCGAGAGCTGGTTGGCCATCGGGCTGGTGGTCGGTGCCTGGTTCAACTGGCAGCTGGTGGCCGGACGCCTGCGGGTCTACACCGAGGTTGCCAATAACGCGCTGACGCTGCCGGATTACTTCACCCATCGCTTCGAGGATCGCAGCCGGCTGCTGCGTATCCTGTCGGCCGTGATCATACTGCTGTTCTTCACCATCTATTGCGCGTCCGGCATGGTGGCCGGTGCACGGCTGTTCGAGCAGACGTTCGGCTTCGACTACGATCTGGCCCTCTGGGCCGGGGCCGCGGCCACCGTCGCCTATGTGTTCGTCGGAGGTTTCCTGGCCATCAGCTGGACCGATACGGTGCAGGCCACCCTGATGATCTTCGCCCTGCTGGTGACGCCGGTGATGGTGCTGCTCTCCCTGGGCAGCCTGGAGGCCACTCTGAGCGCCATCGAGGGGGTCAATGCCCAGGCGACGGATCTCTTCAGCGGTACCACGGCCATCGGCATCGTCTCGCTGCTGGCCTGGGGGCTGGGCTACATGGGCCAGCCGCACATCCTGGCCCGCTTCATGGCCGCCAGTTCGGTGAAGACCATTCCCAATGCGCGCCGCATCGCCATGGCCTGGATGATCCTGACCCTGGCCGGCGCCATTGCCGTGGGCTACTTCGGCATTGCCTATTTTGCCGCCCACCCCGATCAGGCCGCGCCCGTGCTGGCCAACCAGGAAACCGTGTTCATCACCCTGGCCCAGGTCCTGTTCAATCCCTGGGTCGCCGGCATACTGCTGTCGGCCATCCTGGCGGCCGTCATGAGCACCCTTTCCTGCCAGCTGCTGGTCTCCTCGTCCGCCCTGACCGAGGATTTCTACAAGGCGTTCCTGCGCCCCAATGCCAGTCAGCGGGAGCTGGTCTGGTGCGGACGTCTCATGGTGCTGGTGGTGGCGGTGATGGCCATCGTCATCGCCGGTAATCCCGACAGCCGGGTCCTGGGGCTGGTGGGGTATGCCTGGGCCGGCTTCGGTGCCGCCTTTGGCCCCGTGGTGCTCCTCTCCCTGCTCTGGCCGCGGATGACCCGCAACGGTGCCCTGGCGGGCATGCTGGTGGGCGCCGTGACCGTCATTGTCTGGCGCAATGGCGCCTGGCTGGGGCTGTATGAGATGGTGCCCGGCTTTGTGCTCGCCGGCGTGGCCATCGTGCTGGTCAGCCTGTTGGACAAGGCGCCGTCAGGCAGCATGCAGGCGGCGTTTGCAAGCATGCGTGCCCAGGTGGAGGAGGGGGCGTCGGGCTCCCTGCCAGAGGGAGACGCGGCCTGAGCGAGGCGGCGTCACGGGATCAACCGCGCCGCAAGGGCGTGGCGCA
>JBFHKO010000203.1:0-4448 GCA_041595355.1 Aeromonadaceae bacterium
ATTTGACCGCGAGGTCGAAAAGAAAAAGCGCGAACGACAAGACCCGTTGTTCAGCCAGCGCAGCAAGACATGCGGAGTGGTAGTTCAGTCGGTTAGAATACCGGCCTGTCACGCCGGGGGTCGCGGGTTCGAGTCCCGTCCACTCCGCCACTAATAAGAGCCCTTAAGCTGATGAAGCTTAAGGGCTTTTTGTTGTCTGTGGCATTCAGAACACCGTGCTTTCATTTCCCCGCAAAACCTTTGTGACCATGTGGTGATCCACGCAGACCCTGCGCAGACAAAAACGGGCCCTCGCGTGAGGGCCCGTTGTCATGTTGATGAAGAAAAGGATGGGCGCTTGTCAGGCCTTCCAGGTCTTCCAGGTGTTGATCAGGCCGTTGGTGGAGCTGTCGTGGCTGCTGATGGCCGCGTCGGTGCCCAGCTCCGGCAGTATCTGGTTGGCCAGCTGCTTGCCCAGCTCCACGCCCCACTGGTCGAAGGTGAAGATATTCCAGATGGCGCCTTGCACGAAGATCTTGTGCTCGTACATGGCGATCAGGGAGCCCAGGGTCTTGGGGGTCAGCTGCTTGAACAGGATGGAGTTGGTCGGACGGTTGCCGTCGAACACCTTGAAGGGGACCAGATCCTTGACCTGCTCCAACGTCTTGCCGGCGGCCAGGAACTCGGCCTCCACCTGCTCCTTGCTCTTGCCGAACGCCAGCGCCTCGGTCTGGGCGAAGAAGTTGGCCAGCAGCTTGGGATGGTGGTCGCCCAGGGGGTTGTGGCTGATGGCCGGCGCCAGGAAGTCGCAGGGGATCAGCTTGGTGCCCTGGTGGATCAGCTGGTAGAAGGCGTGCTGGCCATTGGTGCCCGGCTCACCCCAGATGATGGGGCCGGTCTGGTAGTCCACCTTGTTGCCGTTGCGATCCGCGCACTTGCCGTTGGACTCCATGTTGCCTTGCTGGAAGTAGGCGGGGAAGCGGTGCATGTACTGATCATAAGGCAGTATGGCTTCGGACTCGGCACCGTAGAAGTTGTTGTACCAGATGCCGATCAGGGCCAGCAGCACCGGCACGTTCTGCTCGAAGGTGGCGGTGGCGAAGTGCATGTCCATTTCGAAGGCGCCTTGCAGCAGGGCCTCGAAGTTCTCGAAGCCCAGGGAGAGGGCGATGGGCATGCCGATGGCGGACCAGGAGGAGTAGCGACCGCCGACCCAGTCCCAGAACTCGAACATGTTGGCGGTGTCGATGCCGAACTCGGCCACGGCCTTGCCGTTGGTGGAGAGGGCGGCGAAGTGCTTGGCCACATGGGCCTCGTCACCGGCGGCCTGCAGGAACCAGTCGCGGGCGCTGTGGGCGTTGGTCATGGTTTCCTGGGTGGTGAAGGTCTTGGAGGCCACCAGGAACAGGGTGGTTTCCGGATCGACCTTCTTCAGGGTCTCGGCGATATGGGTGCCGTCGACGTTGGAGACGAAGTGCATCTCGAGGTGGTTCTTGTAGGGACGCAGCGCCTCGGTGATCATCACCGGACCCAGATCGGAGCCGCCGATGCCGATGTTGACCACATGCTGGATGGCCTTGCCGGTGTAGCCCTTCCACTCGCCGGAGATGATCTTGTCGCAAAAGCCCTTGATCTTGGCCAGCACGGCCTTCACGTCCGGCATCACGTCCTTGCCATCCACCTCGATGGGGCGGTCGGAGCGGTTGCGCAGGGCGACGTGCAGCACGGCGCGGCCCTCGGTACGGTTGATCTTCTCGCCGTTGAACATGGATTCGATGGCGCCGGCCAGGTCGGTCTCCCTGGCCAGGTCGATGAGCAGGCTCAGGGTTTCCTGGGTGATCAGGTTCTTGGAGTAGTCGACCAGGATGTCGCCACCGAAGGTGGTGGAGAAGGCGTCGAAGCGGGCCGGATCGGCGGCGAACAGATCCTTGAGCTGGCGATCCTGGTTGGCGGCGAAGTGGGCTTGCAGTGCCTTCCAGGCCTGGGTCTGGGTCGGGTTGATGTTTTTCATAGGAGCAGTGGTTCCTGTGCGTCGAGGGTTGATTCGTTCCGGGCGGGCGCCGTCATGGCCGGGCGCCAGCGCCGTCAGGTGAATGCGGGGCCCGCTGAACGGGCATAAAACCGGTCCTAGTGTACACGTTCAGGACCCGATTTTGCCCCGCAAAATGGCAGCCAGCCTTGCGCTGGGGCACGATTTTTTGCATTGGGCCCGCCGGCGGGGGCCCTTCCCGCCGGTGCGGAGGGGGGGTGTCCGGCGGTCCTGGTCTGGATGCCGGGGCCGCCGCTTCGAGCGGGCCGAATCCGCTCGGCGCCTGTCGGGTCGGTGGGCGGCTTGTCGCCGGGGCCGGGATCCGATTAGGCTATCGCTTTTCTATTCTGGCGAATGGACATGAGCAACCACCTGAGCATCCGTACCTATAGCCGGCAACGGCAGGGACACGCCCACCGCCACCATCAGCTGGTGCTGCCGATCCGGGGGGCCATCAGCATCGAGCTGCAGGGGTTCACGGGCAAGGTGGCGGTGGGGGAGTGTGTCATCATCCGGGCGGGCCAGCTGCACCACTTTCGTGCCGACGAGTCGGCCCGTTTCATTGTCGCGGATCTGGAGACGCTGCCGGCTTCCCTGCTGGCGGCCGAGCGCCCTCTGCTTCCCATCACGCCCCCCTTGCTCAGCTATCTGCTGTTTGTGGAAAAACAGCTTGAATATCAGGTGGACTCGTCTCTGGAGGCGTCGGTATGCCAGGTATTCTGTCAGCTGCTGGAAAAACAGGGCCGCGCCAGCTGCCTCGATCCGCGCATTCGGAGCGCCCAGATCTTCATCGGCGAGCACCTCTGTGCTCGTCTCGAGATCGCCACCCTGGCGGCCATCGCCTGCCTGAGTCCGACCCAGTTCAAGAAGCGCTTCCGGGAGCAGCTGGGCTGCAGCGTGCATCAATACGTCATCCGCCAGCGGATGGAAAAGGCCCGGGCCTTGCTGACCCATACGGATTTGCCGGTGCAGCTGATCGCCGAGCAGGTGGGCTATGGCGACCTGTCCGCCTTCAGCCGCCGGTTCTCGCGCCATTTCGGTCTCTCGCCGCGCCATTTTTGCCGTTAGCCGCCCCCGCTGCCGCGGCGGGGGCCGGCAGCTTGGCCTCTTCGAGCAACAAGAGCGTCTGTTCGGCACATTCAGCCACCTGTTTTTCCCCTATCCTTGCCGCCAGATCGAGGACGAACAGCATGGGGAATGGGCATGTTTTCAGGCGACGATTCGAGGACTCAGGAGGCCATGGCCAGGCTGGCGGTGTTGCTGGCGGCGCTGCTGTGGGGCACGACGGGGACGGCGGCCAGTTTCTCCAGCCAGCTCAGCCCGCTGGCCATCGGCGCCTTTGCCATGGGGGTGGGAGGGCTGCTTCAGGCTCTGCGCGCCAGGCGGCAGATCCGGCGTGACCTGGCCCGGCTGCTGGCGATGAAAGGGCTCCTGTGGCTGGGTGTGCTGGCCATCGCCATCTACCCGCTGGCGTTCTACAGTGCCATGCACCTGGCTGGCGTGGCCATCGGCACCGTCATTGCCATTGCCAGCGCGCCCTTTTTTGCCCTGCTGATCGAGTCGTTTTTCGGCCACCAACCCCCCATCAGCCGGCGCTGGCTGGTCAGCATGGTGCTGGGGGTGGCAGGGGTGATGCTGCTCATGGAGCCGGGCGAGCTCAGTCACGCCCCTTTGCAGCAGCAGGGGCCGAGGCTGGCGGGAATGCTGCTCGGGTTGCTGGCCGGGTTGACCTATGCCCTCTACTCCTGGGTGGCCAGGCGCCTGATGGACAGGGGTGTTCAATCGGCATCGGCCATGGGCAGCCTGTTTGGCCTGGGCGCCCTGCTGCTCATTCCCTCCCTGCTGATCACCGGCGAGCACCTTTTTTCCGGGGTGAATAACCTGCTGGTGATCGGCTACATGGCGCTGGTGCCCATGTTCATCGGCTACCTGGCCTACGGCTTTGGCCTGCGGCATGTCAACGCCAGCAAGGCTACCCTGCTGACGCTGTTCGAGCCGCTGGTGGCGGCCCTGCTGGCCGTGTCCGTGGTGGGGGAGCGTCTCTCCCTGGCCGGGTGCCTGGGCATGGGGCTGATCATGGCCTGCCTGTTGCTGCAGGCCCGGGAGCCGGGCGCCTGAGGGCAGGCTGGCCGCCGTTCATGGCGTCCGCTGCTGGGCCGTCTCCCAGAAGGCGCGGATCAGGGGTTCGTCCAGCCGGCGCTTCTGTACGCACAGGCCGACCTCGAACGGCTTGAGGGCCGGGCGAACCTCCAGGATGCGGACCTTGTCCCCCGCCGGGCTGTGATCGATGACGGCGGCCGGCACCAGCCCCACCCCGCAGCCCAGGGCCACCATGCTGACGATGGCCTCGTTACCGGCCACCTCGGCGTAGATGTTGGGGCTGATGCCCCGGTTGCGGAACCACTGCTCGGAGCGCTTGCGGGCCAGCCCCTGGGCCGAG
>JBFHKO010000204.1:0-4393 GCA_041595355.1 Aeromonadaceae bacterium
ATCCAGGCCCGGGTGGAAGCGCTGGCGACGCACGGACTGCGGGTGCTGGCCTTTGCCAGCAAGGCCGTGCCGCGAGGCACCCCTGCGGTGACGCATGCCGAGGTGGCGGAGGGGCTCGAGTTTCTCGGCCTGCAGGCCATGATGGATCCGCCGCGCCCGGAGGCCATTAGCGCCGTTGCCGCCTGCCGGCAGGCCGGCATTCAGGTCAAGATGATAACCGGCGACCATGTGACCACCGCCGCGGCCATAGCACGGCAGATTGGCTTGCCGGGCAGCGCGGATGGCGAGTCCCAGCGGTTTGCCATCGTCGGCCAGGCGCTCAGCGAATTGGCCGATCATGAACTGGTGGCGGCGGCGCAGCGGGCATCGGTATTTGCGCGGGTCGCCCCCGAGCAGAAGCTGCGCCTGGTGAAGGCGCTGCAGGCGGCGGGCCATGTGGTGGCCATGACCGGCGATGGCGTCAACGACGCCCCCGCCCTCAAGCAGGCCGATATCGGCGTCGCCATGGGGGTAGGGGGTACCGAGGTGGCGAAAGAGGCGGCGGACATGGTGCTCACCGATGACAACTTCTCGACCATAGAGGCGGCGGTGGAGGAGGGGCGGGTGGTGTTCGACAATCTCGTCAAGTTCATCACCTGGACCCTGCCGACCAACATCGGCGAGGGGCTGGTGATACTGGTCGCCGTCTTTGCCGGCGTGAACCTGCCCATCACCCCGGTACAAATTCTGTGGATCAACATGACCACCGCCGTGTTGCTGGGGCTGATGCTGGCGTTCGAGGCCAGGGAGCCGGGGATCATGCGACGCCCGCCGCGCTCGCCCCAGGCGCCGGTGTTGACCCGGGCGCTGACACTGCGCATCGGCACGGTCAGTCTGCTGCTGTTGCTGGGGGCCTTCGGTCTGTTCGAGTGGGCTTTGCAGCAGGGGCGGAGTGCGGAGGCGGCACGGACAGTGGCCGTCAACATGTTCGTCTTCGGCGAGCTCTTCTATCTGTTCAACTGCCGTTCGCTGCGCTATTCGATGTTCAAGCTGGGGCTGTTTTCGAACCCCTGGCTGGTGCTGGGGGTGGTGCTCATGACCCTGTTGCAGCTGGGGTTTACCTATTCACCGGCCATGAACCGGCTATTCGGCAGCGCGCCGGTCGGCATCGGCGAGTGGCTGGGGGTGCTGGGCGGCAGCCTGGTCATCTACGGGGTGGTGGGGGCCGAGAAGTGGCTGCGACGCCGCCTCGACCGTGACGGAGGTCGCTGAATGGGCACCTTTACGGATGTGTTCACCGAAATGGCGATGTTGCTGTTGCTGGCCGTCGGGGTGGGGGCGCTGGGCATGCGCCTGCGACAACCCCTGATCGTGGCCTTCATTGCGGTCGGTGTTCTGGTCGGACCCTCGGTGCTGGGGTGGGTGAGCGCCAACGACAGTATCGATCTGCTGGCCAAATTGGGCATCACCCTGTTGTTGTTTGTCGTCGGGCTCAGGCTGGATCTGCATATCATCCGCACCATGGGCCCCGTGGCCCTGGCGACCGGGCTCGGTCAGGTCATCTTCACCAGCATGATCGGCTATCTGATTGGCCTGGCGCTGGGCATGACGCCTATTGCGGCCCTCTATGTGGCCGTGGCGCTCACCTTCTCCAGCACCATCATCATCGTCAAGCTGCTTTCCGACAAGCGCGAAGTGGATACCCTGCACGGACGCATCGCCCTGGGTTTTCTGATTGTGCAGGATCTGGTGGTGGTGCTGGTGATGATTGGCCTGAATGCCCTGGGCGAGGCCAGTGCAACCTCGGTGGCTCAGGCCGCCGCGGCCATGCTGGCGAAGGCGGTGGCGGCCGTCATGGCCATCGCTCTGTTCATGCGCTACCTCTTGCCGCCCCTGCTGCGCCTGCTGGTCCGCTCCGGGGAATTGCTGGTGCTGTTCGGCATCGCCTGGGCCGTGGCCCTGGCCACCCTGGGGGCCCTGCTGGGGTTCAGCAAGGAGGTGGGCGCCTTCGCGGCCGGGGTCTCCCTGGCCTCCAGCGCCTATCGGGATGCGGTGGGCTCACGCATGGTCAGCTTGCGGGATTTTCTGCTGCTGTTCTTCTTTATCGATCTGGGCGCCCGGCTGGATCTTGGATTGCTGGGCAGCAGCCTGCTGGAGTCGCTGGTGTTCTCCCTGTTCGTGCTTGTCGGCAATCCATTGATCGTCATGCTGATCATGGGCGCATTGGGCTATCGCAAGCGCACCGGTTTCCTGGCCGGGCTGACCGTGGCGCAGATCAGCGAATTCTCGCTGATCCTGGGGGCCCTGGGATTGAGCCTGGGTCATATCGATGCCGAGACGCTGGGATTGATCACCCTGGTCGGCCTCATCACCATCAGCGCCTCCACCTACCTGATCCTGTTTTCCCATCCGATCTATGCATGGCTGGCCCCCTGGTTGAGTCACTTCGAGCGCCGCCACCCCCACCGGGAGCTCGAGTTGGGGGAGTCGAGCACGGCAGCGGGCAGGATGCAGGTCATCGTGTTCGGGATGGGGCGTTACGGGTCCGCCATTGCCCAGGTGTTGCGTACGCGGGGCTGCCAGGTGCTGGGCGTCGACTACAATCCGGAGCTGGCCCGGCTGGGCGATGCCATGCGGCATCCGCTGCTGTTTGGCGACGCCGAAGATCCCGAATTCATCGCCTCCTTGCCGTTGCCTCAGACCCGATGGGTGCTGAGCACGGTGCGCGAGTGCCATGTCAATCAGGTGCTGATCCATACCCTGAAGGGGCTGGGGTACGAGGGCGGGATCGCCGTGACCGCGCATGCCCCGGCCGAGGTGGCCAGGCTGACGCTGGCGGGAGCCGAGCTGGTGCTGGTGCCGTTTGCCGATGCCGCACGCGAGGCGGCAGATCGTTTGCTGGAACAGACACCACCGGAGGCGGCCACCTGAATGGCCGGCTCGGAAAGGGGGCCTGTCTGCCCCGGTGCATGTTGGTCGTTGGATGGAGGGCGAGCAATGACGCGGTTCAAGAATATCCTGTGCGTACTGGGACGCGCCATGACATGCCAGTCGGCGCTGGAGCGCGCCGTCCTGCTGGCGGAGAATAACCAGGCCAGCCTGACACTGGTCGGCGTGATTGAGCCGGTCACGGCCGGGATCTGGATGCCGGAGCAGGCCCCCCTCTCCGCCGATGCCCTCCAGGCCATGATGGTGAGTGCCGAGGAGCAGGCGCTGCAGGCCCTGAGCTCACCCTACCGCGCCCGGGTCGAAATCAATATCAAGGTGTTGATTGGCACGCCTTTTATGCAAATCATCCGCGAGGTGCTGCGCAACGGTCACGACCTGGTGCTCAAGTCCCCTGCGGCGCCAGACTGGCTGGATCGGCTGCTTGGCAGCGACGACACGCAGCTGCTGCGAAAGTGCCCCTGCCCGGTCTGGCTCATCAAGCCTCAGGCCCCGGCAGCCTTTCGGCGCATCCTGGCGGCGGTGGATCTCGATGTCGGCTACCCGGCGGCGGAGCTGGAAACACGCCGGGGGCTCAACCGGCAGATCGTGGACATGGCCGGCTCCCTGGCGCTCGCCGACTTTTCCGAACTGCACATCGCCCACGCCTGGGTGGCCATCGGCGAAAGCATCATGCAGGGTGCCCCCATGCATATGCCGGAGGAGCAGGTCCTCGCCTATGTGGAACAGGTGCGTCTGCAGCACGAATCGGGCTTGCAGTTGCTGCTGGCCGACATGCGTCGGCACCTGGGAGCGGATGCCGTGGCGTATCTTAAACCCGTCACACACCTGCTGAAGGGCGGGGCGCGCAAGGAAGTTCCTGCGTTGGCCAAGCGGATATCGGCCGATCTGGTGGTCATGGGAACGGTGGCCCGGACCGGTGTTCCCGGGTTCATCATGGGCAATACGGCGGCGGCGATTCTGAGTCAGCTCGATTGCTCGGTGCTGGCCATCAAGCCGCCGGGTTTCGTGACGCCGGTGACCCTGGAGAAGGACGAGGACTGAAGGTGCCCCCGAGCGGGGGCGTGCCCGTTGCCCGGGCGATGGCCCCAGGCGGCCGCCTCAGCGCGGGCGGTCGATGTGCCCCAGATCGCGCTCGGGGTCGATGCGGTCGCGTACCCGCTGCTTGAGCACCTTGACCTCCGGGAAGCCGCCGTCGCGCTTGCGCTCCCAGATGCTGACGCCATCGACCCGTATCTCGAAGTGGCCGCCGGTATCGGGGTGCAGGCTGACGCTGCCGAGCTCCTCGCTGAAGGTATGCAGCAGCTCCTGGGCCATCCAGCTGGCGCGCAGCATCCAGTTGCACTGCCGGCAATAGTAGATGTCGATCACCGGCTTGGCGGCCGGTGTCGCCGCGTCGAGCTCCAATGGGCTCATGTTGCCTCCTCGTCTCAGTCCAGCGTGACCGGCTCGCCGGCCTGCCGGCTGC